>JBOFRN010000077.1:0-1058 GCA_051651025.1 Phocaeicola sp.
AAAGAATAGTTTAGTGGGTTAGGCTAAATAGTAGGGGAGGGAATACTCTTTGTAGCTATAGGTTTCACGACCTAGGGGGCTACAATCGGTTCGTTATAAAAAGAGGTAACGTTTGCAATCGAAGCGTATAAGTCAGGAATTTTATGTAAGTTTGCTGAATATTCTAGCAATAACAATTGTAGAACGATTAAGAAATACCTAAAAAAGAGTAGTAAGAGATGAGAGTAAAAGCATTACTTCTGTGGATGGCCTGTTGTATAACTTGCCTCGTAAGTGCCCAAACATTTGTACCGAAGCGCGAATTTCGGGGAGCGTGGATTCAGTGTGTGAATGGACAATTTCAAGGGCTATCGACCACCCAAATGCAGCAGCTGCTTATAGGCCAACTCGATAAGTTGGAACAGGCGGGCATTAATGCCATTATATTTCAGGTAAGAGCCGAGTGCGATGCACTCTACCCCTCCTCTTACGAACCTTGGAGCCGCTTCCTGACGGGCACCCAGGGGAAGGCACCCTCGCCCTATTGGGACCCTATGCAGTTTATGATTGAGCAGTGCCATGCACGTGGTATGGAGTTTCATGCTTGGATTAATCCCTACCGCGCGCGTACCAAAGGGACCACCTCTTTGGCTCCTCAGCACCCTTACCATAAAAATCCGGAACGCTTTGTGAGCTACAACGGACAGCTCTATTGCAACCCGGCTCTGCCCGAGAATAGAGAATACATACTAACGATTGTAAAAGATATAGTGACTCGTTACGATGTCGATGCTATTCATATGGATGACTATTTTTACCCTTACCCCAATCCGGGCGAGGAGTGTCCCGATAGAGTAAGCTTTGCCCAATATGGTAGGGGGTATGCCCACATAGCCGATTGGAGACGTGATAATGTGAATGTATTGATCAAGGAGTTGCACCATACCATTCGTGCCTGCAAGCCGTGGGTGAAATTTGGTATCTCCCCCTTTGGTATCTACCGCAATGCCAAGTCGGCATCTATTGGTAGCCAAACCAATGGATTGCAAAACTACGACGATCTTTATGCCGATGTGCTT
>JBOFRN010000078.1:0-3476 GCA_051651025.1 Phocaeicola sp.
GGATGAAGACATGGACAATTTATACCAAGCGAGTATTGAAGTGGCTAGAATGAGCTATTACACGTATTTTAAACTGACATTCACTGCTAACAATCCACTTGTATTAGGAAAACACATAGAATTAATATGTGATATATTAACTTTAGCGGAAATGGGGTTGTTCAAAGATAAAGACACTAAGAGTAGAATAGCTATTTCAGTACCACCAAGACATTTAAAGTCTACTTGTATAACAAATAGTTTCCCTGCTTGGTTTATGGGTAAAGAGCCATGGCGTAGTACTATTGTTACGAGTTATGGAGATAACTTAGTGCAAAAGGCAGGACAGAAGAACAGAGAGAAGATACAGGAATTGAGCTCTATGTTATTTGGAGCAAGGATAAAGAAAGATGTTGGTAAAAAGGCAGAATGGGAGTTAATAGGCAACGGAAGATTTAAGGGAGCAACTATAAGAGGTGGAGCTACTGGAGAGGGAGCAGAGCTTTTAGTGTTGGATTTTAGAACAGATGGTTCAACTAAAACCTATCTTTATCATGGAAACCTAAGTGCTTAGTAGCATATGGCAATCATGAGGGAAGATACATTTTCTTTGACATGTGTACCTATGAATGTTATAATAGATATATATAACAAAAATAGGAGGTAAAACATGGATAATGAAATTTGGAAACCAATACCAGGATACGAGGGATTGTATGAAGCTAGTACTGAGGGTAGAATAAGGTCGGTAGATAGAGTTATAGAAAGGTCTTTACCTGGTAAAAGAACTAGAATTTGTAATCAAAAAGGAGTTATAATAAAACCTGTGTTACACCCAGGAAGAAGAAATAATATATTGGATAGATGCGCTTTAAGGCTTAGTAAGAATGGTAAAACCAAAGGGTTTCAATGGCATAGATTGATAGCTGAGACTTTCTTAGGAAGTTTAGAAGGTTTAGAGGTAAATCATATAAATGGAGATCCTAAAGATAACAGGTTAGCTAACTTAGAATTAGTGACTAGATTAGAAAATATAAGACATGCTTTTAGAAATGGATTGTATAAAACATCTAAAGCTATTTTGAAGTTAGATATAGAAACTAATGATGTCGTGGAAGAGTTTTACTCTGAGTCAGAAGGGTGTAGAAGAGTTGGTGTGCCACAAGGATATATAACTAGAGCTATAAAAAATAATAACGGAATTCTAAAAGGTTTTAAATTTATTTACAAAGAAAATGCATAACCTGCAGAGACTATCGAAACCACATTTTTATGGAAGGGAGTAGAGTAGGGGTCAAGCGACCTCGAAACGGTAGGGTGCGAAAGCACAAGATATAGTCCGACACTCTTAGAAATAAGAGAGTAGTCTAGCGAACTACAAACAGAAATGGATCTAGTAAAAAACAGAGAAGAAGCAAACTCAAAAACTATACAAGAAAAGATATGGGACGAATACACTGACACATACTTAACAAGGGTACATCAAAACGGAATAATAATATTAATCATGACTAGATGGCATAATTCTGATATAAGAGGTAAAATAGATGATAACGAGTCTAATTTAAAATGGCTTAAATGTGATTTATCCGCAATATGCGAAACCGATGAAGAATTAGCTAGTGATCCATTTGAAAGGAAAATAGGTGAAGCTTTATATCCTCAGATGTATGACGAGAGATACTTTGAGCCTTTTAAGATGAATCCAAGAACTTGGTGGAGTTTGTACAAACAAAAACCTCAGGTAGATAGTGGAGAGTACTTTAATAGGGGTTATTTCCAATACTTCGAGTATGATGATGTATTTGTAACCTTGCATACTGAAACAGGTAAATTACAGTATTTAGTAAAGGATTGTTGGTTATTCCAAACAATAGATACTGCTCAGAAGACAGGGCAAGAGAATGATGAAACAGGTATAATCACATGGGTAATAACTCCTGATAATGATTTACTTATGTTAGATGTTTATCATGGTAGAATAGATGTACCTACTCAGGAAAAAGTTATCACTCAGTACTGGAATAAATGGCAGTGTAATTTCCAAGCTATAGAGGATAAGCAATCAGGAATAGGATTGATACAGAAGTTTAAGAATGAAGGTAGACCTATTGTTGAGTTAAAAGCAGTAGGAGATAAAATAGAGAGAAGTACAACTGCTCAGATATTCTATGCTAATATGAAAGTTTATCATCTTAAAGGTGCTGAATGGTTAGGATATTTAGAGAATCAGTTGTTAGAGTTTGGAAGTGGGACTTCTAGAGATGATTTGACGGATTGCGTAGCATATGGAGCAAAAGTAGTTGCAGATAAAAGTGGAATAAGCAGTATATTATAAGAGAGATTAATTTCTCTCTCTTTTTTTATTTTCCCTATTGACTTATAACAATAAAAGTATTATAATAGGTGTATCAAATGTTAGGAGGTTATGGAATGAAGGTAAGATGTAAAGAAGTTGGAAACAGCGAACATTTAAAGTTGGGTGAAGTTTATGAATCGTTGCAAGAGATTGGCAAATTCTATCTAATAAAAATGAACGCTTTAGGAGGAACACTTTATCCAAAAGAATTATTCGAACCAGTAAAAGAAGAAGGATTCAACGCACAAAACACAACAATCAATATAGCAGGAATAAACTTTGTTTGTAAAGGCACACCTTGTATGTTTGCTACTAAAAATTGGAATGTTAAGGAGGATAAAATGGAAGATGTAAGAATTGTTAGAAAGTTAGAGGAATTAGACGGGTTAGAGAACGGAATAGGGTTAGTAATGGCGTTCGATACAGAAAAAGTTATTGCCGATATAGAAATAAAAACTTTAAGTATCTTGAGAGTTTTCAATTCTGAAATTTTGTACAAGGTTGACGTAGAAATAAAATCTTCTTTAGAATATATATTAGAAATAGCGAAGTCTATGGGATTCAAATTCAAGTACAAGCCTTTGCGTACTGTTGAAGAAGTTATAGCTGAGATGATAGCTAAAACGGACAATATATTCAAAGAAGATAGAAATTACGACCTATACGAAGTTGAGTTCATAAAATTCACTAAACATTATAAAATAAGACTAGCTGAAACTGTTGGAGCTCCAGTATTTGTGGCTGGATTGGCCCAAAAATACGCTGACGAACTAAATGAAATATTGAAAAACAAATAACATCTAAGCTAGGTTAATTCCTAGCTTTTTTTATATCGTCCATTATGCTATACTATAACAAAAAGGAGGTTGATATTATGATAATAACAAAAAACTGGCAGCAAATCGAGAGTACTTCTACTCTAGACATTCCATTTTACCAAGGGGTGTTGATATGCGCTTCCGATACAGAGCCTACAGGAGATGATGGAGTTTATTATGCAGGAGTTAACAGAGGATTTTTCACAGAAAAGAAGTTATGGGTTAAAATACCTAGTACAGGTGAACACGATACGGTTAAAGTTTCTATAGGAAATTTTATGTAGGCGACAGTTCAGCTTTAAGAAGAATTGTTGCCTATA
>JBOFRN010000079.1:0-1481 GCA_051651025.1 Phocaeicola sp.
GATTTGACTTTTCGATGATTGCATCGGGTATGGTAGGCAACAAAATAGTACAGTCCTATCGTAACCATGCCAATAAAGTAGCCAACTATACAACCGAGATTTTAGACCGATGGACGGGCGAAGGTACCTCAAACGCTATTCCTCGGGTAACAGATACCAATATTAACTGGCAATTCTCTGACTTGTATGTACACGATGGTAGCTTCTTACGCATTAGTAACCTTACGGTAGGGTATGACTTTGTCAACCTACTGGGTATAAAAGCCATTAGTCAGGCTCGTTTCTATGCACAAGTACAGAATGCCTTTACCTTTACCAAGTACAACGGTATGGATCCTGAAATTGGTTACGGTACAGATGGTTGGGTATCGGGAGTCGATTTGGGATACTATCCTCGTCCGCGTACTATCTTATTTGGTGTAAACCTTAAGTTCTAACCTTGAATCTTGAAACAAATGAAAACAAATTATTTAAAAACCGTGCTAGTTGCATTTGCTCTATCAGGAGGTATCTTTACCTCTTGTTCGGAGAGTTTTTTAGACATAGAATCACTAACTGAATCATCGACCGGTAATTTTTATAAAACAGAGAGCGATGCTTATCGGGCCCTGTTGGGGTGTTACGATGGTTGGCAAGTTACCTCCTCTAACACCAGTGTAGGCTTTTACTTAGCCTCGCAGGTAATGGCCGATGAGTGTTTCGGTGCTACCGGTTATACCGATGGTCGAAACTACCAAGCCATTGACCGTTTTGATATAGCACAGTCCTCCTCCGATTTAAATATCTACGAGCAAGATTGGATCAATTACTACGCAGCAGTTTATAGATGCAATCAGTTGATTGTAAGTGAAGAACAGATTGCTTGGAACGGCGATGTAACCAAAGGAACCTATATGGGTGAGTGCCGTGCCCTGCGTGCGCTACTCTATTTTGATATGGTGCGCTTATGGGGAAATATTCCTCTTCTTACAGCTCCTAATAGCGGAAATATAGAGCAAGCCAACCCCGATGAGGTATATGAGGTAATTATTGGCGACTTAAAGTATGCTGCCCAAAATATTCCTGCATCGGCTTATCCTAAAAGCAATGCAGCTCAAAATGATGGTCGAATTACCCCTTTTGCAGCCAAAGCACTCTTGGCTAGGGTCTATCTGTTCTATACAGGTTACTACGGTAAAGAGCCTGCAGGAGTTACCAAGAGTGAAGTGCTTCAAGGATTGGAGGAGTTTATTGCTGCTGCTCCTGCCGAAGGGTATGGCTTGATTGAAGAGTATAAAAACCTGTGGCGTGCAGCCTCTACCTCTTGGCAGAGCGATGGACAAGGGGGATACCGCTTGGTAGAAACTTATGCAGGCGATGGACATGCAGAAACGGTATTGGCACAAAAATTTAACTATACCCAAAATTACAATGGCGATGTAGATGGTAACCGTTGGTTGGTGATGATGGGGGTACGTAACACAAGCAGCGCTCCCTATGGT
>JBOFRN010000080.1:0-2620 GCA_051651025.1 Phocaeicola sp.
CTACAACGGCACATACTCCACAAATGCTTCCATCGCTTCATAGCATGCCAAACCTAATTGGTGATACAACTCGGCAGTACCCTGGTTTCGGGCTTCACTACGTTGCCAGAAAAGACGATCGTCATTACCCAAGAAAGGAGCACTCTCCATTTGAGATTGGTGCTTCAAGATGGAGTGACGTTTTGAACGAAGCTCTTCGGGGCTAAAGGGAACAACCATCTCGATGTTCTCAATTTCCCACTCAGCCCAAGCCCCACGATACATCCAAATGCGGCAATCGTCCAACCACTTCGCTCCTTGTTCCTTTTCCACATCGATAGCAGCAAAAATGGCATCCGTACAAACACGGTGTGTGCCGTGTGGATCGGCCAAATCGCCAGCTACATAGATTTGATGGGGTTGAATCTCACGAAGAAGAGCCAATACAATCTCAATATCGGCCGCACTAATGGGGCTCTTCTCAATCTTACCAGTCTCGTAGAAAGGAAGATCTAAGAAGTGACACTTCGTTAGTGGAATATCGTTGTATGTACAAGCCAAACGAGCCTCGCCACGACGAATCAAACCCTTAACAGTAAGCAGATCGCGTGAATCGAAATCACCCTCTTTCTTATTGGCAAGGAACGATTTAAATTCGCTGTATTTACCCTTAATCGTCTCATCTTTGTCTTCATTGAAGAGCTGATTGAAACCGTTGATAAAGTGCATAAAACGAGTTACCTCTTCATCGCCTACAGCAATGTTGCCCGAAGTTTGGTAAGCCACATGAACATCGTGGTTCTGTTGAACCAAACGGCGAAGCGTACCTCCCATCGAAATAACATCGTCATCGGGGTGTGGAGAGAAGACAACCACACGCTTAGGGTAAGGTGTAGCACGTTCCGGACGGTTCGTATCGTCGGCATTGGGCTTACCACCTGGCCAACCCGTAATGGTATGTTGAAGATCGTTGAAAATCTTGATGTTGACATTGTAAGCAGAGCCATACAAAGCCAACAATTCGCTCAAACCATTCTCGTTGTAATCTTTGTTAGTTAACTTCAAGATGGGTTTCTCCAAACGCAAGCACAACCAAACAATCGCGCTACGAATCAATTTGTCCGTCCACTCACACTGCGTAACCAACCAAGGGTAACGAATACGAGTAAGGTGACCGGCAGCTGCCAAATCAATACAAACCGAAACATTGTTGTGCGTTTGTAGGTAAGAGGCAGGAAGCGTATCGGTTACTTGCCCCTCAATTGCTTTTTGAAGAACATCCATCTTCTCATCTCCCCAAGCAACTAAGTAAATCTTCTTAGCAGCAAGTAAGGTAGAGACACCCATGCTGATAGCACAAGGAGGGAAGCTCTTGGTAGCGTGGTTGTGGCAAGCTTCGGCACGCGAAGTACCATTGATCAAAATCAAACGTGTTTGCGAGTTTGACTGCGAACCCGGCTCATTCATAGCAATATTGCCTTCACGACCAATACCCATAATAACTAAATCAAGACCACCGTACGTTTGGATACGTTGCTCATAAAGGCGACAGTAATCCAACAAAGCATCTTGAGGAAGTGCACCATCCAAGGTAAAGACATTTAATTTGTCGATATCCACATGGTCAAGAAGCTGCTCTTGAAGTTGAGAGTAGCTACTACCAACCGTTTGAGGAGTCAAAGGATAGAATTCGTAAAGATTAAAAATAATCACATTGCGGAAACTAACACCCTCCTCTTTGCAGCGGCGAGAAAGCTCTTGGTAAATGGGGCGAACAGAGGTACCAGAACCGGCACCAATGACACAAAATTTACCTTCGCGTTGGCGCTCTTGAATCTTAGAAACAATACCGTCAACAATAACAGTCGTTGCTTCGTCAATGCTTTCGAAGATATCTGTAGAGATCTTCTCACGTTGAGTCAAAACAGAACGTTCAATAGCATTGGAAGGCTTGTAATATTTCGTAGAAACTCTATTTAGAGAGATCTGCGAGCTTAAATTGGTTCTCATAGGAAGAAGTCTTAAATTATAAGTTCTCTTTTTCAATATCTTTAAAGTAGTTGTAAGTACCTACTTTAAGTTCGGCGCAAGCAGCTTCGTCACAAACAATCATACCTTGTGCATGCATTTGCAAAGCACTGATGGTCCACATTTGGCTGATACCACCTTCAACAGCTTGTTGCAAAGCACGCGCTTTGCTGTGACCGTTACAGATAATAAGAACCTCTTTAGCAGACAAAACCGTACCTACACCTACGGTCAAAGCGGTCTTAGGAACTTTGTTTACATCGTTATCAAAGAAGCGAGAGTTAGCAATAATTGTATCGGTAGTCAACGTCTTTACACGGGTACGTGATACAAGTGAAGAACCTGGCTCGTTGAACGCAATGTGACCATCGGGGCCAATACCACCTAAAAACAGGTCGATACCACCAACCGCTTCGATAGCAGCTTCGTACTCTGCACACTCCATAGCCAGGTTGCTAGCATTGCCATTCAAAATATGAATGTTATCCTTGTTGATATCAATGTGGTTGAAAAAGTTGTTGAACATAAAAGAGTGATAGCTCTCAGGGTGATCTTCGGGTAAACCCACATACTCATCCATGTTGAATGTAATAACATTCGCAAAAGAGAGCGT
>JBOFRN010000081.1:0-2498 GCA_051651025.1 Phocaeicola sp.
GCTATGATTTGCCAAAATAGTACTGCTACTAGGAGTAGCAGTAGGAGGGTTGTCAACCAGAGTAGTGTTGTTTCACTAGTACTGAGTATATTTGCTTGATTCATGAATAGGGGGTAGGGGGGTGTACCATTCATAGTATCTAATTCTTTTATTTTGTGTTAATCTAATAGCAAAAGGGTTATGGTTGTAGCTTGGTTTTGGTATCAATAGGGTTCTTAACCTGCTACTCTTGTGTAAAAAGGTTTGTGTGACAACTAATTGATTTGCAAACTTAGTGAAAAATCTGAATTTTCCAATCAAGAAGGATTTATTTTCATTTGATTTGCTCAGCTTCGCCCTCTTTTTTATCCTTTTGGATGAGAAGTCTTTGGGTGGATGGTTCTGGCTATAGTTGGCCGAAGTGTTGGGGTGGGAGTCGGCTTTAAGGGGGGTATAAAAAAGGGCTCACCTGCAAAAGTTGTGGAGAATAATTGTTAACGCCTTTACTTTGCATAGATGTTCGCCACTCTATACAAGAAGAATGCTACATCATTCACTCCTCTTACATCTGCCCTAAACTTTTTTAGTTTTGCATTGAAGCATTCTGCCGATGCGTTCGTTGCTCGGTTGTTGAAAAAGTTTAAGATTTGATCTGAATAGGATTCAATTGAGTTTAGTATGGAATGAAAGGGATTCGGCTTTGCCTTCTCTTTTTCATCGTTGCTTCTCTTTTTGCTTTTGGGTTCGTTTTTAGTGGGATTTGCGGTAGCAATAAATGCTTCTACCTCTTTGTACCAATGGGCTAACTTGGTTCGTGCTACATCTTTGCGAGAGTTTTGATTGAATATTACGCGTAGAGAGTGGGTTAGATTATAAGCCTGTTCTATTTCTGGATAGAGTCGAAAAAGTATCTTACCTCTTTGCTTTTGCACATCATTCCACTTTTCTCTGGACTTAAATAGCAAATACCGAGAACGCGCCAAGAGCTGTTTTAAAGTATCACCATTCTCAAACTCCTCAGGTTTATAGCTCTCTCCCTGCTCTTTAGCTTTACTCATTCCTTGGTTCTCTAAGTCAAGAGCTTCCCAACGCTTGTCAACTCTGATTTTCTGCACTCCCTCTAAAGCTAGCTTTTGTACATGAAAACGATCCACAGTAATATCAGCCTTAGGGAAAGATCGTTTTATGGCATGATGCATATTGGCAGCCATATCAACCGTTATTTCACGCACTTTGCGACGAGAAACCTCGGGTATCTTCAGTAACACCTCTCTAATTGTATCACTCTTTGTTCCATTTATCATGGCTATTAAACACTTATCGCCTGTTCTTCTATCGCGATTTGTGAGTACTGTATACAGCTCACCGTTGGAAAGAGAGGTCTCGTCGATGCTTAAATTGGGTCCCATATTGGACTTATACAGAATGTAATCAGTGGCATGGCTCTTTTGCTTCCACGCATTGAAATTACTTAAATGCTCTTTGTATTGTCGCTGTAGCTGTTCTGCATCCAGCTTGTACTGTTTAGCAACAACGGCACAGCTTATAGGAGTTGTATCAAGATATACCTTTTAAAAAAGACGCAAACTCTTGCGTCATACGGGTACCACTCGCAGCTAAAGAGAAGTCGCGCTTCACCTCAGAGTTGGTAGAAGTATCAATCCAACGACGGCGGCGCACATGCAGAAGAACAGAACGGTCACGAAGAGGAAAATCTTTTAATGTAATTGATTTATGAAAACCGTTAGAGTAAAGCTTAGAGGTACCCGCAAACCAAGAGGCATCGTGCTTCTCCTCCAAATAAATCTCCAAGAAGGTAGAGCCTTTTTGAACATCGGTTACTCTAAAATCGGACAATATACCTTCAGGAAGAAGGCTTTCTAAAAGGGTAATAAGCATACTAAAAACGCAGTTAATTTATAAGGAGCAAAATTAACAAAAAGAACGTCATTCCACAACTTTTGCAGGTGAGCCTAAAGTAGCTAGAGGGATATAGAGGAGGGATAGGTATAAAAAAAAAGAAGGGTATCTATCCCAGACACCCAATCTTATTAACCTTAAATCTAATACCATGAAAAACACACTACAAATGTAGCGCTTTTGTGTTATACAACACCATTAAACAGCAATTTTCACCTTTGATTTAACATTGTTTAGCTATTGAGCCCTACAATAGCTACTGCAAAGCCTATTGCAAATGAATTAGGCAACAAATAAGGTAGCTAGGTGGCCAAAAAACAAGGAAAGAAGAAAGGGCATTAAAGAATTAATTGAGCAATGGGGAACGCGTAATAAACAAAGGCCCGATAAGTAAAAGAGTGCTATCGAACTAAAATAGGCTACCTCCCCCTAGGGGGAAGTAGCCTACTACTTGAGTAAAATAATCCTTTACCCAACTATTTCACGCAATGCCTTACACAGTTCGTTGGGACAAGAGGTCTGGCGGCGGCCGCAGCGTATACCTTCGAGTCTAGCTAACACATCGTCTACCTGCATCCCCTCGACCAAGCGAGCGATAC
>JBOFRN010000082.1:0-31697 GCA_051651025.1 Phocaeicola sp.
GTCGATAAAGAGATTGCGCACGATTTTACCATTCGTCCGGGTCAGCACGACGGCAATTATTGGAGAAATGCCATTGATTATCAAATTCTCTTCTTTAAGAAGTATTTTACCAAAGATAAATAATAGCTTAGATTATAACCGATGAAAAATAAGATTGTTTTAATAACCGGTGCTTCGGCAGGCATTGGAGAGGGGTGTGCCCGTAAATTCGCCCAAGAGGGTGCGCGTGTCATACTCAATGCTCGCAGTGTAGATAAATTAGAGACTCTCAAAAAAGAGCTTGTGGCTGCTTACCAAGCCGATGTCTACTTGCTTCCCTTCGATGTGCGTGACCGAATGGCCATGGCCGAGGCTTTGGCTGCACTACCGGCAGCGTGGAGTGAAATTGATGTGTTGGTAAACAATGCAGGATTGGTGCTTGGAGTCGATAAGGAGCACGAGGGTTCGCTCGATGAGTACGATGTAATGATTGATACCAATATACGTGCACTTCTTGCCATGACACGCTGTGTGGTTCCCGGTATGGTAGAGCGGAATCGGGGCCATGTAATAAATATTGGTTCCATTGCAGGCGATGCAGCCTATCCCGGTGGTGCAGTCTATTGTGCTACCAAAGCAGCAGTGAAAGCCCTGTCGGATGGGTTGCGAATTGATTTGGTCCATACACCCTTGCGAGTAACCAACATAAAGCCAGGTATGGTTGAGACCAATTTCTCGGTGGTTCGCTTTAGAGGCGATAAAGAGCGAGCGGATTCGGTTTACAAAGGTATCCAACCTCTTACGGGGGATGATATTGCCGAGACAGTCTATTTTGCTGCATCGCTTCCTTCGCACATTCAAATTGCCGAACTGTTGGTTACCCCTACAAACCAAGCTACAGCTACCATTGCACATCGAGAGTTGTAAGCGATAGTAGCTCTAGGCAACTCTTTTCTTGGCTCTTCTTCGAACAGCTATTTAAACAACTGTAGCAGGTGCCGTATGGAGGCTATAGGATGCCTAAACAAGATTCGTCTGCCTGAATATCTCATAATCGTTCGTATCTCTTCTCGCTTTTGAGGCGAGTAGCAATGAATCGTACACTTTTGGCACACTGTTTTTTTCTCACCCAAGGGGCAACGCTCTATGCGTTGGTGGGCATACCTCTCTAAGGCTGCACACGTTTCGCAGAGTCCCTTGGGTTGGTGATGATCGGTGCAGTAGCGCTCAATCATAATCGAAACCATTCGTTTATCACCCGCTTTTTGTTTACTCATAAACTGTTATTATTATCTGTATCTGCAAAGTTATAAATATTCTTATAAACTTGAATTTACTTGGCAAATCTTCCATCTTGAAACCAATCGCTTCTGAACTTGCAAATCTATTGAAATGGTGCTTTTAGTGTAACGATATTTTACTTATCTTTGTGCTTCTATTTAACCCAAGATAAAATGTCAAAACGAACACTACTTTATGCAGCAATGAGAGGGACCCTATCGGCCCTATTTCTTGCTGGGACCTTTGCCTGCACTTCGCAATTGGAGCAACAGGTTACTTCACCCAACCGCGCCTTGGTTCTCTCTGTCGAAACTCAAGCCGATGGATTTCTATCGTATACCCTAACTCAAAGTACTGATACGCTACTTGCCCCCTCTCGTTTGGGATTTGTACTTCAAAATGGCGACTCTATCTGTCGTGATTTAACCATCGATGCGATTGTACACAGCTCGTTCGACGAGACCTGGACACGCCAATGGGGTGAGAATAAATCGGTACGCAACCACTACAACCAAGCGCTTGTTTCGGTTACGCACCAACCTACCCAACGCAAATACAACATTAACTTTCGTCTTTTTGATGATGGGCTAGCTCTTCGCTATGAATTTCCTACCGAGTTCTCGGCCGATACCCTCGTTGTAATGGATGAGATAACCGAATTTAAGGTGGCTCACAACCCCGTAACTTGGTGGAGCTATGCCGATTTTAATACCTACGAGAAGAGTTTTATGAAGAATTCTCTCGACTCTGTTTCGTGGGCAGCTACCCCAATGACCATGCGTAAAGAGAATGGTACCCACCTTTTCATACACGAGGCCGCCATTCTAAAATACCCCGACATGACCATCCAGCACAGAGGCGAGGGTGTGATGAAATGCGAACTAACCCCTTGGAAAAACGGTGTAAAGGCCTACGTAGTAACTCCTTTCAACACTCCTTGGCGTATGGTCGTGGTATCGCCCGATGCCAAAGGACTGGTTGCTTCGGCCATGATGGTCAATCTGAATGAACCCTCTAAGCTACCAGCATCCGATTGGATTAAGCCGATGACCTACATGGGTATTTGGTGGGAGATGCACCTCGGTAGTAAAGAGTGGAAAGAGGGAAAACTGCAAGCTGCCACTACCGAAGAGGCGAAACGCTACATCGATTTTGCTGCTGCCAATGACATTCCTGGTATTGTGATTGAAGGTTGGAATACCGGTTGGGACAAATGGGGAGTCGAAGAGGCATTCGACTACGTAACCTCTGCCCGCGGTTATGATTTAAAAGAGGTTGCCGGATATGCCAAAGAGAAAGGAGTTTGGCTTATTATGCACCACGAAACCGGTGCCGACATTCGTGGTTACGAAGCGTTGGTCGATTCGGCATTTACCCTTTGTCAGGAGTTGGGCATACATGCCGTGAAGACTGGTTATGCTGGTGGCGTATCGACGGGCGAAAATCACCACGGTCAACAAATGGTCGAGCACTACCAATTCATCGTAGAGAAAGCGGCTCAATACCAAATTATGCTCGATGTACACGAACCCAGCAAAGGATCGGGTCTAGAACGTACTTGGCCCAACTTGATGACCCGCGAAGGAGTACGCGGTATGGAGTGGGAAGCCTGGAGTGTAGGTAACTCACCCGGACATACCACAACCATTCCTTATACCCGAGGTTTGTCGGGTCCTACCGACTATACACCCGGTATTATCGACATTCTACTTGAGAGCAAAAAGGATAAACGCCAACAATGGAACGATCAGCTAAAAGATATTTCAAAAACGCGTGTGCATAGCACCCTTTGTCACCAATTGGCACTACTGGTCACCATTTACAGTCCGCTTCAAATGGCTTCCGATTTGCCCGAGAATTATGAAGGCCATCCTGCGTTCCAGTTTATCCGTGATTACAATGCCGATTGTGATGAATCTGTCGTAGTAGCTGGCCAGATAGGCGAGTACATTACCATAGCACGCCGCGCAGGTGCGAACTGGTTTGTCGGATCGACTACCAACGAAGAGGCACGTACGCAAGAGTTATCTTTCGATTTCCTAGGCGAGGGTGACTACATGGCTACCCTTTATATGGATGGTGCAGATGGCGATTGGTTGACAAATCCTACTGCTTACGAGATTAAGAGCGAGAAGGTAACCAAAGAGACCAAGCTTTCGCTAGCAATGGCAGCGGGAGGTGGATTTGCCATTAGCATTCAACCTTTGGTGCCTTAAGCGGCATCTCCGATGTAAGAAGAGCCCTTTGGCTGCACAATGTGTAACCAAAGGGCTCTTCTCTATTTTAGATCTTTTACAGCTGTTGTCTCTTTTTCAAAGCGTTGCCAATAGGTTGTAACTCATGCTTTGATCTCTCTACTAATAGAATTGCTACGTTGAATGAATGTTAATAAAAGCCTATACGTACGCTTTTAAAACCCGGAAGAACCGCTCCAAATCAATAAGTTCTCAAGCGATATTTACTGATTTAACCTGTTTAATTCTTTAGTTTTAGACAGAGTTTGTTTAATTTCTGTCAAAAATTAGACAATCTCTGACGTAAATTGGTTAATTTCTGACAGAAATTGGAGAATATCTCTATTCAAAGTAAAGAATTAAACCATACGATCGAAAGAATTGGTGCTACTCTAACCTGTTTGGGGTATGGATGTAGATAGAGACTTTCTCTTTAAAATAGTCTAGTTAATCTGCTAGAAATAGTGCTCTTGTTTTTCAAAAAATATTACTATTTGAAAAGAATTGTGAATTCTAACGAATCATTACTTTTCTCTATTAATATGAACATAATAAGCAGTAAAAGAATTAGTTATAGGTGTGTATATTAGAATTGACTAAAAAGAAATAATAGATAAATACGATTCGTGAAGCAGTAAATTTTTATTTCTACTTTTGTACTCCAAAATAGTAAAAAAAGAGGCTGTTGGAACCGCTCAATATCGAACGTTCCGTTGCAGCTATTGATAAATTTAAATAAAGATGTTATTACGAATATTAGCCCTATTAGTATCACTGTTTTTGACCCATCATTCGCTCTTTTCAGCTCCCCAAGCTATTCCACAGAGTAGAAACCAAGCACCCAACAAAGATACCCTCCTAATAAAAGGAGATTGTGATTTTCCACCCTACGAGTTTATTAACGAAAAAGGAGAGCCTGATGGGTTTGCCATTGAGTTAATTCATGCCATCATGAAGGAGGCAGGTATACCCTATAAAATAGAACTCGATGTCTATCATAAAACCCTTCAAGATTTTCGAGAAGGTACGGTCGATCTATTGACCACCATTGAGGCAATAAATTGTAGAAAGGGAGAATTTAAATTTGGACCTATACACAATCATGCCATTCCCAATGCAGTAACCCACAAAAATGCCCCTGTTGTAAAAAGTCAGAAAGACTTAATGGGCCGAAAAGTGATTGTGCTGCAGGAAGATGCGTGTCACCACTACCTAAAAGAGTTATATGGTGATCAACTCATTCTTGTCGATCGATTGATCGATGGTTTCCGATTGCTTAATGATTACCCCGATGCAGTGGTGCTTTGTGGTGGTGAGGTAGCGCGTGCCATCATCTTTCGCTATGGCTTTAGTGATTTGCAACTATCGCCCATCGATTTACCCCTGATTGACCTCTGTTTTGCAGGAAAGGATGAAAAGTTAATGGCTCGATTGAGTCATGCATTTGCTACTTTGAAGAATAATGGTACCTATGAACAGATACGCCATACTTGGTTGGAACCCCTAAATGAATCGACTGTATCCAAGAAAATTCACTTGATTATTGTTGCTCTTGTTTTGATTTCAGCACTTCTCTATTTTGCGGTTATCTTGCTCAAACGCAAGGTGAAGTCTGAAGCCAAGAAGGTCTATAGCTATTTGCATCGGATTGAGGAGATTCTTCAGTTTAGCGAGATTATAATTTGGGAATATGACCTTAAGACTAAACTAATTAGCTTCTTTACAAATGCCAACGAACCCAATTCGGTCATAACGGTCGATGAGTATATCGCTTTAATCAATCCTGCGTCACACGAATCAACGCGAAAGCAATTTGCTTTGATGGATGTAGGGATGGCTCCTGCTTTTAGAATTAAGCAAAGCTCTCCAGAGGATAAAACCCCTAAGCATGTTATAATCAATGGAGCCCCTAGCTACGACTCCCAAAAAAAGGTGGTAAAGTATACCGGAATGATTCGTGATATAACCGACCTTATCGAGGTGCAGATAAGCTTGAATAAAGAAAAAGAGAAGGCGCAGCAGTCTGATAAACTAAAATCGGCTTTCTTGGCCAATATGAGTCATGAAATTCGTACACCACTCAATGCGATTATTGGATTCAGTGATCTACTCCAATACACGGAGAGTGTAGAAGAGCGTCAGCAGTTTATGGAGATAATTAATACAAACAATGAGCTCTTGCTTCGACTGATTGACGATATTCTTGATCTCTCTAAAATAGAATCAGGCGTAGTCGAAATGAATTTTGAGACCTTTAATCTGAATGGATTGATTGAGAATTTGGCTTGTTCGCTTCAGCCACGGATTGATGCCAAAAAAGGATTACAACTGTTGCTTGATATTCCCACCGAGATAAACTATGTCCATTTAGACTACAATCGCGTGATGCAACTTTTCACCAACTTTGCGGTAAATGCCATTAAGAATACCCAGCAAGGTACTATTACGATGGGCTATTCATGTCAAGAAAAAGGAATCCGGATTTTTGTAGAAGATACGGGGATTGGTATTCCTCAAGAGGAGCAATACCGTATTTTCCAGCGCTTTGAAAAAATTAATGACTTTGTTCAGGGAACGGGCTTAGGACTCTCTATTTCGAAAGCCATTGTGGAGGCTTTTAAAGGGAAAATTGGGTTTCACTCCCAAAAAGGAGAGGGCTCTACATTCTGGGCATTTATACCTTGTAAGGTGACTCAAAACGAGTTGTCGAAAATGGAGGCTGCTTATGAGTAGTGAACCATGAAAAAGTGATTTTTTTTACCTATCTTTGCGCCCATTTTGTACATAACATAACATAAATAAAGAATGCTTTTACCCAAAGAAATTGTAGCTTACGCTTCAAAGTCGGCCCTAGAGAAGGGAAAATATAATTTACGAAAAACGCTTATTCTAAGTTTTTTAGCAGGTGTCTATATAGCAATGGGTGCATTGCTATCGGTCGTTGTAGGCTATGGATTCCCTCAATTATCGGAAGCTAATCCAGCCTTAACCAAACTCCTAATGGGGATAACCTTCCCCTTGGGGCTCATATTGGTGGTACTTGCGGGAGGAGAACTCTTTACCGGAAATTGTGCCTATTTTATACCTAGTGTTATGAGTAAGGAGCAGCCTTGGAAGCGTGCTTTAAGAAACTGGTCATTGGTGTGGAGTGGCAACTTTATAGGTGTCCTCTTTTTTGCCTACTTTCTAGTAAGTATACCGGGCTTGTTGCACTATGAACCGTGGCATACGGGTATACAGAAAATAGCGATAGCCAAAACGTCGAACCCTTTTCTTGTCACTTTTTTAAAGGGGGTAGGTGCCAATTGGATGGTTTGCTTGGCTATGTGGTTGGGCATGTCTGCTAAGGATACAACGGGTAAAATTGTGGGTATCTGGTGGGTGGTTATGGCTTTTGTAACACTCGGTTATGAACACTGTATCGCCAATATGTTCTTTATCCCTATGGCCATGTTAGAGGGGGCAGAGATCTCTCTATCAACGATGTTCATAAAGAACCTAATTCCTTCTACTCTTGGAAACATTATAGGTGGTGCCTTGTTTGTAGGTGGACTCTATTGGTACTCTTTCGAGAAGTTGGGCGAAAAGAAATAGACCATTTTACACCGAAGTTTTAGCTTCAGATATCGACACCTAAAAGAGACATCAATTATTCGCTTCTTGTAAAAGAATGCGACTCACTTTTAGAAGCCTCTTCTTTGCTTTCAACTTGTAGCAAAGAAGAGGCTTCTTTTTTGTACAAGGACACTGTGGTAATCAATATTCGAATCGATTGAGGGAATAAATCGACCTGTCTTCTAGCACTACTCCGTCCTTATTTCTGCCTGCGATACTCTGCAAAAATAACTACCTTAATCAATACTCCTAGCAAGCACAGTTTGTAAATCAACTCAACAAACTCTCTTCTCATCTCTTATTCATCTTCTGAGAGGTGTCACTCAACGCTCTTTCTATCTCCTGTAATCTAGGTTTAAAAAAACAGCTCGTGTTTCCTCTTTTAGATCCTCTAATTGAATAGAGTAGAGCTGAAAACAGAGTCTCATGTTAGCCTGATACAACCCTCCTATAAACATTCAATAGATTGTTCGAAAAGTACCATTTGGCTAACTTTTTTCTCTTAAATGAGAGTTTTTGAACATTAATGGCGAACATTAAGACATTTTTTTGTTTATGCTATTTTATATCTTTGCAGACAAAATGCCTAAATGTATGTATAATAAGGTTTATATGCGCGGTGGGTATTTAAGAGCTACGCACTGCTTTTTTTGCTCTAAAAAGTAGCTAAAAAAGTTGAATCGTTCTCTTTTTTAGTTGCTAATAGCCCATGGGATGAGTCCCAAATAGAACATTTCTAGCTATCGTAGTAAAGTAAATAGTTTGAACATAATCCTAACAATGAGGGTGGTAAATAGCTGGATTCGGAGATTCTAAGCACTGCTCATCTTGCTTGGAAAAAGAACGATGCAATGCAATACTGTGTGAGTGAAGTAGGGCAATCAAATAATAATTAAAGGAAATGACATAGAAATGCAAACAATATTAGAATGTTAATAAAACAATTGCTATATTGCGAACTGTTTTTAAATGTGCTCGATTAGTAGCTCCACCAATGAAACAAATACTTAGATAGAAATAGAACTAAAACACTAATTGGTTATTCAAAGAGAGAGGAATATGAACAAACTCAATCTGTTTAGATGCGATGGATTAATCCATTTAAATTGATTCTGCTAACGATCTACGACTTGTTTAACCTAGCTGAATAAAACGAATGAAATTTGCTATAATCGCTGCTGGCGAAGGATCCCGATTGGCTCAAGAAGGAGTCTTATTACCCAAACCTCTAGTACCGCTAAATGGGGTTAAAATGATTGAACGATTAATACGTATCTTTGTGCGCCAAGGTGCAGAGGAGGTTGTTGTAATTGTGAATCAAGAGAACCAACAAACTTATAACTTTTTACTGGAGTTGCAGAAGGAGCTTCCGTTGCAACTGGTGGTAAAGTCTACACCTAGTTCCATGCATAGCTTTTATGAGCTAAGCACACTTCTGGGTGAGGGTAAGTTTTGCCTCACTACAGTCGATACAATCTTTCTCGAGGAAGACTTTGCGACCTTTATTGAAGCCTTTCGTCACTCAGATGCCGATGGAATGATGGCAGTAACCGACTTTATAGACGATGAAAAACCACTCTATATCGCTACAGATCATGAGTTGCGCATTGTGGGCTTTTATGATGAAACCACCCCCGATACTACCTACATTTCAGGAGGTATTTACTGTTTGACCCACAAATCCTTGAAAACTTTGAAGAACTGTATGGAGAGTGGGGTATTTCGTATGCGTAATTACCAGCGGCAGTTGGTGGCCGATGGTCTTCATTTAAAGGCATTCCCTTTCTCTAAAATTGTAGATGTAGATCATGCTGAAGATATTGGTACAGCCGAAGCATTTCTTCGTTCAACTGCTCAAAACGAATCACCATGCAAATAGTAGCTATTAGTCGCGGAAATAAGTATTCGCCCAATCACGTTGGAAACGATGCTGCTATTCTCCAAGCTGCCTGCCAAGAATTGGAGTTAGCTGGTTATCTAGTAACGCTCTATACCGAAGAGGCTTTTGTTGCTCAGCAGCCAGTGGCTAAGTATATTCTCTCCATGGCTCGCGATGAAAAAACCATCGCTTGTTTAACCGAGTATGAGCATCAAGGTAGTATCATCTTTAACTCTCCAAAGGGTATTCGGAACTGTATTCGCAAGCCCATGACAGAAAAACTGTTGGAATACAAGATTCCTCACCCCAAGAGTACAATTCTACCTACTGCCAATTTTTCTACTGATTCACTTACCACTTTGCACTATCCTTGCTGGATAAAACGAGGTGATTCGCATGCCATGGTAAAGGAGGATGTCTGTTATGCTACTTCGGTGAGTGAGGCTGCCTTAATCTTAACTGATTTTTGTGAGCGTGATATTCCAGTTGCAGTTGTAAATCAGCATCTTTCTGGCGATTTAGTAAAGTTTTATGGCGTCCTTGGAACCGATTTCTTTTACACCTTTTACCCTTCACCTGCTACCCACAGTAAGTTTGGACTTGAACTAATTAATGGCATAGCCAAAGGGTATGATTACGATGTTTCTGACCTTCAGCAGATTGCTAACCGTGCCGCACAGATTCTGAGTGTGCCTATCTATGGAGGCGATGCGATTGTCTCTTCCGATGGTACCATTCAATTGATTGACTTCAATGATTGGCCTAGCTTTAGCCCCTGTAGAGAGGAAGCAGCTGCTTCGATTTCGCAGGCTGTGACTGCCCAAATAGAGAAGAAACATAGAAGATTACGTGTTGCACTTTAGGAAGTGCTCTAAGCGAAAATTATAAAATAAGAGGTTTTAAATAACATGAATAAAATAGATAAGAGAGAGAAAACAACCTTAAGTTCAACCTATAAATCGATCGATACCGAAGAGTTTCTTGATATTCACTTCAATCGACCCATTGGCTACCTATGGGCACTTCTTTTTCAGAGACTTAATATTCACCCCAATGTAATTACCATTGTTTCTATAGTGATTGGTGCAGCAGCGGGTGTGATGTTCTATTTCCCTGACTTGTATCACAATATGATTGGTATGGGGTTACTCATTTGGGCCAACCACTACGACAGCGCCGATGGACAGTTGGCTCGAATGACGGGTAAAAAGACTCTTTGGGGCCGAATCCTAGATGGCTTTGCTGGCGATGTATGGTTCTTCTGCATTTATGCCGCTATCTGCCTGCGCTTGATGCCAACTTGGGGCTTTTGGATTTGGGCACTTGCTGCTTTGGCTGGTTTGGTGTTCCATAGCAAGCAGTGTGCACTATCCGACTATTACCGAAATATACACCTCTTCTTCCTAAAAGGGAAAGAGGGGAGTGAACTCGATAACGGCTTGCAACAGCAAGTACTTTTTGCCTCGAAACCTTGGAGGGGAAATTTCTGGTACAAGATGTTTCACTTCTTTTATGCCCGTTACACCTTCTCGCAAGAGCAGATGTCGCCTGCATTTCAACGTTTCTTTGCTTTGGTAAAAGAGCGATACGGTTCCACTATTCCCACTTCCTTGCAGCAAGCGTTTCGCAAAGGAAGCCTTCCGTTAATGAAATATGCCAATATCTTGACCTTCAATACACGCGCAATTGCACTCTTCATTTCGCTCTTTATCGATATGCCTTGGCTCTATTTCGTGTTTGAACTAACGGTAATGAACGTGCTATTCTTTTATATGCGTGCTCGTCATGAGGCACTTTGCAAGCAATTAACCCTATCTATACAGCAAACTACCGATGAAAAGTAATTACCGTAATCTCTTCCTATTCTTCGGACTGGCTGCTATTTTAATTATGGTCTTTACCTTTGATATGGATTATGCTGAACTTTGGGAAAACCTTTGTACCGCTGGTGTTCGTTTGCCAATGGTTGTAGGACTTTGGCTCTTTATATACCTATTTAATGCGCTCTCTTGGTATTTTATTATACAAAATGGCGAAAGCAAACCGGTTCCATTTTGGAGAGTCTACAAATACACCATTACCGGTTTTTCTCTAAACTATGCAACCCCTATGGGCCTCATGGGAGGTGAGCCCTATCGCATTCTTGAGCTCACTCCATACGTGGGGGGCGAACGTGCTACCTCTTCGGTCATACTCTATGCTATGACCCACATCTTTACCCATATCTGTTTTTGGTTCTTCTCCATCTTTCTATACTGTGCCTATTATACCGTAACTTTCGAGATGGGTATACTACTGAGTGTTGTGGGTTTCTGTTGCCTAGTAGCTATCTACTTCTTTATGAAGGGCTACAAAAAGGGAATGGCGCTAAAAACACTCCTTTTCTTATGTCGTTTGCCCTATATTAAACGGTGGGCTATTGGGTTTGTCGAGAAGAAACGTGAATCTTTGCAGCAGATTGACCAACAGATTTCGCAACTTCATGGGCAGCGTAAGCAGACCTTTCTTCTCTCTTTCTCTTTGGAGTTTGTAGGACGTATTCTCGGCTGTTTAGAAATCTACTTTTTACTAAATATTTTGACCTATCAAGTCAGCTTTCCTGACTGCATACTTATCATGGCTTTCTCATCGTTGTTTAGTAACCTGCTCTTCTTTTCGCCCATGCAGTTGGGTGCACGCGAGGGTGGTCTTGCCTTAGCGGTAGGGGGGCTTGCTATTCCAATGGCTTTAGGCATTTACCTGGGTTTGCTTACCCGTGTTAGAGAACTTATTTGGATAGCCATAGGTGTGTTGCTCATGAAAATTGGAAATAAACCTGTAGAATCAACAGTTTAACTAACTGAATAAATGAAAACAATGAAAGGAATTATATTCGACTATGGAGGCACGCTCGACTCTAATGGTGTACATTGGGCCGAAGTGCTTTGGGCAGCGTACCAACGCTTTGAGGTTCCCATCACCAGAGCCGAGTTTCGGGAAGCGTATGTTCATGGCGAGCGCACTTTAGCACGCGAACCTTGGGTAAAGCCTACGCATACATTTAAGGATGTGCTTTTTATTAAAGTGATGTTGCAGTTCGAGTATCTTCAATCGAAGGGAAATTTGAGTACCTCTGCCTATCCGATTGAGCTTTACATCTCGCAGATTGCCACTGCATGTTACGAGGGTGCACGCCAGCAGGCCTCTCTCTCGCGCGAAGTAGTAGAGCAGTTAAGTAAAGGCTATCAGCTGGTACTTGTCTCCAACTTTTACGGTAATATTCACACCATTCTGAAGGATTTTGGTTTGCTCTCTTACTTCGGAACGATTATCGAATCGGCTGTAGTGGGTGTTCGTAAACCCGATCCAGCCATCTTCTCGTTAGGTGTAGATGCTTTGAGACTCCCTGCCGAAGATATTTTAGTAGTCGGTGACTCTTTCTCGAAGGATATTGTTCCTGCTCATAGCCTAGGTTGCAAAACCGTGTGGCTAAAAGGACCCGGCTGGGGAGATGAGGTGATAGACGAAACGGTGCCTAGTGCTATTATAACTGATTTAGCACAGTTACCCCAAATAATAGAAACTCAATTTTAAATAAACATAGAATAAATCGATATGAAAAATCAAAGTGTAAAACCCGCAACCGGTAAATTAGGTGTGTTGTGTGTAGGACTTGGAGCAGTTACTTCAACGTTTATGGTAGGAACCCTTATGGCTCGTAAAGGGCTAGCTAAACCCATTGGCTCATTGACTCAAATGGCCAAGATGCGTGTAGGCAAGGGAGACGATAAAAAATATTTGAACTTCGGTGAGGTGGCTCCTATAGCCTCTCTAAATGACGTTGTTTTTGGTGCATGGGATATTTTTGCCGAAAATGCATACGAGTCTGCTATTCATGCCGAAGTGCTTAAAGAGCGTGATATCAATCCTGTAAGAGAAGAGCTAGAAGCTATTAAACCGATGAAAGCGGTTTTCGATCCTAATTTCGTAAAACGCCTGATGGGTGTGAATGTAAAAGAGGGAGCTACTCGTTGGGATTTAATGGAACAACTTCGCGAAGATATTCGTCAGTTTAAAGCTGTAAATGATTGTGAACGTGTTGTAGTGATTTGGGCAGCAAGTACCGAAATCTATATGGCATACAATGAATCTGTGCATCACGATTTAGCATCGCTTGAAGCAGCTATGAAGAACAATGATACAGAGAACATTGCTCCAAGTATGTGTTATGCTTATGCAGCCATGATGGAGGGTGCACCTTTTATTATGGGCGCACCTAACTTGTGTATCGACATACCTGCTATGTGGGAGTTGGCAGAGAAGACTCAAACACCGATTACAGGTAAAGACTTCAAAACAGGCCAAACCATGATGAAAACCGTACTTGCTCCAGCATTGAAGACTCGTATGCTTGGTTTAAGTGGCTGGTTCTCTACAAATATTTTGGGTAACCGCGATGGTGAGGTACTTGATGATCCTTCGAACTTCAAAACGAAAGAGGTAAGTAAACTTTCGGTTATTGAGACCATTCTTGATAAAGATATGTATCCAGATCTTTATTCGGATATTTACCACAAAGTACGTATTAACTACTATCCTCCACGCAACGATGATAAGGAGGGATGGGATAACCTTGATATCTTTGGCTGGATGGGTTACCACATGCAAGTAAAACTCGATTTCCTTTGTAAAGACTCTATCTTGGCAGCTCCATTGGTACTTGACTTGGTATTACTCTCTGACTTGGCTAAACGGGCCGGTTATTCAGGTATTCAAAAATGGCTCTCTTTCTACTCTAAGAGCCCTATGCACAAGGAGAATGAAGAGCCTGTACATGACCTATTCGAGCAGTTTGCTCTTTTGAAGAATGCAATTCGTGAGATGGGTGGATATGAAGCCGATCAAGAAATTGATTAAGTACTATTGATCTTAAAAGCGATCCCCTTATCCTCTGAACTACCTTTATAAAGAGAGTTCAGAGGGTAAGGGGATCGCTTTTTATTTACACCCTATATTTGCTACTAATTAAGAATGCAGTTAACCAAACCACTCTTTAAACTCGCTTACCCTGGCCTTTGTAATGATTACCTTCTCATTTACAGCTACAATTAGATTTACTGAAAGGCGTCCATTAAACCAATAGTCAATATCCAGAATGGCATCCTTAGCTATGATGGACTGCCGGTTGGCTCGGAAAAAAGAGTGGGGGTTCAAGCACTCCATTAACTCGTCAAGTGTATGCGGCATGATGTAGGAGACGTTCTTCTTGGTAATGACTTTTACCACACCATTTTCGATGATAAAGCAAGCAATAAACTCAGTAGAGAGGGGTACCAGTTTACTACCCTTACTGGGTATTAAAAAGTAGTTCTTGTATACTTTGTCTTCTTTTACCGATTTTATTAATTCAGACAATGCATAGGTTTCGTCTCTCTTTCTATCGGTCAGCAGATTCAGCTTATCGATTGCTCTTTTCATATCTTTCTCACCAATGGGTTTGAGCAGATAGTCAATTCCATTCACTTTAAAAGCCTTTAGTGCATATTCATCGTAAGCAGTGGTAAAGATAATTGGACAGGTTATCTCGATATATTCAAAAATCTCGAATGCCGAACCATCCGCCAGGTGTATATCCATAAAGATAAGATCGGGCATAGGATTGGATTGCAACCATTTCACACTCTCAACAATAGAACTTGTAACCCCTATGAGAGTACATTGAGGAGCTACATCGGCCAGTAAGACTTGTAAGTTATTTACGGCCGCTTTTTCGTCTTCAATTATGATTGTTTTCATGCTGATGAGGTGTTATTAAAGGAATACTGACACAGAATGTAGAACCATTGTTGTCGATCATAATCTCTCTCCCAAAGAGTAATTGGTAGCGTTTGATTAGGTTGTTTAGTCCTATTTCGGTTCCTTTACTACTGGTCAGTTTCGATTGAATAGGGTTACATACCTCCAACATACCCTCTTCGGTGGTACGAATGGTTATGGTAAGTGGATGACAATTGCTAATCTCGTTATGCTTTACCGCATTTTCTATTAAGACCTGTAATGACATGGGAGGGAGCAGATAACTATTAAAATGCTTATCTATCTTAAACTTAAAAATGAGATTATCTACATACCGCATTTCGAGCAAAAAGGTATATCCTTCAATAAATTCAAGCTCTTCGGCCAAGGTTGTTTTTTGCGACTCATTTTCTTGAAGCATATACCGTAATACATTTGATAGCTCTTGGGTATAGTTTTGAGCCTTAGTTGGATCTTCACGTATAAGAAAGCGTAATGTATTTAATGAATTAAAAAGCATATGTGGATTAAGCTGACTTTTGAGCGATTCATATTGACTCAGAATATTCTCCAGCTTCAATTGCTGATTCTCTAAGAGTATTTTGTGTTGCCTGCGACTAATATAGATAATGTAGCAACTACCCGTAACCACTCCCGAAATGATAAAATCACGAATCGGATGTAGGTAGTGATGTGCTGTGGACTGTACGGCCAGTATATGAAAGGCTTGTTGTAAGTGGTAGAATAGATTGCTAAGCAGGGTACTCGTTAACCAACTCAACAAGAATGATAGTACAAGCTTGCCCCATCCTATCTGAGAGGTGGTTTTATTAAACCGGAAGAGTATGGCATTCAGCCAGAACAGAAAAAGAAGGGATAGAAAGGAGAAGATATTTTCATTGACCACCTCTTGTACCTGGATATTTGGAAAAACTGTGTGATTTTCCAAATTACTTAGCAAGTTTATTAGCTCGGGCGTATGAATAAGAATACTCACGGTTAGCGATATGATAACGAGCGCTAGTTGGTATCTATTCCCCTCTTTCCTTCCTCTTTCTTTCATAGAGAACAAAAGTAGTTATTTTCGTACAATTGTAGCATTCACATACATTCCTGGACGAAATAATTGATTATCGGCCATTACCTCTGCAAAGATTTCGAGCGAGCGATTCACATTGTCAACAGATTGTCCAATGGTAATAATTTTACCCTCAAACTTTTTATTCTCCATTCCATTTACGCTAAAAGAGATTTCATTACCTACTTGTACGCTTTCAAGATCTTTCTCATAGGCAGTCAGCTTAATGAGTGTATGGCTTTTGTCAATAATATCACAGAGAGGAGTTCCAGCTGCAATGTGTTTCCCTAGATTCATTTGAAGATTGCTGATATAGCCACTTATAGATGCACGCACTTTGAGTAAAGGCTCAATGCCATTTGCATTTAATTGTTGAGACGATACCCCCAATAGGATGAGTTGGGCAGAAGCTGCATCTTTCCGACTTTTCATGGATAGATAATCGGCTTTGCTTTGTTGGTATCTCTTTTGTGAGGCAACTTCCTCCTTCGAAAGCACTTCTTGACGTTTGTACTCTGCTTCAAGATAATCGCATTGAGCAGAAGCATCTAGGTACTCTTGCTGAAGGCTGATAAATTCAGGGTTCTCAAGTGTTGCCAAAAGATCGCCTTTACGCACATACATGCCCGGTAGGAGCGACGTGCTTTTTACGATGCCATTAATCGATAAAGTAATCGAAGCATGCCGTTGAGGAGAGAGTACAAAAACACCATTGAATGTAACCTCTTTGGCATACGATGAAGCGAAAGTAGCCCCATCTATTGGGATTGAGTCAATTTTAGTAGCTTCCACCTGTTCAGTAACTTGTTTAATCTCTTTTTCCTCTTCTAGATGCTCTTTTTTTGGAGTCGTGCATGACGTGGTCAACACTAAGATAGCAATCGAAATATAACTTGTTTTCATTCTTTTATTCTTACTTATTTATTGTATAATTCATATTCTAAAGCCGAAACATTGTATTGATAAATCATCTCGATATAGGCCTGTTTGATGCTCAATGCACTATTCATGGTCTGTATAAAAGCTGTGATATCTGTTTCGCTGTGTTTGAGTTGCAATTGGGCAGAGTGTATCAAAGCATCAGCCTCTAGAAGCGCTGAGTTTTCGAAATAACGAATACTTTCATCGTATTTTCGCAAATCGGCTTTTAACTCGTAAACCTTGTTATTTAGCTCTCGAATATTGTATTCAGCTTCATACTTCGCTATATAGAGCGAATGGTTGGCCTGTTTTATACGACTTTGTTGCCCGTTGAAAATTAAAGGGATAGATACTCCTACTATCCATGCGTTTAACCCTTTGTCGGGTAGGATATTTTGTCGTTGGTAACCTATTGAGAATTCAGGAAAGAAACGACTCTTTTCAACTTTTACGTCTGCTTCAGCACAGCGCAGTTGACTGTTAAAGTAGGAGAGGTGAGGTGCCGAAAGGGTGGTAACCACCTCATCTACCACGTACCTCTTTAATAGGGTATCGGCAGGAATAACAGCTCTATCAGCATAACAGACCCATTGCAAGCGGGCAGCTGCAATCTTTAACTCCTCTTCGGCCTGAAAGACCTGATTCTTCATAGAGGCGGCCTGTGCTGAGGTCATACTCTTCTCTAGTAATGTTATTTCACCTTGTCTGTAACGCAAATCACCCGTACGAGACAGAAGTTCGGCAAGTTTTAGTTGCTCACTAAGCATCTGTTTCTTGTGGTAAGCATATTGGTAATACGCCCATGCCCGTTTAGCCTCGGCTATCACCTCTTTCTCCACCATATCGCGGTAAGATGTGCTTGCACTTATTTGATGTTTGGTGCGTGCATTCTTATAGAAAGGAGTTACAAGAGACCCGATAGATTGAGAGATGCTAAACTCCTGGTCTTTACGATTGATACCATTCAGTTGTCCCCATGAGTAGTCGAAACTTGTTGCACCCAAATCCCAAGATTCTCCTTTTGTTGCCTTGCTTCGCTCAATACCTGAAGTGGCCGATTTTAAACGCATGTTGTTCTCTTTGGCCATCGAAATAACCTCATCTAAAGTGACAACTTGTTGTGCATGTACGAAGTGAGGTATACTAAGAGCGAATACAATTACTCCAAGAAATGGAAAGAATCGATTTATCTTCCACTTACGTCGGTATACTTGACATAGGGCAATCAGGTGATAGAAAATAGGAATAATAATAAGTGTCAGGAAGGTCGATACAAGTAACCCACCTATTACCACTGTAGCCAGCGGACGCTGTACTTCGGCACCTGCCGAGGTGGCAATGGCCATAGGTACAAAACCGAGCGAAGCAACCAATCCTGTTAAGAATATGGGACGAAGCAAATGCGGTGTACCCGTTTTGATTATTCGATTAGTAGACATTTTATAGGTTTTACTTTTGGCTAATGCTTTGAAATGATTCAACATAAGAATACCATTAAGTACCGATACACCAAATAAAGCTACAAAACCGACCCCTGCCGATATACTGAAAGGTAAGCCTCTAAGCCATAGGGCAAGTACACCTCCAATCATTGATAAGGGTACTGTACTGAATACAATGAGTGTGTAAATAAGGCTGCGGAAAGTGAAAAAGAGTAGTAGTAAGATAAGAACCAGTGCAATTGGTATCACGATTAATAAAGTGTCAATGGCATTCTGAAGATTCTCAAACTGTCCTCCATATTCAAAATAATATCCGGGTTTTAGTTTAATGTTTTCATTTAGAATTGCTTGAATTCTTTGGACCACTTGTTGTATATCTGCATCGCGTACATTTACACCAATAACGATGCGTCGTTTTGTGGCATCTCTATTAATCTGTAGTGGACCGTTTACCAGCTCGACTTGTACCAACTCAGTAACGGGAATTTGAATTCCTTCCGATGTACGAATAAAGAATTTATTGAGGTTAAAGTCATTTACCTTTTCCTGATCCAGGCGGACGACTAAATCAAATCGGCGTTCATTTTCGAATATGGTTCCAGCTGCTTCGCCAGCATACGCAGTACGAATAATTGTATTTAACTCCTCTACATTTACTCCATATTGGGCTAATTTACTCCGATTGTAGTTTACGACTAATTGGGGTAGACCCATGACTTGTTCTACCAATACATCCGAAGCTCCTGGTACCTCTTCTATGTAGGCAGCCGCTTCGCGAGCTCTATTATAGAGCTCTTCCATATCTTCTCCATACAGCTTAATGGCAATATCTGCTTTGGCACCCGTCATAAGCTCGTTGAAGCGCAACTGAATAGGTTGACTAAAATTGAATTCGACGTTAGGTATGGTATCGAGTACCGCTTTCATTTTCTCTACCATCTCGGCTCTTGACGATGCACTACTCCACTCTTTGAATGGCTTCATAACAATCATGATGTCTGCATCTTCTACTGCCATTGGGTCGGTAGGAACCTCTGCTGTACCGATTTTAGCCACCACATGTTTAATCTCTGGGAAGTTACTCATTAGAGTCTTCTCGGCTTCACTCGAAACTTCTATACTGCGACTCAGTGAGCTACCTGCAGGCAACGTCATTTGCATGGCAAAATCTCCCTCATCGAGAGTAGGAATAAATTCGGCTCCTAGTTTAGTGAACAGAAAAATGCTACCCCCTAAAGCAAAGAATGCAATCGCTAGGGTGGTTAGACTGAATTTTAAACACTTTTGTAGTAGTTTTTTATAGAGTTCATTTAACCAATCAAAAAAACAATCGGCCAGAGTACGCGTCTCTTTAATCGATTTTTTTAGGAAAATCGATGCCATCATGGGTACATAGGTTAGCGATAATACCAATGCCCCAATAATACAGAATACAAGTGTCTTGGCCATTGGGGTGAAATATTTACCCTCAATACCTTGTAGTATCAATATGGGGAAAAAGACAATAAGGATAATAATTACTGCAATCGTTGCCGAATGAACCACACCGCTAGCGCCGTTTACAATTTCGGCATCCATCATCTTTGGTGATAGTTTTTTTCCATAAAATTGTTTCGAGTAAAGGTGAGCAAGCATACCCTCTACAATGACAATAGAGCCGTCTACAACAATCCCAAAGTCAATGGCACCCAGACTCATTAGATTGGCTGATACACCAAATAGGTGCATCATAATAAATCCAAAAAGCATAGACAAGGGTATAACCGATGCAACAATGAGCCCTGCTCTGATATTTCCTAAGAAGAGAATAAGCACAATAAACACAATTACTGCCCCTTCTATTAGGTTAAAGATTACGGTGGAGATATTTCGACTAACAAGTTCTGAACGATTCAAATAAGGTTCTATACTAACCCCCTCAGGAAGTATGTTTTGGATCATTTCAACCCGTTTTTCCAGTTCGACAGTTACCATATTGGCATTGGCTCCTTTCAGCATCATAGCAATTCCTCCTACGCATTCTCCTTTGCCATCTTTGGTCATTGCCCCAAAGCGTTTGGGCGATCCGTACCCCACTCGTCCAATGTCATCGACATGAATAGGCATACCTCCTCGGTTGGTTATAACCACCTGTTCAATATCGCTGAGGCTCTTTATCATCCCTTCAGAACGTATATAATAGGCTTTGCTATCCTTCTCTATGTAGCTACCTCCGGTATTTTGATTGTTCTTATGAAGTGCCTCAAAAACCTCATCAATGGTAATGTTAAGGGAGTACAATGCATCGGGATCAATCGCTACCTCGTACTGTTTCATGTAGCCACCGAAACTATTTATCTCGACAATTCCAGGAATTCCAGAAAGTTGGCGTTTTACAATCCAATCTTGAATGGTCCGTAATTCCATAGCATCGTACTTATCCTCGTAACCAGGTGCCACCTGAAGTACATATTGGTATATCTCACCTAGCCCCGTTGTGATGGGCATTAGTTCGGGTACACCCAGTTCAGAAGGAATCTCGCCAGCTACGGTCTGTATCTGTTCATTAATTAACTGCCGAGCATCTAGTGTAGGTACACTCTCTCTAAAGACAACTGTAACTAGAGAAAGACCGAATCGAGAGACGGAGCGAATCTCAACTACGTTCATAATATTGCTCATAGCCACCTCGATAGGAAAGGTAATTAATTGTTCCACCTCTTGAGGAGCCAGAGTTGGTGAGACTGTTACGATTTGTACTTGATTGTTGGTTATGTCTGGAACAGCATCAATAGGGAGAGTTAGCATGGCATAAATACCCGTTACAAGTAGGAAAAGTGTCATAAAGCCAACAAAGAGTTTTCTTCGTACCGAGAACTGTATAATTTTATCAAACATATAAATTGTTATTAGTAATTTAGAAGTAAAGGTATTGCAGAAAGAACGATAGCCGAACACCGGAATAGGTGAACTAGCTAGATTGCCTGTTGAATTGGCCTATCTTGTTTCTGAAATGGAAGCTCTAAACTGATGAATAAACAGCACACTCCTTGTTCGGTTATGTCTCTCTTTCTTTCATTAGATCCGTTATTTTAGGTTCTAAATGGACTTATTTAACCTAAAATTCTAACAAAGTGTTTATGCCAAATGTTTTTGGCTACCCTGCAAGCTCTACCCCCCAATTGTTCTCTTTTATTTCGATATAATGAGATTTGGCTGGGGAGAGGGAAGAAACTTTTGTATCTTTGCACTACAATTTTAGATATGCTACATCCATTTACTCACCCTATTAGCAGCCATGATCTGCCTAGGCAATTTACTTTTCCTTTTTGTTATACACCTCATCCGCTTTGTGTAGAAGCCGCAGAGCGGTTGAAGAGTTATCTTATTACTTGTACCTCATGGAGTGAGGAGCTTAGTAAGGGTAAAATGTTTGGCGTACTCATCGTGCGTACTTCAGCAGGTGAAATTGGTTACCTTGCTGCCTTTTCAGGGATATTGGCAGGTAGTAATCGACACGATTACTTTGTACCGCCCGTATACGACCTTTTGCATCCGGATGGTCATTTTAGAAAAGAAGGTAAGACTATTGGAGAGTTAAGTAACCAGATTGAGGAGCTGGAGAAAGCAGCTCCATTTCTTCCATACCAGAAACGGCTTGAAGCCTTTAAAGTGGAGAGTCGTAACTTGCTAGCTGCTGCAAAGAAAACCCAACGTGAGTCAAAAATACTCCGTGATAGGCACCGAGAATGGCTATATGCTAGGATTGAACAGGCTACTGGTTTGGAATTTGAATCGCTTAATAAACAGCTGGAAATGGAAGCGTTACAGATGGCTAAGCACAGTCAGTACATGAGCTCCCAATGCAAACAAATTGAGTCTATCAACAAGCAACAAATTCTTTCAATGCAAGAGAAGGTGAATGAATTAATAAGCCCTCTTCAGCTGCTTAAAGCCGAACGTAAGGAGCGATCGGCCCATCTGCAACACTATTTGTTTGAGCAATTTGTTTGTCGTAATGCGCGGGGCGAAGAGCAGCATGTATTTCAGATATTCAATCCTGTAGCGAGTGATAAAGTGCGTGTACCGCCAGCTGGTACTGCCGAATGTGCGGGTCCTAAGCTCCTTCAGTATGCCTATGTACATGGGCTAGAGCCTTTGGCTATGGCTGAGTTTTGGTGGGGAGAATCACCCAAAAAGGAGCCTCGTACCCACGGCCATTACTATCCTGCTTGCCAAAGCAAGTGTGAGCCAGTACTCGGATTTATGCTCCAAGGATTGGATGTAGAGAAGGATCCTAATACGTAAGCAGGGTCTTAAATTAGTGTGTATCGGCTCCTAGCTCTTCATCGATTGGGATCTACTCCAATAGCTCTAACGATCTCTTATCAGGCCTAATCTTTCTTTAGCCTAACTTTTCCTTCCACCAATTCATTCGATCATTGAGTACCATAACCTCTGTTTGTAGTAGTAAAACATTCAGGCTGAACTTTCTCTAAAGTTCAGCCTGAATCAATCTATTTAAAAACGTGTAATCGCCTTGAATAATTCTCAATCTTCCTTTTACGATTCAGTTACCGAGTATAAGGCGCAGAATGTAAGTCGTTTGTAGTTAAATATCTCTTCTGTTTTAAAGAAACGATTTAATTCAATCTCTGCTGTTTCAAGTGAGTCGGAGGTGTGTACTATATTTTCTTGAAAACTCATACTAAAGTCACCACGTATAGTACCTGGTTGGGCTTTTCTGCTGTTTGTAGGTCCGGCCAACAAGCGAACTGTCTCGACTGCATCAACCCCTTCAAGGCACATCACGAGCACAGGAGTTACCATCATTGAGTGTTTTAAATCCTCAAAAAAAGGCTTATCCAGTAAATGAGCGTAGTGTTCATCTAATAACTCATCAGTTAACTGTATCATTTTTGAGCCTGCTATACGCAAACCTTTACGTTCGAAACGAACTATAATCTCTCCTATTAAGCCACGCTGAACGGTTGATGGCTTTAATATTACCAATGTTCTCTCCATGTTTCTTCGTTTTTAGTCTTTAAGATTTAATTGTGTTAATCTTGCCTGCCGAAAATACCTATTTGTTTTAAAATATGCAAATATATTACATCTTTTTGCATGAATGGTAATTAAAAGTGAACAAGAAGCACTCAGTTGGATCTTATAATCCTAAATTCCCAATACCATTCTTTAAAAAGAATCTCCTCCAAAATGAGACACTTTGCTTACCTAATAGAGAATAATAGGCACTCTAAAGAAGGAATAACTGTTAACTGGTACAAAATATCGACTCCATTTGCAACTAAATGCTACTCCTACCGTTTTCTATTAGAACTAAAGGGGTTGTTTTCTAGAGGGATACCGTTTTATCCTTTTACAAAATATCCCTACAGATACTATTAATAAAGTAATATGGAAAAGTCAGCTATCGGATTAATAGGACTTGCCGTAATGGGCGAGAACCTAGCCTTGAATATGGAACGAAATGGGTTTCAGGTATCCGTCTATAACCGTACACATGGCGAGGAGTGTTCGGTCGTTTGTAACTTCATGGGGGGTAGAGGCAAAGGCAAAAAATTTCTGGGTTTTACCACCATCCTCGAGTTTGTGGAATCACTCGAATCTCCTCGGAAGATTTTTATGATGGTACGTGCCGGTTCACCCGTCGATGAGCTGATGGAGCAACTCCTGCCACACCTCTCGCCCGGCGATATTGTGATGGATGGGGGGAATTCGAACTATCTAGAAACCAACCGAAGGGTAGAGTATGCCCAAAGCAAAGGGATACTCTATGTGGGTGCCGGTGTTTCTGGAGGCGAAGAGGGGGCACTTAATGGTCCTGCCATCATGCCGGGTGGTGCTTCGCAAGCGTGGCCGCTCATACAACCCATTCTTCAGAAAATAGCTGCAAAGGCAGAGGACCATTTGCCCTGCTGCCAATGGATAGGCGAAGGCGGATCGGGCCACTTTGTGAAGATGGTGCACAACGGCATAGAGTATGGCGATATGCAGTTAATAGCCGAAGCCTATCACCTGATGCGTGTGCAATTGGGCATGGAGAATGCCGAGATAGCCAAACAGTTTGCTTGTTGGAACGAAGGAAAACTAAAGAGCTACCTCATCGAGATTACAGCGGCTATTCTTAGCCACAAAGAGCCCTCGGGTGATTACTTACTAGATAAAATAGTCGATGCAGCCGGACAGAAAGGTACCGGTAAGTGGTCGGTCATTAGCGCCATGGAGTTTGGACAGCCACTGACGTTAATTGCTACAGCCCTCTTTGAGCGCAACCTCTCGGCATACAAGTCACTTCGCGTGGCGGCTGCGGAAACCTATCCCAAAGCATCTGTTCAGCAGGTAGATAATGACTCCCGCCAACTGGCACTTAAACAACTGGAAGAGACCCTCTACGCATCAAAGCTAGTCTCTTATGCACAAGGATTCGAACTGATTCGGAAGGCATCCATTGAGTTGGGGTGGGGGCTAAACCTCTCCGTCATTGCCAAGCTGTGGCGTGGTGGGTGCATTATTCGTTCTCAGTTCTTAAACTCCATTGCCGCCGCCTTTGAAGCCAATCCAGCCCTAGAGAACCTGCTGCTTGCTCCCTACTTTGTAGCAGAAATAACCCAAGCCAAATCGGCTTGGAAGCAGACGCTAGTTGAGGCTACGAAAGCCGAGATAGCCATCCCAGCCTTTTCATCGGCCCTGCAATACCTCTATGCCCTTACCACGGAACGCTCTCCGGCTAATCTTATTCAAGCGCAGCGTGACTACTTCGGGGCACACACCTTTGAGCGAATAGACCATAAACGGGGCGAGTTCTTCCACGAAAACTGGAGTGGTGTGGGTGGAAATACAAAATCTGGTAGTTACAACGCTTAACTTCAATCGTCTTATGCTACAGCCAAAAAGTCAAATAGTAGTCATCTTTGGTGCCTCGGGCGACCTTACCAAAAGAAAACTCATGCCGGCACTCTATCAGCTGCATAAAAGTAGCCGGCTTCCTAAGCAATTTGCCATCTTGGGTACAGGCAGAACACCCTATACCGATTTGGAGTATCGTACCTATATGCGTGAGCAACTCGTGCGGTTTGTGAACCCTCTTCAAGAGGAGGATGAGCTGTTAGAACATTTTATTGATTTACTCTACTACCAACAAATGGAACCCTCGGAAGTTACAGAATACGCCAACCTAAAGAGCAGGCTCCAAGTGTTGGATCAGGCCATTGAGAACCCCGAGAGTTATCTCTTCTACTTGGCCACACCACCTTTACTTTATGGGGTAGTGCCTCTTCACCTGCAAGCCCACGGACTAAACCTCGATAAGGGAACCGAAGGGGTGAAGCGAATTATTGTAGAGAAACCTTTTGGGTATAATCTCGAATCGGCATTGGAGCTAAACGCTACGTTACGCAGTGTATTTACGGAGAATCAGATTTACCGCATCGACCATTTCTTGGGGAAAGAGACGGTACTGAATATCATGGCACTTCGTTTTACCAACGGTATTTTTGAACCCCTATGGAACCGTAACTACATAGAGTATATAGAGGTAACAGCTGTAGAAAATTTAGGCGTTGAATCACGTGCCGGATTCTACGATGGAGTTGGAGCCATGCGCGATATGGTACAGAACCACCTGAGTCAGCTCATGGCGGTAACCACCATGGAGCCCCCAAGTAAATTTAATGCCGATAACTTCCGTAGTGAAGTGCTCAAAGTCTATCAATCGCTCAAACCGATGCTGCCCGAAGAGATTCTTACGCAAGTAGTAAGGGGACAATACACCGAATCGCAAATTGGTACCAAAGCGGTAGCAGGGTATCGAAATGAGAAAAACGTAGACCCCGAATCGCGCACAGAAACCTACCTAGCTATGAAGCTCTTCATCAGTAATTGGCGCTGGGAAGGGGTGCCCATCTACATGCGTACCGGTAAGCAGATGCCCACAAAGGTATCCGAGATTGTGATACATTTCAAACCCACACCGCATTTGCTCTTTAAAAATGCCACCAACCCGATTGTTCGAAATAAACTAATCATCCGCTTGCAGCCCAACGAGGGAGTGGTGCTGCGCATCTCCATGAAGGTGCCCGGTGGCGGGTACGAAGTAAAAGATGTATCACTCGATTTTACCTACGATAAGCTGGGCGGGGTTCCTCCGGGCGATGCTTATGCACGCCTTTTAGACGATTGCATGATGGGCGATGCCACCCTCTTTACCCGAAGTGATGGGGTAGAGGAGAGTTGGCGCTTTTTTGACCCCATACTCACTGCTTGGCAAGCCAATCAAGCGATTCCACTCTGTGGATATCCCGCAGGTACCTGGGGACCCAAAGAGGCTGAATCGCTTATGGACAACGGGCACACCTGGACCAATCCTTGTAAGAACTTAACCAATACCGATCTTTACTGCGAACTTTAATTCGCTCTTTTTACAGCGAACTCTAAGCTTAAACACCCAATGAAACAATACACCTTTCAAACCCCAGCGCTTACTGCCCAGGCTGTTACGCAAAAACTTATTCAGGCATTGGCCCTGCATGGACCCAACGAGTTTAACCTAGCCATCTCGGGTGGCTCCACTCCAGCCCTTCTTTTTGAACTGTGGCGAGAAGCGTACAACGGAAAAATTTCGTGGAATCAGGTAAACCTCTATTGGGTAGATGAACGTTGCGTAGGTGAGGAATCTACAGAAAGCAACTACGGCCAGGCCAAACGCGGCTTTATCGACCACCTCGTTGTTAAACCCAAGCAGGTTTATCCCATTTATGGTAAGGAAGAGCCCGCTCTGGAGGCTGCACGCTATTCCAACCTGGTGAAAGAGAATCTACCGCAGCACAACGGTTGCCCCGTCTTTGATCTGGTGATACTTGGTATCGGTACCGATGGCCATACCAGCTCCATCTTTCCTGGTCAGAAGTGGTTGCTTGAATCTCCCCATGCTTACGAAGCTACCCAGCATCCTGCCAGTGGGCAAAACCGCATCGCCTTGACCGCTCGCCCCATTTACGAAGCACGTACCACCATCTTCCATGCCACAGGAGCTTCAAAAGCAGCTATTATCAAAGCTATGCTAGCCAATGACGCTGAGCGTGAAGAACTCTATCCGGCTGTGTATATCTCTAGGCGAGCGAATAGTGCCGAGCTTTATACAGATAAGGAGGGGATAGGAACTCTTTAGTTGGTAGGAACCGCAGTATCCAGACAGTTAGTGCTTTTGGGCAAGCCCAGGAGTACTAACTGTCTGTATACTAAGGAGAAGCTGATTAGCTTATTCCTTTTGTGCGCGTATAATCTCTTTGAGCTTTTCAATGGTTAAAACCTTATCATTAATTTTATGATGCAACATCGCATGACAGTTGGGGCAGACTGGTACAAGGTCTGTTTCATAGTTTATAGTGTATGTTTTTCCAATAGTGGCTAGAGGAACAGTATATGAATACAATATCTCCCTTATTGAAGTTGTATCGCCCTTGCTTCCAATCAACGGAGCCTCTATCAGATAGGCAATCGGCTAAGCGAAATCGATTGTTGTTTGAGGCAATTAACCAGTGTGTCATCTCTTCTTCGATTTGTAGATTTCCAATCCCTGTGGTGTCAGCAAATACTTTTGACGTGGGTGTTTGGGCTTGTTGAGATGTAGCATGCTAACAAACCCCTCCTTCATGGCAGGGTTTAGGTAGTTATTCATGAAGTTTTCCCTGTCTTTCAATCCCAGCGCAGAAAGTAATTCTTTAATTGATAACTGTTGTTCTGCCAATACTTCAATTAGAGTCTGTATTGCAGGTGTACTTGTCGGGTACTTGTCGGCACTTCTCCTTCAAACCACTCAGCAGGTGCATCAATTGCCATATACCGATTCTTCAACTCATTCGTTTCGTTCATCATTAAGTTTCTGAAGAATGAGAGTAAGAAACTCCTGTCGGGTTCAATACCTTTGCGCACATTGCGGTAGTTAGCACGCACTAGGGCATTACGGAAGTACCACGAATTGTTGGCAAACAAATCATTATTCACATCGAAACCGATACTTCTTAAATATTTTATAGTAAAGACAGCTGTAGTTCTCGTATTGCCCTCTCCAAAAGGGTGTATCTGCCAAATGCCCGAAACAAACTTAGTGATATGCGCTACTACTTCGTCCATACCAAGTCCTTTGTATGAAAAAGACTTCTCTTGTTCCAAATCATATTCTATAGCTCTTCGCAAATCCTCCGCATTGACATATAGTACCGTATCGCCACGAAGCACCCATTCCTTTTTCGTTATATCGTAATCACGTATCTTACCAGCAAACTTGTAAATCCCCTCAAATAGCCTTCTCTCTCTTATCGGGTTCCCCGTTACGAATATATGATTCAAAATCTATTTCCATGCTGATATTGCTTTTTTCTTATTCCTGATTGCGTTTCCATTCCAATGCCTTCTCGGTCAAGCGATATTGCTGTTTGGGGTGATTGGGCTGGTCAGGGTATTTACGTTCTATTGCACCATCTTCTAATGCAGGGTCTATGTAATACTCTATAAAACGGTGCCTACTCTTCAAATTATATATTCCCATTATTTCTTTTAGGCTCATATAATCTTCCGACATCGAAAATATTAAAGACTGAACTTGTACTGTAGTTGGGTCGTACTTGGGGGACAACCTCCTCTGTTTCCCTTCTAAAACACACAATAATAAACCCACCTTGCGCACTCCATGTTGGTATTTCTACATTTTGAGCTTTGCATGCATCCATAATGCGTCCTGTACCTGAACCCCAATTCTCGAGAAAGGTTGTTTTGAACAATACATCAGCAATAATCGGATTGTAGGGATATGAGATGTGTGGCTGTTTAATACTCTCTGTGGTCATAATCTATTCCAATTGTTTTCTATAAACTGAGTCTAATGTTTGCCCATCCTTATCTTTCCAAATAGTCCATCCATTGCAACTCCTGCCAAGACAAAAATCAGCAGCTGTGCTCGGACTTGAGAATGTTCTATCTGATTCCATTATTAACTTCCCATCCTTTAGTGAAGTATACTCTTTTATGAGCTTTTCCCTTTTTTCAGCCCACGAAAATGAATTTGTATTGCCTTTGGCAATAGCACTTTCTTTGAGAATCGTAAATCCTGACGAGTTATAGAACCCCATGGCGTTACACCCTCGGTTTTTAGCATAAAAAAGATGTTCTTTTTTAGTCTCTACAATATCAAATATATTGCATCCAGTGAAAGATGTGAGAAATTTAATATCTTCAAAGAACTCATCTATAGAGTCCTTCTGATATTCAGGAAGATTAGGGGCTTTGGGTGTTTGTTTATTCTCATCAAGCACAAATGCATTTGTTTTTCGTGCTTCCTGTATTGCTCTATGTTCTAAATATTGAACATCTGCCTTGGTCATTGCCGCATCTTTTGAGATAAAGATTAATGCCTTTTGCCAGAATTGCTTCTTGTTATCGTGGTCTTTTACGCGCTCCTTGAAATTTTCTGTTTCCCCAATATAGGCTTTAGGTTTTGTATTCTCATCCTCACCAAGTAGAATATAGAATGCAGGAGTTTGCAAATCTGTTCGTTCATTAAGTATTGTGAGATTTGCACGGGGAATCACAAACATCTGACAAATCTTGTTGCTGATAAATACATATTGGGTCCCTTTAGGATCTCCATCGATTAGGTATGTGGTTACTGTTTTTCCCATTTTTAATTCTTTAGTTGCAACTTTTATGTGAAAATATCTATTTTAATTGGCCTTTTCGTATTTCTAAGCATATTTTTATGGTTCAAAGCATAAATCGCTCCAACTTATCTTTCCACCGCTTCCAATCGGGCATCTCTGTTTCCAGCAGAGCATAGAACTCTTTTGTATGGCCACGATGTACAAGGTGACAAAATTCGTGAATAATTACCTGCTCAATACACGGCTTTGGCATTTTTATAAGTTCTGTATTGAGAATAATCTTCCCATTAGCCGTACAGCTTCCCCAGCGGTTGTCCATCTCCTGAATAAACAAGGAACTATAGCCAACCCCATATTTAGCAAAGCGTGCGGCTACCGTTTCTACTAGTTCCAAGAATTTAATTTTAGCACGTTCTCTGTACCACTCTTTCATTAGCTCCTCTGCTTTTGATTTAGGCGAACAAACGACTTCAAAATAGCGTCCTTTGTATTTAGCACTATTCGGCCTACCTTCGGTTACACGTAGCAGGTATTGTTTACCTAAATAGTAATGTGACTCACCACTGACATATTTTTTCTGCGGTGTAGCCTCACCAAACGAGTTAAAATAGCGCTGCTGCTTGCGTATCCAATAAGCGCGCTTATGCAGCTTCTCTTCTATTTGTTGCTGCGTAGTATGTAGAGGAGCTATAAGCTGTACCTCGCCTGTGGGTAGCACTTTTATCACTAATGTTTTTCTGTCGGAAAATAAGACTGAATAGGAGATGCTTTCTGTTCCAAAACGAATCACCCCACTCATTGTGCAAATCTTTTTTTAGCCACCTCTACCGATTGGTCAATGATAGAATCCATATTTTCGAACGTGATATTCATATTGTATTTCCGCTTTACCTCATCTATTAGGTAATCTTCCATCGCTAATTTCATTTTACCTATTATTTGCCCCTTGTTGAACCAATCAATGACTAACTTATTTTCGTCAAAAATATAAGTTTGGATGATACGGTCGATTTCTAAAGCAGTATCTAATGATAGCTGGGTCAGGTCTATCGGTTTATCTTCTTGTGCTACTAACTTAAATACCTCTAGGCTTAATCCAAAATAAGCTGTAGCCGCTTCGTTGTGCTGCAATTCAGCTGGAATATCGCTATCGGTATGTGTAAGCACATTGTGCATCAGTTCAGTGATGTGTGAAAGATATTCTGCCTGATCAATGCGTCCTTGCTCGTAAGCCGAAATAGTCTCTTTTAATAGTTCAGAAAACTTCTTGTAAAAGGCAGGGTCGGTGTCCATATTTTCTGTAATGTACTTAGCCGTTCTGCTGGCAATGGTATCGGCTTTGGCTGCTTTACCCACCACTTTTTCCACCTCTTCGGCAAACTTATCTTTATCAAAGATATTGACCAACTCTGTGATTACCTTCACCTCGCTACTTTCAATGTGCTTATCAATGAGTTTCTGAATCTGCCCTTCGTATTGTTTATAGTCGATCGTATCAGAATATCTTTCTTGTACTGCACTACGCAATTTCAAGAACATGGTTAAGTCATTCTTGTATCTATCAATCTCCTTTTGTTCCGTGTTCTTATGAAAATCAATGGACGATAAAGCCACCTTAAGCCCTCTCGTAAAGGCGGTAAGCTTTTCGTAAAATTCCATACGAATGTTTTCTGCTCGAAGCAATTCACTGTAGGCTTCAAAGTCGTTTTTGTTGCCAATCCCTTTGAATACTTCCCACACATCAGAGTGTTTTTGTGGCAATTTGGCTAACTCTTCACTGATGTCCGTAAAGGTTCCTTGCAAATCTTCCTGATCGTAATCGGCATAAATATCAAG
>JBOFRN010000083.1:0-1669 GCA_051651025.1 Phocaeicola sp.
AGCTATTTTCTCATCGGCTGAGAGAGCAACAGCTCCATCGGGTAGTACATAACCACCCTCTAAAAGGTTATTTATCCCCGGTACATAGCCATTAAAATCATGGGTAGCCAAGAAAGATAGCATGCCTGGAACCTCTACACCAGGAACTATACTAAATGGAACTTGAACACCGCCCTCTTTTAATCCCTCAACTGCTGCGAGTTTCATGGGTTGAATTCTAGCCATCTGTACCCCCGAGATATCACCCGTATAAGCTGCTAATAAGGAGGCAAAAAGTCCGACTCCTGCGGCAATACGAATACTTGCTGTTGCAAAAATTCTATGGCGATTCTTAATTAAATACCAGCAACTAACGCCCACTACAAAAGCAGCACCTACCATCCAGGAGCTAATAACTGTATGGAAAAATTTAGAAATCGCCACAGGCGAGAAGGCAACAGCTGTAAAGCTCTCCATCTCGTTACGTACCGTTTCGGGATTAAAACTCATCCCTACGGGGTACTGCATCCAAGCATTGGCCACTAAAATCCACCAAGCAGAGAGGGTTGCACCAATTCCCGTAAGCCAAGTAGAAGCTAGGTGAAAACGCTTACTCACTTTGTCCCATCCAAAAAACATAACAGCTATAAAGGTGGCCTCCATAAAGAAAGCAAGTATACCCTCGATGGCGAGGGGTGCCCCAAATATATCGCCTACAAACCAAGAGTAGTTACTCCAATTGGTACCAAATTCGAATTCTAATATAATACCTGTGGCTACACCGATGGCAAAGTTTATACCAAAAAGTTTCATCCAAAACTTAGCGGTATGCTTCCAGAAATCTTTACCGGTTAAGTAATAGAGGGTCTCCATTACGCCCATTACTACGGCCAGACCCAAAGTGAGAGGAACAAACAGCCAGTGGTACATAGCTGTCAATGCAAACTGTGCTCGTGACCAGTCTACGAGTGAAGTGTCAATGCTTTCTATCATACAATTTATTTTATTAAGTTTTTGTTTGGGGTGGGTCCTCCCATCCTAGCGATTTGAGTGGCAACATGAGGGAAGGATATACTCAAAATAGGGAGGAGTAAATAAAAACTAATTCTCTATAATATCGGCCCGTTCTATGAGCTCATTGCCTACATACTGCTGCTTCTCTTCGGCTGATTTTCCACCTAAAAAGGAGGGAAAGAAAAAGAGTTTGAGTATAAAAAACATAATGAAGAGCTTTATTAAAATAATCATCCAGAGTGTACGTCCTAGGGTCATACTCCGGAATCCATCACAGTAAAATTTCAATATCTTATGTAATACCATATTTTTTAGTTTTATCGTTTTAAGCTTTTCGATTTGCTAATGAAAGTTTTAAGCTCAATTCACTTATTATTCTTTTCTTAACAAGCTGCACCACTCTATTAACAACAAAAACAGGTGGTTAGTTGGTAATAAAAGATAGAATTGTTTCCAAAAAGGAGCAGTTAAGCACAATCTTTATCGAATATTAGGTGATAAATATAGGAAATTAATTAGAAAAAACCATTTATCGGTAAAAAACGAGTATCGGTCTATACTTTCTGCCCCTAAATCTATTAAAGTTGATAGACTCTCAACCGTGAGATACCTTTGTGATGAACATTTAAAGAACAGAAGATGAAAACAAGAATTTTATATGCAATGGCAATGCTAG
>JBOFRN010000084.1:0-7504 GCA_051651025.1 Phocaeicola sp.
GCCCACAGAGGCGCAATGGGAATTTGCTGCTAGAGGTGGTGTAAAGAGTAAAGGTTTTAAGTATGCAGGGAGTAATCAGTTAGATGAGGTTGCTTGGTACATTGGAAACTCAGATAATCTTACTCATCCAGTTGGGCAAAAGCAACCGAATGAGTTAGGTATATATGATATGAGCGGTAATGTTTGGGAGTGGTGTTCTGATAATTTTAGTGACTATGATAGTCTGCCTCAAGTAAATCCAACAGGGCCAGAAAGTGGCGAAGGCCGCGTTTTACGTGGTGGTAGATATTGGTCTGCTGCTGGAAACTGCCGCCCTTCGTTCCGGTTCTGCGGCAATCCGGATGGCCGTTCCTACAATGATGGATTCCGATTGGCTCTTTCTCATTAACTCGTTCGATGATTAATAATCTCTTCAATTCAAAATGAATTTGAATAGTAGCTCAATCTAATGGTACTATTCAGGGTATCAATCAAAAATAAATAGACATGTGCAATCAAATTCAATTATCAACTTTTGCTATTTCACTCTTTATCTCATCGGCTGTTCTAGCAGCACCAAGTAAAAAGCCCAATGTGCTCTTTATTATGGCTGACGATTTGGGATGGACCGATCTAGGTGTAATGGGCAGTGACTATTACGAAACGCCACACATGGATAAGTTGGCCTCTCAAGGCATGTTGTTTAGGCAGGCATACGCTGCTGCAGCCAATTCGGCACCTAGTCGTGCCTGCTTTATGACGGGAATGTATACACCTCGTCATGGCGTATTTACAGTCAATCCTCCTGATCGGGGTGACAAGAGGAAGCGCAAGTTGATAGCGATGCCTAACCAGGAAGATCTGGATGCTCGTTTTATCACTTTAGCCGAGGCGTTGAAAGAAGAAGGCTATTGTTGTGGACACGTGGGTAAGTGGCATTTGGGAGCGGATGCAGAGGGCACCGGTCCTCTTTCGCAAGGATTTAGTAGCAACATAGCAGGTGAACGGGCCGGTACCCCTTATTCCTACTTTTATCCCTACATTCAAGCGCATACTGGTAAGGTACACATTGGTTTGGAAACCGGTAGCGAAGGGGAATATCTAACCGATAGGTTAACCAGTGAGGCCATTCGGTTTATGAGTGAAGAGAGGGACGAGCCTTTTTTCTTGTATTTGTCTCACCATGCAGTTCATACTCCTTTAAAAGCCCCCGAGGAGCTAATTGCCAAGTATCAAGCAAAAACCAAGGGAGAAAACCATAAAAATGCAGTTTATGCAGCCATGGTGGAGAGTCTTGATGAAAGTGTAGGTAGGCTTTTGAAAGCAGTCGACTCTTTGGGCATAGCCAATGAAACGGTGGTTATCCTCTATTCAGACAATGGTGGTTCTAAACCGATTACTCAGAACAGGCCTTTGAGGGAGGGAAAAGGGTCACCCTATGAAGGGGGCACGCGGGTACCACTCATTATAAGATGGCCTGGTAAATTGGCTTCAAATAGCTCTTCCGATCTTCCCGTTATTGGTGTCGATTTTTATCCAACTCTTGTTGGATTGGCTGGTGGCCATCCTGCTATGGAGTTGGATGGCAAGAATATTTTTGAGCTACTTGAGGAACCTACTCGCGAAAGAGCCCTATTCTGGCACTTTCCAGCCTACTTGGAATCGTATGAAGAGGGGGGAAATCCTTTTCGAGCTACCCCTTATTCAACCATTCTATCAGGTGGCTGGAAGCTAATCTATTTTTATGAAAGAGGTGAGGCCGAGCTCTACAACTTGAATGAGGATTTGAGTGAAAAGAACAATCTTGCTCTTGTTGAGCCGGGTAAGCGGGAGGAGCTTTATGCCCAATTAAGGGAGTGGCTAACGCAGACCCAGGCTCCCATTCCTATTCAACTCAATCCTTTTTATCAGGAGCTGGAGTAAATTAAAGTGAGGGTGTGAAAGCTGTGAAAGCAAAATTGAGATGGGTTTACTTGGTTCTGTAACGTGAAGTTTAAGGGGGAATTAAAAGTGGGTATGAATAAGTTTTTGTACTTTTGCAGCCAAAAGAACGAAAACGTCATGCCTACCTTCATAAGCTAGGTATGTACTACTGAAATAGATCATGCAAACACTACTCAATCTAGACGAATTTTACCGTGCACGAAGCGTGCTTAACAATGTTATACGTCGTACAGACCTGATTCAGGCACCTGCTATAAATCTCGAAAGTGACATCTACCTCAAACCAGAGAACTTGCAAGTAACGGGTTCGTTTAAACTCCGAGGAGCTTGTTATAAAATCTCTCAACTAAGTGAATCTGAAAAAGCCAAAGGAGTAGTAGCTTGCTCGGCCGGGAATCATGCTCAAGGAGTAGCGCTAGCTGCAACGAAGTACAATATTAAATCGCTTATTTGTCTTCCCGATGGGGCTCCCATCAGTAAAGTCGAATCGACCAAACGTTTAGGTGCCGATATCTGTTTGGTTCCTGGTGTGTATGATGATGCTTATAAGCGTGCAATCGAACTGCGCGATGAACATGGGTATACCTTTATTCACCCTTTTGATGATCCACATGTTATAGCGGGGCAGGGCACCATTGGTTTAGAATTAATCGAACAGCTTCCCGATATGGATGCGGTTATTGTACCAATTGGAGGAGGGGGGCTTGCTAGTGGAATTGCTTTTGCTATCAAGACACTTAATCCTACTATAAAAGTCTATGGTGTGCAGGCAGCCGGGGCTCCTAGCATGCTTAACAGTATAGAAAATGAACAAAGAGAGCGTTTGAATCATGTCTCAACCATTGCCGATGGAATTGCGGTGAAGGAACCAGGGCATCTTACCTATAAGCTCTGTAAAGAGTACTTAGATGATGTGGTTTCCGTTACTGAAGATGAAATTTGTGCTGCTATACTTATGTTGGTAGAACGACATAAACTGATTGCTGAAGGGGCAGGGGCTGTAAGTGTTGCAGCAGCTATGTTCAATAAACTGCCTATTAAAGGAAAGAAAACGGTTTGTATTGTGAGTGGAGGCAATATTGATGTAACTATTTTAAGTCGGGTCATTAATCGAGGCATGGCAAAAAGTGGACGTATCTATACCTTTGGAGTTGAGCTAGAGGATAAGCCCGGAGAGTTAGTTGAGGTTAGTTCGATTGTTGCCGGATTAGGAGGGAATGTGATTAGCGTGCACCACGAGCGCAATGATGACAGTGCGCACGTTACAGCTTGTGTACTTCGTCTAAAAGTAGAAACGCGAAATGTGAATCATGTAAAAGAGATTGAAAACGCACTCCATAGTAGAGGTTATCGCTTGTCATAACTCTTGTCATTCGAAAAAAATAGGCGATACCCCTCATTTTATGATTCTAATCGAGGAGGTTGGTAGATGAGTCTTATTTTTTAAATCGATTTTTGAGGATGTCTTGATTAGCTAAATAACTTTTTAGAGCAAATAAATGCGGATTATGCATACCCATAAAGGGTGCATAATCCGCATTTTATAGTAATTCTAAACGCTCCTCGTAATTAAGGAAGAAGCTCTGCTAATTTCTCATCCAAAGCGTTGCCACGTAGATTGCGAGCTACAATAACACCTTCTCTGTTGATCAGTACTGTAGCAGGTATAGAGTTTACGCCGTATAGTTTTGCACCTTCGCAATTCCATCCAGCTAAATCAGACATTTGTGGCCAAGGCATATTCAAGCTTACAATAGACTCTTTCCATTTGTTTGCATCTCGGTCTAACGACACACCTACAATTCCCAATCCTTTTGCTTTGTATTTGTTGTAGGCAGCAACTACATGAGGCATCTCTACACGACAAGGGCCGCACCAGCTTGCCCAGAAATCAACCAATGTAAGTTCGTTTTGGCTGATGAAATCAGAGAGCTTAACCAGTTGGTTGTCGGGAGTATGCATGGAGAAGTCTGTGAACTGTTGGCCAACTGCTGTTTTTTCAGTGGTTTCAATTCTGTTCTGAAGTCTTTGAATGCGATCATCCTCTTTGTAGGCAGCAGGTATAAGGTCGATAAGCTCTTTTTGTTTAGCCAAATCGAATGCCGATGCATATTGAGGAAGAAGGAATACTCCGACTGGATTGGTCATATTATCCTTAAGAAGATTAAAGATAACTTGCATACCACTCTTATTTCTCTCTTCAACCCCCTTTATTGCTGCCTCGCGCTCCTCTTCACTAAGTGTAGTGCTGCTCCTGATTCGTTGGTATTCTTCGTTGATAGAAGTTTGAAGCTCTGTAAATACCGTTTTAAAGTTGCTGTAAATCTCGTTGTTAGCTGTTCCAGTCGCCATGCTTTTTTCACCCAGCTTCACTTCGATGTTACCATTCTCTAGAAAGAAATCGGTAAAGTAACGTTTGTTTCCTTTGGTGTAGGTAATGTATCGATTAACGGCTGTATCTTGTCTTCCCACAAAGAAGAAGGTGCCATCTTGAACCACTGTAGAGTCTAGTCTAGTTACAACTCCGCCTTTCTGTTCTTGAAGATAGATGGTGTCTCCATTCTCAATGTTTTCGGTCGTTCCCTTAATCTTGTAAGAGGGTCCTTGCTGGCAAGCACCTAATGTTGCCATTCCAGCCAATAGTAAATAGCTAATTTTCTTCATTTGATTATTATTTGTATGTTTTTTGCTTATATCGCGTATTTAAAGAAGTCCTTTGGAACACTGGTTTTGAATGCTCCTCTTTAGAAACAAAATTACTAAAAACTATTTGCCTTCGCAAATAGTTTGGTAGAAAGAGTATTCTACCAAACTGAAGAATACAAGTTGTTTCGGGTATTTATTAGGTGAGGCATGTCATTGTTCAGGAGTTTATCGAATAGACTTTCTGGTTGCATAAATAACAATCATGATCAGTGTGCTAACTGCTCCGCAGGCTGCTGCTATAATGAATGCGGGGTTCATAAGCGAAATGTCTTCACTTGCCAGATTCTTGTAGTATCCTGCTACAAAGGAGGAAACAAGTGCTCCGATTCCAAAACCAAGTAGTACGATTCCGTAGAGGGCACCCAAAAACTTGCTACCAAATAGCTCGGCGGTAATGGTTGGAAAATTACTCAATAATCCCCCGTAGAAGAGCCCGATTAAGCAGATAGTGCCTAATACATACCATCCTTCTGTTCCATTCACAATCAGAGACATGATTGATGAACCAACAAGCAGTATTAGTATGGTAGATCGTCTGCCTAATTTGTCGGATACGAATCCCCATAAGATACGCCCTGCTGAATTGAAAATTGATAGAAGCAATACACCTAGTGTAGCGGCGGCTCCAAGACCTTTGGCTTCGGCAATGGGTTGCGCAAAGCCAATCATCATCAATCCACCAATAGTAGCCAAACAGAAGGAGAGGATTAACCCATAGAATTGGGGCTTATGCAATGCCTCCCTTACATTTAAACTGTGTTTTGCAGTAGAATGACTTGTGGTAGAGCTGTTTGAGTCTGATTTGGGCTTACGGTGTATAAATGTAGACGCCGAAAGACCCACTACTAAGAAAATAACCGAAATGACCTTCAGGGTTCCTAGCTCTCCTTGTCCAACGCCTCCAAACTGTTCAATAAGCATTTTTGCAATCGGTGCAAAGAGTACGCTCCCAAAGCCAAGAGCGGAGACAATAATACCTGTTACCAGCCCCTTTTTGCCTGGATACCACTCTTGTGCACAAGCAATGGTTGTGCTGTAGGTGAGTCCCATCCCGAAGCCACAAAGTGCTCCGTAGGTGAGCCATAACAAATAAGGAAATTCGGAAGTTGTAAGGGACCCCAGAAAGAATCCGGACGACATAAATAAAAAGCCAATCGTTATAATGGTGCGCATCGAGTATTTATTCATCCACTGACCACCTGTAATGCTCCCGATGGTCATAATAATCAATTGGATGGAGAAGGAGAGGCTTGCTAATGCATGATCTCCATCAAAGATGGATTGAGCAATGCCACTTTGAAAGATGCTCCAAATGTATGAGGTGCCTATACAAAGCTGCACAGCAATTGCTGCAATAAGTGTTACTAGCCCAGTCGATGGAACACGGGCAGTAAGGGTGAGTGTTTGCGTTTTCATTGTGGTAAGTAAATAGATCTTTGTTTTTGTAAATTAACGCAAAGAAATGGATAATAATTGATAATTGAAATTTTTAGTGAGGTTTTATCTGCTTTTTGATCTTATTATATCCATAGCAGGAGTGCGAAACCAATCAATTCGTGTGACCAAAAAATAAGTTTACTATGAGTTGTTGTCAAAATATAATCATAAATTCCCTCTTCTTAATAGGGGTTCTAGCATAACTACAATGTGCTTAATCATCGATTTTAAGTTCTAAGTAAGATGGGTAGATACGAATCTAAATGATACAATGTCTTGCTTCAAATCCTTTTATAGTTCTCTATATAGGGTTGGTATCTCCTCTTTTCTCTTTTAATCGAGAGGATTTGACAAGGGCTTCTCTGTGCACTTTCTCTGCCGTTTCTGCACTACGCTATAATAAATAGACTCTTACTGATTAGTAATGAATTTTATTACTTGTAAAAAAAACTTTATAAGCAGAGAGCACTGTAAAACTTTACTTATCTTTGCGTTTAATTAATTCCTTTATATTGTTGCTTTACAGAAAGAAAAGCAGCTTTGATTTATGCTCTTTTGTGAAAAAGGGATGCTTCTGTTTCGACTAAATTTATTCATTCTTCGCTGCTTTTAGTTAAGGTAGCCATTGCTTTTGTGCAATTTGCTGAAATAGGATCACAAAATAAATCTTATAATAAACAATCATGAAAAAAAGTACAATTCACATTTTCTCTTTTTCGCTTCTCTCTCTCTTCTCGGCCTGCCAGAGTTCAGAAAGTCGTGTGGAAGAGAAACAGTATGCCTTATTAGTAAATCCTTTTATTGGAACTGATTTTACAGGTAATACCTATCCGGGTGCACAAGCTCCTTTTGGAATGGTTCAATTAAGCCCAGATAATGGGCTGCCTGGCTGGGACCGTATCTCGGGCTATTTCTATCCAGATAGTACGATTGCTGGATTTAGTCATACCCACCTACCAGGAACTGGAGCGGGCGATTTATACGACATCTCGTTTATGCCTGTTACTCACCCCTACGTTGAGGCTGAACAACCCTTGGGTATCCACTCTAAGTTTTCACACGACAAAGAGTCGGCACATGCGGGTTACTACTCGGTAATGTTGGATGACTATAATATTAAGGTAGAACTTACTGCAACCGAACGCTGTGGTATTCAAAGATATACATTCCCAGAGGGAGATGCGTCAGTTTTCTTGAACTTGCGTAAAGCGATGAACTGGGATTTTACACGCGATTCGCACATGGAAGTGGTGGACTCTGTAACTATCCAGGGATATCGTTTCTCTGAAGGATGGGCTAGAGATCAACGTGTTTACTTTGTGACTCGCTTCTCTAGACCTTTCGAGAACCTATTGCTAGATGAAAACAAAGTGATGCGTAAAGGTGATCAAATTGGTAATTCGGTAATCGCTCGCTTCGATTTTACAATGGCACAAGA
>JBOFRN010000085.1:0-1349 GCA_051651025.1 Phocaeicola sp.
GCCCGGTAACCCGCATATCGGACGAACCCACCTTTACCTGTGCATTGTTTAGGGTAATGGCATCATTGCCAAACGAAAGTTTGGAAGCGGGCATGCTAATCAAGAGTGGGAAGGCGGGGGTAAAGAGCTTTAAATTGGCAAATCCTACCGAGCCAACACTTACCCAATGTTTGGAATCAAGCGACTCTTTTTCGCTCTTCACACTAAATCCGGCTACCTGAAGAGCCACTATATTGTTTCCGGCCGCTGCATAGATAGAGTCAAATTGCAGGGTCGAAGAGAGTAAGGCAATCTTCTTATTGCGCTTGGAAGGCTCAACCCCTATCACCGTTTGGGCAGCACCGGTTTGGAGTTTTACCGAATCATTCAGCACCAAACTCATGCGCGAATAGCCCAAGGTAGCCTGCATAGAGGCTATGGCGGTGGTATCTTTCAAAGGCGAGGTTTTTACCTGCAACGAAGCATTCTCCATGGTAGCCACCAACCCCTTACGCGTTTGAAGGTTGAACCCATCAAACCCTACAATGGCATTGAGCAGCGTTTTACCTTGCACCAGGGTGGTATCATTCTTGTTGGCTCCAAAAGCAAGGCCCGCTTGGGCCACTTGTAGGTTGAAAGAGTCTTTGGGACTTACTAGCTGTACGTGGCTTAGTTTAAGCATCCCTCCTAACCCTATTTTACCCCAATTCTCCTGCTTTACATCGGAGAGTAAAATATCGCTCTTTAATTTTGTCTCGACAAGGCCTCCCAGCACTACCCCCTCTTCAAGTGGAAAGGTTTTGGCCAGGTTGGTAAAATCAACATTCGCATGAATGCTGCTCTGCAAGCGTGGGTCAATTAGCGGATTGGTAACCTCGGCACTACACTGTAGGGTAGATGATGCACCTGCAAAATAGAAGTTGTTTAACTTTACATAAGAATCTTCTTTCTCTTGCAAGTTAATGCGTGCCTCGAGGTTCAAGTCGAGTTGATCAATGCCGTAAGGCATTCCCTTGTAGTGGGCCGATGCACCATTAATCAGGGCTGCCACCTCTAATACAGGTAGCTCTCCCGAGCCATAGACTCCCTGCAAGGTACCCTTCACATTGACGGCCCCTTTAGCGGTTACATCTACCGCCTCGCTTACAATGGAGGCAGGTATTAAATCGAGTACTGTTTTCAGGGTAGGCACCTGCAAACCAAAGCCAAAATCGAGCGTTAAGTCATTTGTCAGGCTATCTTTTTGTAATGTACCATTGGCCAATAGATGAATGCCATTCACCGCTAGTTTTGTATCGTCAAGCTTATAAAGCTGTTCGCTCCGATCTATAAAGAGGCTGGTATCAAACCCAAAGCCTAGTTTGTTGACT
>JBOFRN010000086.1:0-1841 GCA_051651025.1 Phocaeicola sp.
ATCCTCATATCGGCCGGACACATTTGGAAGCTGGTTACCCTAGCCTACATTCCCCCCACCATAGCCGGTATGGTATTGATATACCGCGGCAGGTTGGTACTGGGCGGACTCCTTACCGCCTTCTTTGTAGCGCTGCAAATATTATCGAACCACATACAAATGAGTTACTACTTCTTGTTTGTAATGCTGGCCCTCTTTATCGCCTATGGCGTGGCTGCTTACCAAAGCGCAAGCCTGAAACAGTTTGCCAAAGCAACCGGTGTATTGGTTCTATCGGCCCTAGTAGGGGTGGCTATCAACCTCTCTACCCTTTACCACACCTACCAATACAGCAAAGAGACCATGCGTGGGAAAACCGAATTGGTCAAAGCAAACAGCGCCAACCAAACCAAAGATGGGTTGGAGCGCGATTACATTACCCAATGGAGCTACGGCATAGGCGAAACCTTTACCCTGTTGGTACCCAATACCAAGGGAGGTGCCTCGGTACCCCTAGCTGCCAATAAAAAGGCGATGGAGAAGGCAAACCCCATGTATGGTTCTATCTACGGACAGATAGGGCAGTATTGGGGCGAACAACCCGGCACCTCGGGCCCCGTTTATGTAGGTGCCTTTGTCATGTTCCTCTTTGTATTGGGACTCTTTGTGGTAAAAGGAGCGATGAAATGGGCCCTTCTAGGAGCAACCCTCTTGTCTATCCTCCTTTCGTGGGGTAAAAACTTTATGCCCTTTACCGACCTCTTCCTCGATTATATGCCCATGTATGATAAGTTCCGTACGGTATCTTCCATCTTGGTTATTGCCGAGTTTACCATCCCGTTGCTCGCCATGCTCGCCTTGAAAAAGGTGATAGAGCAACCCAGCTTGTTACTGAAAGAGGAGGCCAAAGGTTTCTACATCAGCCTTGGTGCTACGGCCGGATTGTCGTTGCTCTTTGCTGTAGCCCCCACCATTTTCTTCCCTTCGTACATCTCGACCAACGAAATGTATTCGTTGCAAAACGGCTTACCTGCCGAGCACGTAGGCCCCGTACTAGCCAACTTGCAAGCGATGCGTCAATCGCTCTTTACAGCCGATGCTTGGCGTAGTTTCTTCATTATTGCAGCGGGTGTAGCCCTCTTGTGGCTCTATGCCAAAGCCAAACTAAAAGCCACCGTGGTAGTAGGTGCCCTGTTGGTGCTCTGCTTGGTCGATATGTGGGATGTAAACAAGCGCTACCTGAACGACGAACAGTTTGTAACCAAGATAGAGGAGGTAACCACCTTCCAACAAACCGAGACCGACAAACAGATTTTGGCCGACCCTACCTTGAGCTACCGCGTACTAAACCTAGCTTCGAACACCTTTAACGAGAATAACACCTCGTACTGGCACAAAAGCATTGGGGGGTATCACGCTGCCAAGCTACGTCGCTACCAAGAGATGATAGAGGAGCACATCAGCCCCGAAATGAAAGAGTTGTTTGGTGCTGTATCCGAGGCAGGAGGCGATATGAGTGCGGTAGACCCCACACTTTTTCCCGTGCTTAACATGCTCAATGCACGCTACTTTATCTTCCCGTTGCAGGGAGGTGCTACCATGCCTGTACAGAATCCATACGCACTAGGCAATGCTTGGTTTGTAGAGCAGGTGCACTATGTAAACAGTGCCAACGAAGAGATTGAAGCACTGCACACCATTAACCCCTACGAGGTAGCCGTGGTCGATGCGAAATTTAAAGAGGTGGTGAGCCAACCCCAAACGGTTGATTCGCTAGCTGCTATTACACTAACCAATTACCTGCCCAATGAGTTGACCTACCAAAGTGAGTCTGCCCAAGCAGGAACCGTGGTTTTCTCTGA
>JBOFRN010000087.1:0-1307 GCA_051651025.1 Phocaeicola sp.
CCTCTTATTTTAGCGATTGGGAAGAGAAATATGGTGCATCTAAACCCAATACACCCGCTGGCGCTCGCTTTACCGCCTTGTTGCGCCGTGCCATGGAGCAGACGGGGCGCCGTGCCGTGGTGCTCATTGACGAGTACGACAAACCCATCCTCGATGTAATGGACACCCCCATGGAGGAGAAGAACCGCAACGTGCTGAAAGCCTTCTACTCCACCTTTAAAGCGGCAGATGCCTACCTGCAATTCATACTACTTACGGGTGTAACCAAATTCTCGCAAGTGAGCATATTCAGTGGTTTCAATCAGCCACGCGACATCAGCATGAGCAGCGAGTATGAAACGATTTGCGGCATCAGCCAAGAGGAGGTCGATAGCTACTTTGCAGAGCCCATAGCCGAAATGGCACAGAAGTATAAGTGCACTCCCCTAGAGATGCGCGAACTACTCAAGGCACAGTACGACGGCTACCACTTCAGCGAGGAGATGACCGATGTGTACAACCCCTTCAGCCTAATTAGTGCCCTATCTGAGAAGCGCATTGAAGAGTACTGGTTTTCCACTGGCACTCCCACCTACCTAGTAAAGCTGCTACAGCACAACGAAGAGCAGATAAACGAACTAATCGGAGAATACTACGATGCCGACCGCTTTGCCAACTACCGTGCCGATGTACAAATGCCGCTGCCCATGATTTACCAAAGCGGATACCTCACCATCAAAGGATACAACCGCCAAATAAACGCCTACCTGTTGGATTTTCCCAACAACGAAGTACGTCGTGGATTACTCAGCCTACTAGCCAACGACTACCTGCGCATACCCACTACCCGTGTAAGCTCTTGGATAATGGATTCCATCTTGAAACTCAACGATGGACAGACCGAGGAGTTCCGCCAGTCACTCACCGCCTTTATGGCAAGCATCCCCTACGACAGTCACGACTCTACCAAGGGAGCTGAACGGAGTGAGAAGCACTTCCAGTACACCTTTTACCTATTGCTAAGGCTACTAGGAGTATACTGCACCCGCATCGAACAAACCCAAGCGCAAGGGCGTGTAGACTGCACACTAGAGACCCCGCACTACGTCTATATATTCGAGTTCAAACTAGATGGTACCGCTGCCGAGGCTCTGGCACAGATAGAGGCCAAAGGATATGCTACTCCCTACGCAACTGATCCTCGCACCGTAGTGAAAATAGGTGTCGTATTCAGTAGCGAAACACGCACCATCGCCGATTGGCAGCAGGCGTAAAGGGCGGAATAAGAACTACTTTAAGAAAAGTAATTGCATCAGCTTCGATATCAT
>JBOFRN010000088.1:0-24589 GCA_051651025.1 Phocaeicola sp.
ATGCTTAATGCTGTAAACCAGTACTCTAATAAGACATTAACAAAAAATAAGGCAGCGTAATAATGTGCTGATTATAAAAAGAATAGAAAACAATCACCCTGTTTTTAATTAGAAAAAGAGGGGTGGGAAACTTGAGTAAGAAAATAATAACCGAACTGTCAGAAGGAGAAAAAAACGAGGGGAGTGTTAAGTTTTGCTTAAGGGATAGCTCTGATGGAACCTTAATCTATTACGAAGCAAGACTGATAAGAGCTTTTTCGCATACTTATAATAAGCATATCATTGCAGGTACCTTAAAGGATATAACAATTGAAGTGAACGCCGAGCAACAGCTTATGGAAATGTATGATAAGGCAGAAGCCTCTAGTCGTTTAAAGTCGGCTTTTCTAGAGAATATTAGCCATGAGATTCGTACTCCTCTTAATGCAATAGTAGGATTTACCCAGGTTATTCACAACAGAGAAAGTGATGATGTTTGTGCTGAAGAACGGGATATGTTACTAGACTTGATACAAGTTAATACCGAATTACTTACTACATTGGTAAATGATGTGCTGGATATCTCATTGCTTGAAAGTGAAAAGTACTCATTCGTCTTTGAAGAGATTAGTTTGACTGAAGCTTGTAGTAATGCGTTAAATAGTATTATGCCACGCATGCCTAAGGGGGTGACACCAATATTAGATTTTCCTCCAGAAACTAGGGATGAGACGTTTTATACTGATAAGGTACGCCTACAGCAAGTTTTAGGGAATTTTCTAACAAATGCATGCAAATACACCGAGAGCGGAAGTATAACATTGGGTTATAAGCATGGTGCGAATGGAGCAATCGATTTCTTTGTAACTGATACTGGTTGTGGAATAGTAGCAGATAAGGCAGAAATTATTTTTGAACGATTCGAGAAATTAGATAGTTTTAAACAAGGTGCTGGTTTGGGGCTTAGCGTATGTAGGATAATTGCCAACCTGATTAATGGTAAGGTTTATTTAGATACTACATACGATAAAGGATCTAGGTTTGTATTTACCCATCCACATATTGCCCCATGATGCACAAAATAAATCTAATAGAGGTGTTCTTAGTTAATTATTCCCAGACCAATGATTTTATTATTGTATTGACAATTTATAACTTAATCTATTTGAAAAAAGAAAGACATGAGAGATTATATTAAGCAAATCCTATTGTTTGCATTTCTAAATTTAAGTTGCCTTGTGACTTTTGCACAAACTAAAGTAAGCGGGAAAGTAGTAGATGCAGAGAATAGACAACCCCTATTTGGTGCTACTGTCATGAAAGATAATAAGTTGCAAGGAACTTTGACAAATGCTGACGGAGAGTTTTTTCTTGAATCTATAGAACTAGAGGATTTAATTCAAATTAAATATCTTGGATATAAAGATAAAGAGATTTACATTGATCAGGAAGGAATAACTGATTTAGGAATTATTGAATTAGAAGCCGACCTAAAAATGTTGGGCGACGTAATCATTACTTCATCTGTAGCCATTGCACGTAAAACTCCGGTAGCAACTTCAACAGTTTCACGAGCCACGATTCAAGAAAAAATGGGTAATCAAGAGTTTTCAGAGATCTTGAAATCAACCCCTGGGGTATATGCCACGAAACAAGGGGGTGGATATGGAGACTCAAAAATTAATATGCGCGGCTTTCAAAGTGCCAATGTAGCAGTGCTTATTAACGGAATCCCGATGAATGATATGGAGTGGGGAGGCATTTATTGGAGTAACTTTACAGGATTGGAAGATGTAGCACGCACCATTCAAACTCAACGGGGCTTGGGTGCCGCTAAGGTATCTGTTCCTTCGGTAGGTGGATCCATTAGCATTGTGACCAATAGCTATGAACAAAAAAAAGGGGGATCAATCTCTTACGGTATGAGCAATGATAATGGCAACCTCATGCGTATTTCTTTCGCAACAGGACTCAATGAAAAAGGATGGGGACTGACTGCCATGTTGGCTAGAAAATGGGGCGATGGTTATGTGCAAGGCACTGAATACAATGACTATAATTATTACGTAAACATAGCGAAAAAACTAGGCGATAACCACATGCTTAGCTTTACAGGCGTAGGCTCAAAACAAGAACACTACCAACGTAACAACTCCGATGGTTTAACACTTGAGGGGTGGCAAAATGTGGGTAACTACATGAAAAATGAAAACCCGCTTAAATACAATCCCACGTATGGATATGGCAAGCATGGAGAGCGTAAAACCTCTGCGTACAACGAATACCATAAACCACTCTACTCGTTCAATTGGATGTGGCAAATTGATTCAAATTCTTCATTGAGTACATCTGCTTACACTTCATTCGGGCGTGGTAACGGTTACAGTGGCCAAGGTATTAATGCTACTTATGCAAATGGATGGATGGGTGCTAGTAATGGAGTGTTAAATACCACCTATCGCCATGCAGATGGTACATTTGCTTACGATCAAATTCAAGAAATGAATGAACAGAGTGAAATGGGATCATTGATGGCAATGTCAAAAAGTATCAATAGACACAATTGGTTTGGATTACTCTCTACCTATACTACTAAATTAAGCGAGTACATTGACTTTTATGGGGGTGCCGATTTTAGATATTACAAAGGAACCTTGGTGAATGAATTGATGGACCTGTACAACGGGGCGTATTATACCGACCAACGCTACCGTTCTAATGTATTGCCAGCCAACAATGCAGCGGCGGCAAACCCTGACTTTGTCTACCAGCAGCTAAAGGTGGGCGATGTGGTGTATCGTGATTACGATGGTTATATTCTACAAGAGGGTGTGTATGCACAAGCAGAATACAATCGCGATAAAATTTCGGCCTTTGTGTCGGGGTCAGCATCAAACAGCAGTTATTGGAGGGTGGATCGTTTCTATTATGATAAAGCACATGGTACTTCGGAAACTGTTCACTTTCTGGGCTATACTGTGAAAGGAGGAGTGAATTATAACATTGATGAATCACATAACCTATTTGCTAATTTAGGCTACATTAGTCGTGCTCCTTTCTTTTCGGGAGCTGCGTTCTTGCAAGTGAGTACAAGTAATGAAGTTAATAAAGATGCTGTGAATGAAAAAGTATTCTCGTTTGAGTTGGGTTATGGGTACAAATCATCATGGCTCTCTGCCAATATGAATGCCTACTACACCAAATGGATGGATAAAACGATGACACGTTCTAGCGATTTCGACTACACAGATGCAAGTGGAAATAGCGTAAGAGACCGCTTATCTATGAATATGAGCGGTGTGAATGCCCTTCATAAAGGACTAGAAATAGACTTCGTAGTGACTCCAACCAATTGGTTAGATCTTAGAGGGGCTGCTTCGTTTGGTGATTGGCGTTGGGATAGTAATGCTACGGGATATTGGTACAATTCGGCAGGTCAGCCTATCTCCGATTTACAAGGAGGTATTGCTTCGGGGCTTCAATCGTTGGACCACTTGAAAGCTACTGTAGAGCAAAAAGGGAACAAAGTAGGTGGATCAGCACAAACAACTGTGGCACTGGGTGCTGCAGTTGCACTCGATAAAACGATGTGCGTAGGTGTAGATTATAATCTTTATGCCCGAAACTACTCGAATGTAAACACCAGTACAAATGATTTCGATACAACACCTGGAGATGAAAACAGGATCTCTTATACCAATCCATGGAGAATACCAACTGGACAGCAAGTTGACTTGAATGCCAGCTATCGTTTTCATATAGGCAGTACAAATGCTACCCTATTTGGCAACATATACAATCTCTTTAATCAGACTTATATAACCGATGCATACGTAGCAGGCTCTAGTGAGGGTACAGCGCAAGATGCTTACCGCATATTCTATGCCTTTGGTCGCACTTACTCAGTAAGGTTAAATGTGGCTTTTTGAGCTATTTTTTCCGAGTAGCTCCTTTTTTATCAGCTTTCCTGAAGGAAAGCTGATAAAAGTGACGTGATTACTGTGGGTTAGTTAAAAGATTGTTAGTATAGGAAGCTGCTTCCTCCTAAAAACTCTCTTAAGAGTGAAGTAGGTGGAAGCTCCTTGTCTTGTACCGATGCAAAGTACTCTAGAAATTTGTAGAGCCGATACGCTTCTGAGTGTTCAGGACGACTGTTGGGCACCTTTCGTAAAATGGGCTCCAAGTGATCTTTAAGTACAGCCAACTCGAAGAGTAACGCCGAGTTAAACATGGCATCGGCATTCTCTTGGTAAGGGAATATCCACTTATCCTCACCCGCTCTTACACTCTGCCAGCGACTAATGGTATCTTCTGCTGAGTAACCGCGGTATTTGTAATCGCGAAGGATGCGACGTAGTAAACGATTGTCGGTCGTAGGAATGTAGTTGTGATCGTCTAAAGAGATGGTGGTAAGAGCCGACACATAGACTTTATAGGTTTTTTCTTTCGGTATCTGCGTAATCAACTCCGGATTGAGCGCATGGATTCCCTCTAAAATTAAAATGCTATGTTCATCAATCTTTAATTTTTCACCTTTAAACTCGCGTTGGCCTGTTGTGAAATTGTAGGTAGGTAGATCAATTTCTTCTCCTCTGATAAGTGCTTCTATTTGCTGATTAAAGAATTCTAAATCGAGTGCATAAAGCGATTCATAATCGTAATCGCCATTTTCGTCTCTAGGGGTATTCACCCGATTTACAAAATAGTTATCGAGCGAAATAGGGAATGGTCTGCGTCCATTGACCATTAGCTGCACACTCAATCGCTTGCTAAAAGTGGTTTTGCCTGATGAGGATGGGCCCGAAATAAGAACCATCTTCACCTCTTCTCCAGTTTGGCTTCGATTAAAAATCGCATCGGCTATCTGTATAATTTTCTTCTCTTGCAGTGCTTCAGATAAGTTGATTAGGGTGGTGGCATGTCCCATATTGCAGGCCATATTTAGTTCGCCTACATTGGTTACACCTAGAATTTCGTTCCAGTGGCAGTGCTCTTGAAATACTTCGAGCATCTTCTCCTGCTTTACGACCTCTTCCAATTCACTTGGATCAATTCGATTCGGAATGCGTAGCAATACCCCATCCGAGTATTTAAGTAGGTCGAATAGTTTAATGTGTCCGGTGCTAGGAAGCAGGCTGCCGTAGTAGTAATCCACTGTTCCACCAAGTGTATAGTAGAAAGAGTAAAGGTTACCCGAGTTCTCGAGTAGTCTCACTTTGTCGAGCATCCCCTTTTTGCGGAAAATTTCAATCACTTCGGCTGTGTGCTTCTCGTGTCGATGGAAAGAGATGTTTTCGGCCACTATCTCTTCCATACGTGCTTTAATGCGTTTAATATCCTCCTCTTCAATTACTCTTCCTAGCTTAATGTCGCAATAGTACCCTTTTGATATGGGGTGATCGAGGGTAATTCGTTTACCAGGATACAACTCTTCCACTGCTTTGCAGAGTACGAAACAGAGCGAACGTACATAGGTTCGCATTCCTGATGAGGAAGTTATCGTTAGGAATTCCACATCTTTATTGTGATAGATGCGGAAGTTTAATCCCTCTACTTTGTTATTAACCTTGGCACTGACCGCTCCATGCGGCAGGTTTAGATTAAACTCTCTATACATATTTAGCAGGGAAGTTCCTTCGGGAAACTCCTTCATTCGGTTGTTATTCTTGCACCAAATTTGTATCATACTTTCATTTTTTTAGGTAAAACAAAAAGCGAATCCGCAATTTAGAGAATAAATTGCGGATTCGCTAGTGTATAGGTACAAAAAGATATAAGCATCCTCTCTTCTTTGAAAAGAGAAGTAACCGTATTTAATGGTATTAGTTGTTGCTCTTCATCCGCATCGAACAAATAAATAGGTATAAAATGCAGATGGAGATTACCAAAAGAGAGCCTAATTGGGAGCCCATACTATCGGCTGCATACCCCATGAGGGGAGGGATAATTGCTCCACCACATACTCCAGTAATCATTAACCCTGATATTTCATTGGCCTTAGTTGGAAGTTTCTTTATGGCTAAGGAAAGGATAACCGAGAAGATGCTGGATGCAAAGAAGCCAATGCCGCCAACTGCAATTAAGATGTAGTAATCTACCTGAGCAAAAAAGAGAAGAGCCATGGAGCCAATAACTGCTACAATGTTCCAGCGGAAATAGCGAATGTCATTGATTCGCGTTAGCAAGAATGCACCGAGAAATGCGCCGCAGGTTCTACTTACAAAATAGACACTCGATCCTAGACCTGCTTGCTCTACTGAAAGGCCCACTCTTTCAATCAATAGTTTCGGAGTTACTGTGTTTATCCCGACATCGAGTCCTACAATGGCCATAATCCCTAGGAAACAGATGAGTATACTTTTATTTCCTAGCAAAGAGAGGGCTTCTCCTAGGTTGGATGAATGCATACTTTTGTGTTCTTTGATGGGGGTGGCAATTAACCAGAAGGTAGAAAGAGTGGTGATTAACCCGAATATGGGGAAGATGTACTGCCAATTACCCAATTGAGTAGTGGCAACTAGGGCAATGATTGGGCCGCAAAAGGATGAGATGGCTTTGACTACCTGACCCGCAGTTAGCGAACTACTCAGTGCCTCTTCTTTGACAATGTTGCTTAAGAGTGGGTTTAGAGAGACTTGCAAGATGGTATTCCCTATGCCTAGTAACGCAAATCCGATTATTACAGATGCGAAGCTATAGGTGACAAAAGGGGCTAATACGCCAATAAGTGTAATGATATTACCTATAATGACACTACTTTTGCGTCCTATTTTGTTCATAACAAGTGCTGTGGGTATACCCAAAAGTAAGAACCAGATAAAGACTGCCGAGGGAAGTAGCCCAGCTATGGCCTCACTAAGTCCAAAGTCCGCTTGAACATAGCTGGTCGATATACCCACTACATCACAGAATCCCATGATGAAGAATCCGAATAAAACGGGTAAAATGTGTTTGTTCTTCATAAGGAGATTATTTAGCTGTTTGATTTTCAATTTGCTCCAGTGCATAAGCATAAGCACCTATCGAAATGGCTCTACTTGCTCCGAGTGAAGAGATCATAACGCCGGTAATTTTATTGGGGTAGTAGTCCACTTCTATTTCAGTTTGTGGAACCTTAATTCGTTTGGCAGGTAGGTTGATAAACTCCTCTAAATTGCGTTGCAAATCAATTGCTTTGACACTCATCCGTGGGAAATGATCTCCTGCAAAGGTTCCTGTAAGGCCATTCATCTCTTGAATCATAGCGGGGATAATGTACTTCTCGGCTCCTGCAAGTCCACCCCCAATAACTACAATACCATCGATTAAATTGAGGGTTGCTGCAAGTGCATCACCTGCCATTTCACCCAGTTCAGCAAAGGATTGTATAGCAGCTTCCCTGTTGCCGGGTTTACTCCCTTCAGCCATATCAAAGATATCTTTCGGGGTTAATTCTGTTGAATCTCCACTGAGTTCTGCATAGACCCGTTTGACTGCACGAATACTGACACTCTCTTCAATAATCAAGTTGGGATACTTTTTGTTGCGGTTGCTCCAAAGATTTCCTCCATCCGAATTGTCTCCTAAATGGAGTTTTCCGGCAGTAACTACACCTGCTCCGAACCCTGTTCCTAAGGTGACTCCAATAAGATTCTTGTATCTTCTCTGTGAACCACTCTTCTCGAGAATGGAATTTATTTGAGGCAATGCCCCAGCGATTGATTCGCCAAAAGCGAAAAGATCGCCATCGTTATTGATGAAAACAGGTATGTTGAACTTGCTTTCAAGATAGGCTTTAAGTGGAATACCTCCCCGGAAGGAAGGGAAGTTGGGTAAATCGCCAATAATTCCGTTGGGATAATCCGCAGGACCTGGAAAGGCAAAGCTGATGGCGATAGGTGCCTGTTCCAATTGATTTAATACCTGTGTAAATCCTTCTACTAATGTATTTAGGCATTTATTTAAATCGCCCGCATTGGAACCATAAGTTATGGGCGTTACAATTTGTTGATATCCTTGCGTGGCAGAAAACACAAAATTAGTGCCGCCAGCGTCTAAGGTCATTACAATTCTGGGATCGTTTCTATACATGTTATTCGGTAATTAGGTTAAAAGATTCGGTCAGACTCTACGGTATAGACAAAGCTGTCTGCACGATACAAGCCAATGTTCCATTCAATTGCCTCGCCTTGCGTATCGTACACAGAGCGCTTTCTTCGTAGAATGGCAGCCCCTGGAGTGGTTTCAAGCTTTTCGGCCAACTCTTCATCAGCTAGTTGGGCGCCAATCTCTTCAATAGAGGTTTTGGCTATTCGTTGGTAATGTTTCTCCAATATTTCGTAAAGAGGGGTTGTAAAATCTTCTTCACCAGTCATTCCAATTCTGGGATTGAAGTAGGAGATGAAATTTACAAAAGGATTCTCTTCACTGCCACGAAGTCGCTCTAGGCGTAATACTTTTGTTCCAACTTCGATTGAAAATAAGTGAGCAACCTCCTCATCGGCTTTCTGCCACGATACGTGTAGGGCATAGTTCCGGGTTTGAACGCCACTCATCGCCATTTCTTGCGAGAAACTGAGCCAGTTTCTAGCTTTTGAGCTGATTGTCTTACTGGAGACAAAGGTACCTAGGGACTTCTTTCTTACGAGCAAACCATCGGCGACCAAGTTGTTCATGGCTTGTCGGATAGTGCTTCTTGCAACGCCCAACTCTTCGGCCATTTCTAGTTCATTGGGAAGCTTTTCGCCGTGTAGAAGTTCTTTCTTATGTATATATAACCTTATTTGCTCCTCTATTTGTGCGTACAAAGGAGTTGGGCTTTTTTGATCGATTTTAATATTCATGGATATGACTATATTCTTTATTATTCGCTTGTTATGAGTTGCAAATATAAATATTATTTTAATTATTACAAGGTTAAATTTGCTTTTTCATAATTTATAATTACTTTTGCTGTTGTTCTATGTACGTACATAATTGCTTTTGTTTGGTTGTTTTAATATTTAGAATTAATCAACCGTATGATTTTATTATAACAAGAAATGAAGAAACAAAGAGAAACCACACAATTCCTAGCCCCTATCCGTCCTGAAAGGCAGGGTGAAGGGAAGTATACCATTTATCCAACCTTCCCAATGGGATTGCATCAGATTAAAACTGGGCTTAGAAATTTAGCTTTAGATCTTTTAGAAGCCAAAAGAGTTGTTATTGATGGCTATGTAGGCCTATTTTGGGAAGAGATAGAGCATGAACTCGTTACGCTATGGAGTGAATCTGGAAAGCGTGTCTGTGTATATAGAACAGCTGACTATATGAAATCTGAGTCTGAAATTGATACTATGATTTCTCCTTTCCTAAATGGTGATGACCCTATTTTTGGACATATTACCGATCTGACTCTTAGTGATTGGTTTAATTCCGTTTTTTTTGCCTTGCCAGAGCCTGATTCGAATACTGACATTCAACTTGTTATAGGATGTGGTGCTTCTTTGGTGAATGGTGATGCTCCATTGGTCTATGTGGATCTACCTAAAAATGAACTTCAGTTTAGGGCGCGTGCAAAAGCGGCTAGAAACCTAGGCTCATCAATTGATTTGAATAGTAAGCAAACCTACAAGCGTTTCTATTTTGTGGATTGGGTGGTTCTCAATAATCACAAGAGTGAAATTATCAATCAGATTGATTACTTTGTGGATGGTCAGCATACCGAGAATACTCCCTATACGACAGGTGCAGCGCTTAGAAGTAGCTTGGAGCAAATGTCTGAGAACTTCTTTCGGGTTCGACCTTGGTTTGAACCGGGTGCTTGGGGAGGTACATGGATGCGTGATCGTATTGAGCAACTCAACAAGGATGTACCCAATTTGGCTTGGTCTTTTGAGTTGATGGTGCTCGAAAATGGATTGCTTTTCGAGAGCGATGGTATAATGCTTGAAGTGAGTTTCGATACGTTGATGTTTGCTCAATACAAGAAGGTTTTGGGTAAGAGTGCGGAACGATTTCGATATGATTTTCCCATTCGTTTTGACTTTTTAGATACGTTTGATGGTGGAAACCTCTCTATCCAGTGCCACCCACGACCTGAGTATATCAAAGAAAAGTTTGGTATGCCTTTTACACAGGATGAAACCTACTACATATTGGATTGTAAAGAGGATGCACAAGTTTACTTGGGTTTTCAAGAGGGTGTGAATCCTCATGAATTCAAAAAGGCACTGATGGATTCTCAGCGTAAATCGGAAGCGATAGATATCGAACGTTTTGTGCAGAAGATACCTGCTAAAAAGCACGATTTGTTTTTAATTCCGAACGGTACAGTTCACGGATCGGGTTCGAATAATATGGTGCTTGAGATTAGTAGTGCACCCTACATCTTTACCTTTAAGATGTATGACTGGATGCGTTTGGACTTAGATGGTAAACCACGCCCAATTAATATAGAACATGGTATGAATAACCTCTACTTTGAGCGACAAGGAGAGAAAGTGGCTGAGGAGTTGATTTCGAAACCTGTGATTAACTCTACTAGTGAGAATTGTACCATTGAGGTGTTACCTACACATTCTACCCAGTTCTATGAGATTTTTCGATACACTATTCCTGCCAATCAGTGTGTGAAGGTAGACACACAGAATCATGCCCAAGTTTGGATGATTGTTGAAGGAACATCGGTAACGATTCAAACCAGTAAAGGGATGAAGCAGCCATTTCACTATGCCGAAACCTTTGTGATACCCGCTGCATCGGAAAGCTATAGATTAACCAATAGCTCTTCAGCCGATGTAATCTTGCTGATGTCTCAGATAAAAGATAATGCTATTAAATAATCGTAACCCTCTTGATCCAAGTATGAAAATGAAACTAAAACTTTGGCCTATTTTAGCCGCATTGCTCTTGAGTAGTACGGCATATAGCCAATTGACTCCTGATTTAGCAGCTAAATTAGAGTCGCAGAAAAACCTACAAATCACTAGTTCGGCTATTCACTCCAACGACTATATTCTAAGAGGGGTTGATAAAAAACTAGCAGGTAATGATTTTGTCTACTCATTTCCTGTAAAGGGCATTCGAAATTCGATGCTTGTACGGGCAACCGATGGGACTCAGTCTATAGAGTGGCTAACCGAGCCAATGCCCAAGAGTATAGGGAGTGCAGAATATGCTAATTTCGTGATTCCAGTAGGGGTGGGTATTAATAGCCGTTACTTTACAGTGAGTCTTGAAATTGATGGTAAAGAGGCATTTGTGATTGATAATACCGACTTAGCGAGATGGCGCAAAAGCGATAGTGAAGGTAGAACACTCGACTTTGAGAGTGTTTTTGTGGATGCGAATCGTGATAGAAGAGGATTCCTATACCTAAGAATTCCAAAAGATAAACTACCTGCAGCAGGTTCATCTTTGCAACTAAAACTAACAGCAGATAAACGAGGTACACAAGCCTGGTATATGGTCTTTACCGATCAAATTGTGGAGTCTTCAAAAGTAAAACTCTCTCCTGCAATTGCAGAGGGTAAACAACAGCTTTTAATAGAGCATACTCACTTTGGTGCTCCAGAAGAGACTACGGTTAAACTAGATGGTAAAGTAATTGATGCACGTAAGGTTACCATGGGTGATAACTTCTTTACAGTAAGTATTGATAAAGTAGCCAAGTCTAAAAACTCGATGGTAGAGATTGCAAAGAATGGGAAGACCGAAAAAATTAAAGTTCGCCTTGAGCCTTCACGCAATTGGGAACTCTTCTTTGTTCAGCATACTCATACAGATATAGGTTATACGCGTCCTCAAAATGAGATATTGGCAGAGCATATTCGTTACATTGACTATGCACTAGACTATTGCGACTTAACCGATGGTTATGAACCTAGTGCTCAATTCCATTGGGTGTGTGAATCGACTTGGGCGGTAGAGCAGTTTTTGCAAACTCGCCCTCAACAACAGATCGATCGTCTGAAAAAACGCATTGAAGAGGGACGTATCGAAGTATCTGGAGCCATTTTTAATTTCTCGGAACTTCCCGATGAGCAGACCTTAGTTGCCTCTTTAAAGCCACTTGTAGAATGTCGTAAATCGGGCATACCGGTTGAGATTGCGATGCAGAATGACGTAAACGGTATGGCTTGGGCCTTTGCCGATTACCTTCCTCAGTTGGGAGTGAAATACCTAAACATGGGGACACACGGCCATAGAGCCTTAATCTGTTTTGATTACCCCACTGTATTCCGTTGGAAAAGTCCCTCAGGTAGTGAGATGATAGCCTATCGTGCTGAGCACTACAATACGGGGAACTTCTTTGGGGTAGAACGATCGAATTTTGAGGAGTTTGAATCGAGAGTGCTTACCTACTTGATTGAACTGCAAGAGAAGGGGTATCCTTACGACATTGCTTCTATTCAATTTTCAGGATACTTTACAGATAATTCACCTCCCTCTATTGCTGCATGTAGCAACATTCAGAAGTGGAATGAGAAGTACAGTACACCACACTTACGCCTATCAACTACGGGCGCATTCTTAAAGAAAGTAGAGGAGGAGCATTACGCTACGCTTCCAGTACTAAAACAAGCCTGGCCCGATTGGTGGACCGATGGTTTTGGTGCTGCTGCACGCGAAACAGCCGTAAGCCGTTATGCCAAGACCGATATCATGGCCAACCAGACACTTTTGAGTATGGCAGCGCTTCAGGGTGCTCATATTCCACAAGCTACTTATCAAACCATTGATCAGGTAAATCGTGCCATTCTTTTTTATGATGAGCATACTACGGGCTATAGCGAAAGTGTGCGCAATCCTTGGTGCAAAGCTTCGATGGACCAACGTGCATTGAAGGAGAGTTATGCTTGGGAGGCGTACAGAAACAGTCGTACATTGAGTGAAACAGCTTTAGGCTTATTGCAAGCCTATACCGAAAAGGCAAGTGTTCCCTCAATTATCGTCTACAATACCTTAAACTACAGTCGTACAGGTATCGTAGAGTGTTACATAGACAATGAAATCTTGCCTCGCGAGAAGGAATTCACTATTACCGATGCTGAAACCGGTAAGGCCGTTGCCGTACAACCCTTGAATAGTCGTACAGAAGGGACCTATTGGCAGATACGTGTAGAAGATGTTCCCGCATTGGGGCAAAAGCAGTTGCTTATTCAAGTAAGTGATAAAGAAAAAGCTCGTGAGATTATCGAGATGGAGATGGATGGCCACTATGAGAACCGCTTTTATAGTGTACAGTTTGATAAAGCTGGTGGAACCATACAGTCGCTTCGTGATAAAGAGTTAGGCATTGAACTTCTCAATTCGCATGATGGACGCAACTTGGGAGAGTTTGTTTACGAAAAGCTTGCTGAGCGTGGTTCTATGGAGGCATTTACTATGGGCAAACATACCAGAGAAGGATTAGATAGCATTTGGTTTGTAAACCTGAAGCGAGGAGCTATTTATGACAGTTATAACTTTAGTGCACAAACGGTAGCAGGTATAGAGTCGCGTGGAACCAATTTTAGTGTGGAGTTTCGTATTCATCATGAAGATAAATTGATTGAGTTGTGCTACTCCATCGTCAAGAAATCAGTGATTGAACCTGAGGGTGTTTACATTGCACTTCCTTTTGCACTTGAGAATGCAAATATCTACTGTGAGGTACCCGGTGGTGTGATGCAGGCTGGTGCAGACCAAATTAAGGGTTCTTCGAACGATTGGAATACGCACCAAAACTTTGTATCAGTAGCGAATCAGCAAGCACAGATTGTGGTAGGCTCTTCCGAAGCTCCATTGATGCAGTTTGGTGCAATCAATACAGGCCGATACAAGGCGGGTGCTTTGCCCGATAGCCCCAATATCTACTCGTGGGTAATGAATAACTATTGGGTAACTAATTTTAATGCCGAGCAACGAGGTGAATTTGTTTGGAAGTATTACATCACTTCTATCGGAAATAACTCGCATGCTGAGGCTACTCAATTTGGTTGGTCGCAACGAGTAGCTATGCCTACAAGGGTGTTACCTGCTCAGTTAAATGCCCCAAGTAAACTAATGAACGCTGCTCCTGTATTGGAGTTAAAAGGTGGCGAGTTTATTCTAATCAATGCTGCTCCTGTTGAAGGTGAACGTGCTATTTTGTTACAGATTCGTGAAATTGGTGGAAAAGATTGTACGCTTGATATTCCTAATTATACTTATAGCGCATGTAATGCCATTGGTGAGAAATTGCCTTTAAGTACTCCTTTACATGTGAAAGCGAATAGTACCTGTTTTGTCAAATTAGGATATTAATTTCTCGCATAAAGCGATATTATTAAAAAGTAGGAGTTTGCTTTAGAATACCTTAAATAGTATGGTGTGAATTATTGGGTGTGAATAGAGTTGAACTCTTACTTTTTTAATATGATAATCTTTATCTCCAACATCTAGCGAATAGATTGCTCGTTTTTAAGTACTTCAATTATTTTAGTTGTATTAGATCTTTGTTTAATATGGTTTGATTTATGAAAAAGAAAAGAAATTGTATTTTTCTACTATGTTTGATTTTATTGGGAATTTCTCCAAGAATCGATGCACAGTATTTATCTGATGGGCGTTATGCTATGCCCGAAGAGTTGTCTCCTTTACCAGATGGGAAATTAAAGGGTTATCCTCAGAGGATTACCTCTACCACTTTCGTACAAGAATTCAAACAACCTCCAAAAGGTTATGGGAACGTTCCTTTTTATTGGTGGAATGGAGACAGCCTTACAAAAGAGAAATTGCGTTATGAGCTTGACATACTAAAAGATTCGCCCTTAGACGGTTTTTCTGTTAGCTATGTCCATACCCATCCACAAGCTGATAAGCAAAGTGAGTATAAGGGAACTGGTCTTTTTGGTGCAACAGAACCAGGAAAACCTGCTATATTTAGTGATGGATGGTTTGAAATCTGGAAATGGTTTTCAGCTGAATGTGCTAAAGAGGGTATTCAGTTAGGACTGGATGATTATACTTTTGGATGGACTGGAAATGGTTATTATCCAGACGAAATTAGAGATTTAGACCGGATGAAAAGTTATCAAGGAAAGCTGGTAACAGTTCAGAGTAAACTTAAAACAGGAGAGATCTATAATCAACTAGCATCTGATACCCGCATTTCTTGTGTGGCATGGAAGTGTGGAAGTGATGAACCTCCTATACCCGTGGAGGGAAATTGGGTAGCTCCTCCAGGTGAGTGGACTGTTTTTGATATTACCACAGCCCCTAATTATATGCTTGAGCCTACGCATGGAAAAGAGCTCGTTTCTCGCTATTTTCAACGTATTGAAGACCAACTAACTTTTGATGAACGTAAAGGTGCTAACTACTATTTCCAAGATGAGTTGCATATTCCCCTCGATCTTAGCACTTGGAGTGAGGATTTTCCTTATCAATTTAAAAAGCTAAAAGGCTATGATGTGCTACCATATTTGGGCGCTTTATCAGATGATATAGGTAAAATGACAGAGAAGGTTCGGTTGGATTACTTCGATGTGCTCATGACCTTAGCTGAAGAACGGTATTTTAAACCGGTATTTGACTGGCATTGGAATAGGGGGCTTCTTTATGGAGGAGATAATCTTTCACGTGGTAGGAATCCGATTGAATATGTAGATTACTTCCGTGCCAATCGATGGTTTACTGCACCAGGTAATGATGCACCGGCTAGAGGGTCTTCTATAATGTCAAGCAAAGTTTCTAGTTCTATTGCACATCTTTATGAGCGTCCACGTACTTGGTTGGAAGCCTTTCACTCTATGGGATGGGGCTCTAGTGGTGAGTGGTTGACTTCACAGTTAGATCATCATATGATAGCTGGAGGTAATCTATTATGTTTACATGGACTATATTACTCCACTCGAGGAGGGTGGTGGGAGTGGGCACCACCTGATTTTCACTATCGCATGCCCTATTGGACTCACATGAAAGTTTGGCTAGAATATGCTGAGCGTATGAGTTATGTCCTGTCACAAGGTTTTCATGTGTGTGATATTGCTTTAGTTTATCCAACAGAAGCAATGCAGGCAGTGGCTGGTAAGTCAGGTGATATGGCCTTTGATCTTGGTAAAAAATTAATTTATTCAGGATTGGATTTTGACTTTATGGATTATCAATCGGTAGCAAGAGCTGAAATAAAAACTAATGAATTAGTTGTTTCACAGGAAGGCTATAAGGTGTTAATATTGGCAGACCTTCCTGCTGTCCATCATTCAACGCTTGAGAAAGCTTTACTTTTCTATAAAAATGGAGGGATTGTTATTGCTACAGGAGAGCTGCCTTATGCTTCTACATTAGAAGGGCGCTCTTCAAAAGTAGATGCTATTGTTCAAGAATTATTTGGTATTAGTGCTAATCAATTAAAAACAGGAATGAGACCTGTAAATCAGGTGAATGAATTTGGAGGGCGTACTTTTTATGCTGATCAAGAATCTATTCCTGATTTAATTCGCACAGCTATAACTCCTGATTTCATAGGAGGAGGGGAAGCAAAGGTGCAGCATCGACGTATTGATAATACTGACTTATATATGGTAATGAATGTATTGCCAGGTGAGGAACTATTTTTTAGATCAACAGGAAAGGTCGAATTATGGGATGCTGTTTCTGGTCAAATTACTGAATTACCTATATTAGAGCAAAATGCTCAAGGTACGCGCCTTCGTTTTGATAATCGTTTTGATCGATCTTATTTAATCGTATTTACCCAAGGGGAAGATCCTGTATTGGCTAATGAGATTGCTCCTAGTGATAGCAGGGAGTTTATTCAAGAAATAGCTATTACGGGTGAATGGGAAATAGAGCAGTTGCATACAATGAACAATCGTTTTGGAGATTACCGTATGCCAATCCGTGAGGAGATGATAGGAGTGGAAGCTCGTACCTTCTTAGAGCCTTCCAATCCGATGCAATTACCCAAGAACTGGTTTGATAAATCGTTTGATGATACTGATTGGAAGTCATCTATTTATGGATATGGTCCACAAATGAAAATGGCTTTTTCTGTAGATGGTTTTGACTCTTTTGAATTGCAAGCACGATCAAATCAACTTTTGTGGAACTCTTACGATTTCTCATGGCAGTATGGAGTATGGGAGAATCCAGGTAATCAGGGATATCACGGTTTAAAGGGAAGGGTTGATGATCGTTTCCTTATAATGGGTGAATCAGGAAATTATGCCTTTAAAACATTCCTATATGTACCTGAGGATGGTACTTATAAACAAGTTGTTGACGGAATTCTTCCTGAGTCTGTTTATATTGATGGCAATCTTGTATCAGAATTACTCTTATTGAAAAAAGGATGGCATGAGATGTTGATTCTGTACAAGGATATAGAAAAAGCGGATTTCTCGTTCACTTTTGAAGTTTATGATAATCGTAGCCGAAGCGCGGTTCTTTTTGTACCAGAAGAGTGTAGCTTGCCGTTACCTTATGATCGATATAGTGAACATCTAAGTATGCGTTGGGCCCAAGTTAATAAACGTGCCCTCTTTAGCCCCCATGGGAGTAAGATAAAAGCTTACCCTTTTCGTTTTGTTGCTGCTCCAGGGTTAAAAGCAATGGAAATATCTGCTCATGCTACTTCGCTATCTATCTGGATCGATGGTAAAAAGATTCCAAAATCAGCGATTCAATTGAAAACAAAAGAGGAAGTAGGAGCAAATATTTTTAGGGTTACACTTCCAGAGGCTCAATTGCGTTCTTCGTCAATTGCTATATTGGCAGTGGCTACGCCGGGATATGCTGGAACAGCAATTTTCCCATATCCTATTCGCTTAGAATGTGAAAAGGGAGTTATGGAGCCATGTAATTGGGCTAAAGTTGGGGAGATGCGTCACTATTCAGGTGGATTGTGGTATAGAAAGACAATAGAACTTCCTTCTGATATCGCTGGTAAGAGAGTTTCTATCGATTTGGGTAAAATTGTTGCTACTTGTGAAGTGCATATAAATGGTAAAAAATGTGGAGTGTTGCTTAATTCTCCTTTCGCAATGGATATAACCCCTTATGTGGGAGCAGGAGAAAATGAGGTTGAAATCTTAGTTTACTCTACGCTTTCCAACCATTATCAGACCATACCTACGCCCCATCATTATCGTGGCGATGCAGATGCAGGAATGGAAGGGCCTGTGAAAATTATCATAAGCTCTATTCAATAGTATATATATGTTTCTAAGATTTAACTGGACTATTCTTACCGTTCATTTTTGCTCTTCCTAGTGAGGTTGCTAGAATCTTATTAAATAGCTCTAGGGTAATAATGAATTATGAATAGTTCATGTTAAATTCTTGTCGATTAATTGCTTGTTAAATTATAGATTGATTTCAACTAAAAAATGGCATATTATAAATGTTTACATCCATTTAAGGTAGAAGGAAAGCAGATAATGCTGTGTATTAAGCTTGGAGAATTTAAAAATAATTGAAGCTTTATTCTTGATAAATGAAAAAAGAATTAATGGGATGATTTGACCTATGAAGAATAAAATAATCCAGCTAAATAACCTCTGGTTTCAGAGACTTCGAAGAAAAAGCAGGAGTTTTATACCTAAAAATAATTAAATTGCGTAAAGAATAATGAGCGAACTTGTATGAAGAAAATGATTTTTACACTTGCCGTAGTTCTATTTCCCCATTTGTTACTATTGGGGCAGGGACTCTATCAAAATAATGTGGAAAAGAGAAAAATGGTTTCGTTGGATCGAATTAATAACACTACTGTACTTTTTACTTTTGGGCAGTCAAACTCGGCAAATTATGGGCAGATGCGCCCTGATGAACATGAAAGGTTATATTCCAATATCTATAACTATTGTGACGGTAACTTATTTTATGCGCAAGAGCCTTTGCTAGGTGCAAATGGCGATTACTGTAGTGTGTGGAGTAGAGTTGCTGCTTTAATGATTGATAAAGAGATGTCTCGCGAAGTTACGATCATTCCGATTGGAATAGGAGGTGTACAGATATCAGAATGGGCAAAAGGTGGTAAGCATCACAGCCGTTTAACTCAAACACTTGATAAATTAACAGAACTGAATATAGCAATCGATTACATCTGTTGGCATCAAGGTGAATCAGATAATATTGCTCAAACGTCTACAGAAGAATATATTACTTTATTCGAAAGTATCAAAGACGAATTTCGATCAAGGGGAATAGAGGCTCCTTTCATAGTAGCTCTAGCAACTTATCATCCTTATTCTATAGGGGTGGATAAGGGGATCTCAACAGATATTCGTAGAGCTCAAAAGAGTATAATTCGTCAATCTAAAGATGTTTTTATTGGTCCTGATACTGATAAATTAAACGCTTTATATCACCGTCATGATGGAGTTCATTTCTCTACATTAGGTCTTGATGAACATGCTCGGATGTGGCTTAAATCGTTGCAAAAAATAAAGAAATAAGAATAGAGTCACTGGTATATGAAAAAGAAATTATTGTATTTAGTTACGTTGTTTTGTGTAGGATGTGTTCAAGAAAAAGACTATACTCAATATGTAAATCCAAATATTGGTACAGAGCATTGTCGTTGGTTCTTCTTTACTCCTGCTTCACAGCCGTTTGGTATGGCTAAATTAGCTCCATCTACTGATGGGAGTTATGGAAGTTTAAGCGGGTGGGAGGCCAATGGGTACGATGATAGACACACTTCTATAGAGGGGTTTACTTGTATTCATGAATTCCAATTAGGCGGTATAACACTTATGCCTACTGTAGGTGATTTACAAACAACTCCTGGTAGATTGGAGGACTCTTCATCGGGTTATAGATCAAATTTTGATAAGAAAGACGAAAGTACTACAGCAGGTTATTATCGTGTTTTATTAAAGGACTACTCCATTCAGGCAGAATTAACAGCGTTGAAGAGAGTCGGTTTTCAGCGATATACATTCCCAGAAAGCAATGATGCTCACATTCTTTTTGATATAGGAAGTAGAATTGGTGAAAGTGGCCCTGTTATTGACTCTTATATTAATGTGATTGATGGACAAACTTTAGAGGGGTATGTAGTTACAAAACCCATGTATGTGACAGCTTATCAGCCAGATAATGATTCTGTACCTATTTATTTTTTTGCAAAGATTGATAAAGAAGCTACTTCTTGGAATCTCTTTTATCGTGATTCAACGGTAACCTTTGGTAATACAATTCAAGGCAAAGGTGCCTGTGTTTCCATGAATTATCAAACAACAGCGAATGAGCAGATTACGGTTACAATTGGTCTTTCCTATACTTCGATGGAAAATGCTCAGCTGAATTATCAATCAGAGAGTACAAGTTTTGAAGAAGCTAAAGAAACGACTCGTAAAACATGGAATGAGATGCTTGGCCGAATTGATGTTTCAAGCAGTTCGGAAGCAAATAAAGAAAAGTTTTATACAGCACTCTACCATGTTTTGTTAGGCCGTGGAATAGCAAACGATGTGAATGGTGCATATCCCAAAAATGATGGTTCTATTGGACAAATCCCATTAAATTCAGATAATCTACCTTTACACAACCATTACAATACAGATGCTGTATGGGGGGTATATTGGAATCTATCACCACTCTGGGCATTAGCTTATCCTGAGTATTACAGTGACTTTATAAACAGTCAATTATTAATATACAAAGATACTGGCTGGCTAGCCGATGGTATTGCAGCTAGTCGGTTTGTTTCTGGTGTTGGTACCAATATGGTTCCTGTAATCATAGCGGGGGCATACCAAAGTGGAATTCGCAATTTCGATTTGGAATTGGCTTATAAGGCATCGCTAAAGAATGAAGTAGAGTGGATAAATAGACCTCGCGGAGCAGGCAAAATGGATGTAGATCAGTTTGTGAAATATGGGTATGTACCCTATTCCGATCCTCCTGAGGGACATTTGGGTCAATATTTCCAGTTTTCGGCATCCCATACTCTAGAATATTCATTCTCATCTTATGCTGTTGCACAATTTGCTAAAGAGTTAAAGAAAACTTCTGATTATAGTCAGCTTATGGAATTGTCAACTGGTTGGGAGAAACTATATGATCCTTCACAAAACCTTATTCGCCCCAAATATGCTAATGGTCGGTTTGTAGGTCAATTTAATCCTTTAGAGGCATGGCGAGGATTTCAGGAAGGTAATGCTCTTCAATACACTTTTTTTGTGCCTCATAAACCAGAGAAATTGATTGAGCGTATGGGGGATAGTTTGTTTTGCCATCGGCTCGATTCTATCTTCTCAGTTGCACAAAAATTCACATTTGGAGGCGGCAAGGTTATTGATGCTTTTTCAGGGCTTGAAAGCCCATATAATCACGGTAATCAACCCTGTCTGCAGGAGTCTTGGATGTTCAACTTCTCCAGTAAACCCTATTTAACGCAGAAATGGACGCGTGCTATTTGTAATGAGTTTTATGGGAATTCACCTGAACATGGGTATGGGTATGGTCAGGATGAAGATCAAGGGCAGTTAGGGGCTTGGTATGTTATGTCATCCATTGGACTGTTTGATGTAATGGGTGGAGTAAATAACAATCCCACCTACCAAATTGGTAGTCCTGTTTTTGATAAGGTTACTATCAATCGGAATGGAAAGAAAATTGATATTAAAGTTGGGAATAATTCGGATAAAAATATTTATGTTAGCTCCATGACTTGGAATAAAGAGGTTTATAACCAGCCTATTATAGATAGAGAGACTCTGTATAATGGAGGGGTTTTAGAGCTGTTTATGGATTCAATACCGAATAAAGGTTTTAGAATTCAGGAGCTTTCTGAATAGTTTGGATCTCTATATATAGTCGTATTTTATTTATCAGATAACTATAAATTAAATAAATTCTACATCAATGAAAAGAAACTATCTTCTATCCCTTTTTACAATTCTAACACTGGGTTGTACTACTCCTAAATTAAATGAGCTCCCTACCGATTTAGTAGATGTTCAGATTGGTGCAACGCACTGTCGTTGGTTTTTTTATACACCTGCTGCATTGCCTTTTGGTATGGCTAAACTTGCACCCACAACCGATGCTTATAATAGTCCGGGATCGTGGATGCCCAACGGTTATGACTCTCGCCACACCTCGATCGAAGGATTTGCACATCTACACGAGTTCCAAATAGGGGGTATTGTGGTTACTCCTACCAATGGAGAATTAAAAACACTTCCTGGTAGTCAAGAGAACCCCGATGAGGGATATCGTTCGCGTTATGAGAAAACCACCGAGCAGTCTGAACCGGGTTATTACAAAGTGACTTTGGCCGATTACGATATTGATGTAGAACTAACAGCTACTGAAAGAGTAGGCTACCACCGATACAAATTCAATCAAGGAGGACCTTCGCGCTTATTATTTGATATAGGTCATCCACAAGGAGAGAGTGCAACGGTGGTGGATGCTTACGTGAATTATAATTCAGAGAAGAATGAGGTAAGTGGGTATGTAGAGTGTTATCCAGTTTATGCTACTTTTTGCGATATAGACAATACAGTGAAGGCTTACTTTGTGGCTTATCCTTCGGTAGAGCCTAGTGATGTGGGGACTTTTATTGATGCTACTCAGACTGATAATTCGAATGAGGTAAAAGGTGTGGGTGCAGGTATGTGGCTTGCATTCAATGCTGAGGCTGGCGATGTTGTCGAGATGCAAGTGGGTCTCTCTTATACATCCATTGATGGTGCCCGTGCCAATTACCTGGCTGAGGGCAAAGGACAAACATTCGATAAAGTACGTAGCGCGGCGACCGATCGATGGAATGCAATGTTGGGTAAGATACAAGTAGAAGGCGGAGAGAAGGAAGACCGTGTTAAATTCTATACCGGCCTTTACCATGCACTTCTTGGTAGAGGTTTGGCAAGTGATGTGGATGGAAAATACATTACGCATGACAAGCAGATTGCTACTGCACATCTTGATTCCGATGGTAAACCTAAGTATCATCACTATAACACAGATGGTATGTGGGGAGGATTCTGGAATCTAACTCAGGTGTGGACATTGGCTTATCCTGATCAATTTGATGGCTATGTGCGCTCTAATCTAGACTTCTCACGTCATACAGGCTGGTTGCATGATGGCGAAGCTGCTGGTGTCTATACCAATGGGGTTCAAACCAATTTTCAGGGGCTTATTGCTGTTGCTGCCTACAATGCAGGAATACTCGATTATGACTTGGATTATTTGTGGGAAATGGTTCGCAAGAATGAATTAGATTACCAACAGAGAGATTTGGGTTCAGGTAAATATGATCTCGACGAGTTTGTAACGCGTGGTTATGTTCCTCTATCCAACTACGTTCTTCCCAATGGTTGGAGTAGTAACTTTGGCGCTTCACATACGTTGGAGTACAGTTTTAGTTCCTATGCAGCCAGTGAGTTAGCGCGTCAATTAGGCTATACAGCTACAGCAGATACGCTTCGCAGACTCGCTAATGGATATCAGCTTTTATTCGACAATGAAAGTGGCTACTGCCGTCCTAGAGAAAAAAATGGAGAGTTCCTAAAAGATTTTGATCCGCTTAAAGGTTGGTTAGGATTCCAAGAGGGGAATGGAGCACAATATACTTGGTATGCTCCTCACGATGTAGCTGGACTCATTAATTTGATTGGATTGGATCGCTTTAATGAACGACTCGAAAAAACATTTGATGATGCTTCCTTAAGTGGATTTGGTGGTAAACCGGGGGAATTTGATAGCTTTTCGGGTGTAGAAAAACTATACAACCATGGTAATCAACCCTGCTTGCACAACTCCTTCTTATTTAACTACTCGGCTAAACCATGGTTAACACAGAAGTTTACCCGTCAAATTATGGATTCTTTTTATGGCACTACAGCCGAGCATGGCTACGGATATGGACAAGATGAAGATCAAGGGCAGTTAGGGGCTTGGTATGTGTTGGCCTCAATTGGGCTTTTTGATGTGCAGGGAGGTACACGTACGAACCCTACTTTCCAAATTGGAAGCCCTAAGTTCGATAAGATTACAATTCAGTTGGATTCAAAATATTACAAAGGCAAAGAGTTTATCATTGAAACTACAGGCAATGCCCCCTCGAGTTACTATGTACAAAGTGCCACTTTGAATGGGAAATCGCTTGAGAATTGTTGGTTTGATTTCTCATCAATTAAGCAAGGAGGTAAACTTTCATTAAGCATGGGTGATACTCCTAATAAAACTTGGGGAGTTCAAACACCTCCACCCTCTATGTCGACCGATGACTCTAATCCTTTCTAAACTTTGCTAGATGCTTTTAAGTAGTCATGTATTTATCTAAGAAGTAAATCCTTTAACCCAGTAAATCTATACTTATGATTTTGAAGCACCTCATTAGGTTATAAATAATGGGGTGCTTTCTCTATCTTTATCACTCTGGAAGAATAGATAACTCTTCTATCCTATCGCTACGGGAGGGGGGATTTTTTCCTGAATTCTTCTCTTGACCAAATATTTAGCTTATGGGATTAAGTAAAATAATAGCTTAATCATCTTTTTTTGCAGATGAGGTTATTTGTAAGCCCTCGGTAAACTCCGTCTATTATTCTTGCTTCTTCCTCCTTACCTTTGTCACAAAAAACAAAGAGTATGGTATATTGGAACTTAGCTTACTTTAAGCAGCTCTACGAAGAGTACATTGCATCTGGCACTAGTA
>JBOFRN010000089.1:0-35680 GCA_051651025.1 Phocaeicola sp.
GCCACACTTTTGGGCTCCCATGTCGTACAATCACAATGCGGGCAAATCACCTTGTTAGGTACAAGAGTAGCCAGTTTATTACGTAACTCAATCGCTTCTGTTACACGAGCTACAAAACGTTCTTTATCAAAATTGGCATTGGTAATGGTCATAAAGAGCGACTCCATTACAAAATGATTGACTTCGGCCGATACAGGAATTCCTTCCTCTCGCATACGAACGGTATGGTGTGAAATACCCTTTAGCAAAAAGACCAAAAGATCTTGCAAGTTTGCTACCTCAGGACTCTTTCCACATACACCACTTATACTACACCCTTTGCCGCCTGCGGCTTCCTGGCACTGAAAACAGAACATACTCATACGCTTTTCACTTTTTAATTTATTAGTTAGAGAGGCATTAGCTGCCATACTTTATTTTAATCTGTAGCAAAAGTAGAGATAAGCTTTCTTATCGAGCGTAACAATTGTTACTCCTATAAAAAACTCTTTCGAGTATATTACTCTCGAGGCTATTTGCTATCGACTATTGAACAGACACCAAGCAAAAAAGTTTGATTAATAAACGGCTTATTGATAGATCATTTTCAAATTCATATCTCATTTCAATTAGAGCACAAAGCTACTCAAGACTACTCTACACCACCACCCAAGGATTTATAAAGGTTTATTTGCCCTTGTACACCCTCTAACCATTCAGACACATACAACAACTCAGCTTGTAAAGCACTGCTTTGCGCAATCAACACCTCTAGATAGGTAACTGAGGTATGTTTCATTAATTCATGACTATTTTGATAGGCATTCTGGCTTGCTTCGACTTGTTTTTGGCGCAAACTGCATTTGTTGGCACTTACCTGGCACGTAGTCAATGCATCATTAACCTCTGTACCTGCCACTAAAAGAGCCTTTTCGAAAGCAAGTAACGACTGTTCATATTGCGCTTTGGAAACCGCTAAATTGGCTTGATTTACCCCACGGCTAAAAAGAGGCTGGGTAAGCGAAGCAACACCCGAGAGAAGTAAACTAGCGGGCATAGTCATCAGGGTCATTCCATTTCCCCATCCTGCACTACCACTCAGCGTAAGCGAGGGGTAGAAGGCCGATTGTGCTACATTTACTCCATAAAAAGTACCTCGCAATGCATACTCTGCCTGTTTTACATCGGGGCGGTTGGCTACTGCAACTAAATGAATAGGCTCTAGGTGTAGTAAAGGGAGTGACTCCATCTGACTCAATGCTGTACGGCTGACTGAATGAGGAGGCTCATTCAATAACAAGGTTAGGCTATTCTCCACCAAACGAATTTGTTTGAGAAGCTCCTCTTCCGATACCTGAATGCTATAGCAGTCCGCTTCGGCTTGGTTCACCGCTGCCTCCGTCTGTCTACCAGCCTCTTTCAAGGCACGCATTACCTCTAGGTATTGTTTCTGCAACTGAATGCTACCTTGGGTAATACGCAGTTGTTCATCGAGCATCACTAGAGTATAATAAGCATTGGCTACCGAAGCTATTAACTGCGTTTGTACTCCCTGTACGTAGGCTCTGCTTTGCCACATAGCGGCTTTGGCCTGCTCCTTCTGGTTGCGTAATTTCCCAAAAAGATCAATCTCCCACTGCATAGTTAGCGGCAAGCTATACGTTTTAATAGCCGATTCACCTTCGATCTTAAATAGATTTCCTTCGGGCGAAAGGGCAATCGATGGGAAAAAGGCGCGCTTGGCGCCACGCAGTATGGCTTCACTCTGTTCGATTTGGAGTTGGACTTGCAACAAGTCACTGTTGGCCGATAGTGACCTGTCAATCAGTGCTTGCAGTTGAATATCGGTAAAGAGTTCCCTCCACGACAAAAGTGTTGGAAGGGAGTCGCTGGTGACAATATCAGCTCCAACGAGCTCTGCCGTCTCAATAGCAGGAGCTTGAAACGTGCTGTAAACCGAGCAACCTGAGAGGGTAAAAAGAAAGAGGAAAGCAGCTGCCATTCCCTTTACTCTTGGATCCATTGTCTCAAAGATGCAGGCTATTTGCTGCATAGATCCTTGGTTCTCTATTTTAGGTAGTAATCCCATAATAAGCGATAATTCTTGTTTTAATTTAAAGTTTTGAAACCATCGATTGACTCGAACGAATCGGATGAACTTCATCCTTTCTGTTCTTTCTTAGTCTGAATCAATTTCATTTCGTTGATAATAAGCGGGTCGGTTGGCGCTTGAATATTCAACGGCTTAATCTTCTCTTGCAAGGTTTGGAAAATCACAAACAGAGCAGGCACAATAAAGAGCAAGCCAAAAGTACCTAGTAACATACCTCCTACGGTACCTACTCCAATGGTTTGGCTACCATTGGCGCCTACACCCGATGCAAACATCAAAGGCAACATACCAAAAACCATGGTCAAGGAGGTCATCAAGATGGGACGCAAACGCATTTTGGCTGCAAAAAAGGCCGACTGCTTGAGCGACATACCTGCTTGACGACACTGTGTAGCATACTCTGTAAGGAGAATGGCTGTTTTTGCCAACAGACCAATCAACATAATCAAACCTACCTGTAGGTAGATGTTGTTCTCCAATCCCCACAACTGTGCAAAGAAAAAGCTGCCTAGTAGACCAAATGGAACCGAAAAGATAACTGCCAATGGGATGAAGAGACTCTCATAAAGAGCCACCAATACCAAATAAACAAAGAGCAAACAGATTACGAAGATAATAGTCGTTGTATCACCTCCCTTGCTTTGCTCACGGGTTATCCCGCTAAAGTCAATGGAGTAACCCACCGGAAGTTCCGCCTCTGCCACCTCTTGAATGGCTTTAATGGCATCGCCCGAACTGTAGCCCGGTGCATAATTTCCATTCACCGCTATGTTTCCATACATATTGAAGCGATTCAGTACCAACGGACTGTACTCCTTTTGTATCGTAATAAACTGATTAATGGGAAGCATCTCCTCGCCTACTCTAACAAAAATATTCTCCAACGTCTGCATTTGATCGCGATATTCGGGTTTGGCTTGTAACATAACCCGGTATACTTTGGAGAACTTATTAAAGTTCGATACATACGATCCGCCGTAGTAAGCACCCAACTCACTCAAGACATCAGCCGGCGAAATACCCATTCGTTGACACTTTGCAGCATCTACATCAACTGCATATTGCGGATAGTTGATGTTGTAGGAAGAGAATGCTTCCGATACCTCTTTTCGCTCCATTAATTTAGCCAAGTAGTTTTGCGAAATCGCATAAAAGGCGTCAATCGGTGCATCATTTCGGTTCTGAATGCTAAATTCAAAACCTCCCCCATTCCCATAACCTGGAATCATACCGGGTGCAAGTGCATAAATCAGAGCCGATGAGAGATGTCCTGTACGGGCATAGATCTCATTAATGACTCCTTGTACACTGTTCTCATCGCCTTTTCTATCTTCCCAGTGTTTTAACTGAATAAAGAGTGTTCCCATATTGGAACCTACTCCCGAAAGAAGACCAAACCCACCTACCTGTGCAATGCTCTCAATAGCAGGGATATTGGCAATGGCTGCTACCACTTCGGTTAAAATGGCATCATTCTTCTCCAGTGAGTATCCTGGAGGTGTACTCACATCGACATAAACTGTTCCCGTATCCTCGTCGGGGATAAAACCTGTCTGAGTGGTCTGCATCAACACCACAAGTAAAATAACTGAAAGTGATAAGCTAGACCAAACCAACCAACGTTTGCGAATAAACTGCATGGCAATGGTAGTGTACCGATTCATCAACGCTTGGTAAGAGGCATTGTAGGCTTTACGCACCCTACGAGCAAAAGGGCTACCTGCTCCCTCCTCTGGATTGGGACGAAGAATTAGGGCACACAAAGCGGGACTAAAGGTCAGTGCCTGAATAAAAGAAAGCCCTACAGCTACTGCCATAGTCAATCCAAACTGCTGATAAAAGACCCCACTGGTACCGCTAATGAATGATACAGGGATAAAAATAACCATAAAGACCAACGTGGTGGTAAAAAGTGCAGTGGTCAATCCGCTCATGGCATCGACCGTGGCATCGTAAGGCGATCTATAACCTGCATCGAAACGAGCCTGAACGGCCTCGACTACGACAATGGAGTTATCGACCACGGTTCCGATTACAAGCACTAAGGCAAAAAGCGTAAGCAGATTCAACGAGAATCCTGCCAGACTAATGAAGGCAAAGGTGCCTACCAATGATACCAAAATACCCACCATAGGAATTAAAGTAGCTCGAAAATCTTGCAAGAAGAAGTAAACAACCAAGAGTACCAATAGAATGGCAAGAAAGAGGGTTATTACCACTTCACGGATAGAGGCAAAAAGGAAGTCGTTGGTGTTTTCGAACGTAACGATCTTTACATCCTTAGGGAGGTTCTTCTCAAGCTGATCAAAGAGTTTATCGATCTCTTGATTAATTTGTGTCGCATTCGATCCAGCCACCTGAGTAATCATAGCCATTACACCTGCATGCTGATTAATAGTTGTCGTAAATGTGTACTCGCTCTGTCCCAACTCGATTTCGGCTACCTCTTTTAGCTTAAGGGTCTCTCCATCGGGCAACGTTTTAATAACAAGCTCTTCGAACTCCTCCACATCACTTTTACGACCTGTATAGCGTAAAGTGTATTGAAACACTTGCCCAGAGCGCTCACCCAACGATCCAATGGGTGCCTCTAAGTTTTGTTGCCCTAGAATGTGGGCAATGTCAGAAGGTACCAATTGGTATTGCGCCATCAACGAGGGGTTCAGCCAAATACGTAAGCTATAAGGAGAGGCATATACTTGTACATTTCCCACTCCTTGAATACGTAACAATTCGGGTTTTAAGGAGTTGATAAAGTAGTTGGCTAGAAAAGCCTCATCGTAACTATTATTAGGGCTCTCTAAGGCCACTGTACGCAAGATACCGGGTTGTTGTTTACTGGTGGTTACTCCAATTTGAGTTACCTCGGCCGGTAATAGACCGTTGGCTTGAGCCACCCGGTTCTGTACGTTGACCGCAGCCATGTCACTATCAGTTCCTTGAGCAAAGTAGATGTAAATCTCCGCCATACCACTGTTCGAAGCAGATGAGGTCATGTAGATCATGTTCTCTACCCCATTAATTGCCTCCTCTAGAGGAGCAACCACACTCTTTTGCAACGCCTCGGCACTAGCCCCTGGATAGGTAGCCGTCACAAATATGGTAGGTGGTGCAATGTCGGGAAACTTCTCTACCGGCAGGGTAAAGAGGGATATGATGCCTAAGAGCACCATGAAAACCGAAATCACTCCCGACAAGAGTGGACGATCTATAAAGGTTTTTAATTTCATAAAATCTGGTTATATTATTGAATAGCAGTCACAGCAATACCCTCTTGCAAGAGACCTGCGCCTTGAACCACGATGGTATCGCCACTATTTAGCCCCTGCATTACTACATACTCTTTTCCATTGTTAATTTTAGAGACCTCGATAGGCGCTAATTGAGTCATTCCATTTACCACCTTATATGCAAAGGTTTTATCCTGAATTTCGAAAGTGGCCTCTTGAGGAATGACCGCTACACTACTCAATGATTGAGGGATTACTACACTACCCGCACCTCCGCTTAACAGCTTTCCTTCACTATTTGGAAAAACGGCACGGATGCTAGCTGCTCCTGTAGTACCCTCTATGATGCCACTGATACTTTCAATTTTACCGGTGTGAGGATAAAGGCGTTGATTACTGAGTTGCAATTGTACTGGGGGTAACTGTTCAATAGCTGTTTGCAGATCTTTATACTCCTCCATAAGCTCCATCAGTTGTGCTTCGGACATGGAGAAGTAGATGTACATCTCACGGTTATCGGCTACTACGGTAAGGCCTTCGGCTATCGTTGGTGAGACATAGTCGCCCAATCGATAAGGAAGTTTACCAATCACCCCATCCGAAGGGCTGGTAATCTGCGTAAACGATAAATTATTTTGTGCCACAACTTTCGAAGATTCTGCTTGAAGTAGATAAGCTTCCGCTGTTTTCAAATTGTTTTGAGCCAATTTTAGATCATACTCCGATACTATCATTTTAGCATAAAGTGCTTGTTGACTCTCATAGTTTAGCTGTGCTGTAGCAACATTGGCCTTTTGAAGAGCCACTTCGGCCTTGGCTCCCTCAAGTGCTGCTAGATAAGCCACCTGATCGATTACAAAGAGCGCTTGTCCTTTTTTGACCTGCTCCCCCTCTTTTACTCCTATTTTAGTAAGATACCCATCTACACGCGGTATGATGCGTATATCTTGCCGACCACGGATAGAGGCTGAATAGTTACGCGATAATGTAATGGTTTGTGGGGTTATTTCCATCAAATGTAGAGGACGTGGCCCTTCGTAGTTTTGTTCCCCACCGCCACAGGCAGTTAGTACACCAAGAAGTGTCAAAATAGGGAAAAGGAGTTGTTTCTTCATATCTTTTTTTATATAAAAAAATTATTTATTGTTCGTGGGTGCAAAGTTAGGCGATTATTGGGTTCCTAAAAATATCATATTCGGAACAGAATTGTATAGATTAAGAACATTCAGCAACGATCCTACAAATTAGACGAAGCTCTCTCTCTTTACTTAAAGGATTGGTTTACTCGCTGCAACTTGGAGTAGTGTGCAAGAAGAAATGGCTACATCTGTTAGTTAAAAGCATTCGTTGGCTTATAAATAACGATTCTGAAAAGTTTAATGTTGAATGTAAAGAGCTATAACTCTCTTTTATTTACCTTTACCCCAAACAAAGAATAATGGCAATTTTAAACACCCAATCGAAGAAAAAAGAGGAAGTTGTCTTGGAGTACAACTTTGAGTTAGTTTATCTGCATGGAAATGAATTACTGAATAAGCCTTTTATGGGTATAGATATGGTCATTCTGAAATGTACCAAAGGGAGTGGAACGATTCTATTAAACAGTGAGAAGCATACATTCTGTGCAGGGAGCAACTTTTTATTATCTGATATTATTATGCTTAAATTCTTAGAATGTAGTGATGATTTCACAATGATGAGACTTACATTCTCTCCCCATTATTTAAATGAAATTTACCCCATACTTGATATAAAAGTATATGAAGTGATAGAGTATAGTGCGCCCGATTGGTACAGCCAAGAGGAGGCACGCATGTCTGATTTAATGATAGAACAACTGGTAATACTGCATCAACAAGAAGAGCACAGCTTCCGCAAAAAGCTAGTTAAAAACCTGGTTATAAACTATATTTATGAAATTTATGACCGAACATTGCCCTATATCCAGCAGATAGAGAAGCGACCGCGCGAAAAACAGAGCTACTTAATCAATGAATTCTATGGACTACTTAGTAAAGATGGATTGCAGCATAGGGATATCACTTACTATGCCGAAAAGCTTCATATCACACCACGTTATCTACACAAGATATGCAAGGATAGTGTACAAATGACACCCAAACAGTGCATAGACTATGTAGTACTAGGTCATGCAAAAAAACTGCTGCTTACCACTGAATTAAATAGTCAACAAATAGCAGACACTCTTCACTTCTCTGATCAATCTGCCTTTGGACAATTCTTTAAACGCCAAGTGGGGCTATCTCCATTGGAGTTTAGACGGCTCTACAAATAGGTATCAACAGTACCATGAGATAGCACAGTGCTCTACATTGAATGATAGAAAAGACTACTCGTTGCGTTCTTCATCACTTTGTGTTAAAGCAATGATAGAAATTTCTTCAGAAGAGGTAAAAGATGAAATTCGTGTGGGACAGCCGTCAACTTTGCAATGTGTACATCTTTTCCTACCACATGGATCGGAGTGAATAGAGACTTGCACACGGTGTAAAAATTGATCCGAAAAGGTTGCTTTGAGCTCTTCACATGCTTGATGACTCTCTTCTAGATTATAGAACCAAGGGAGCGTTAAGTCACAATCTATGTAGAGATAACTACCCGATCGAATAATTTTGGTATTGTGAATATCAATCCAATCAGAATGACGATTTTGGTTGATACTCTGTGCTACTTCCTGCAAAAGTTCATTGTCAGCACCATCGAGTAAGTTGGTCACGGTTTTACCTAGAATGGAGATACCGGTAGCTATAATAATGGCTCCAAAAAGAATGGCAAGCAAACTATCTATCCAGAGAATTTCGGTATATCGAAGGAGCAGTAATCCCGCTACCAGCCCTATTGTAGAGTAGGTGTCGGATTGGAGATGCTTACCACCCGCTACCAATGCCATGGAGTGGTACTGTTTACCTACTCGTATGCTATACCAACCCATCAAATAGTTTACACCACCCGCAATAGCTACTACAATTATTCCGGTATCGAGCTGCTGAATAGCGGTAGGATTGAAAATGCGAACTATTCCCTCGTATACAATAAGAAGACCTGCTCCTGCAATGAGTAATCCTTCGAAAGAGGCAGAGATTAGTTCCATCTTGCCATGCCCAAAAGGGTGTTGATCATCTTTGGGCTTAGAGGCCCATCGCAAACTATAGAGGCTGATAATTCCAGCAACTACATTGACTATGCTCTCCATAGCATCTGTAAAGATACCCACAGAGTGCGTAATGTAAAAGGCAGCAAACTTACCCAGTAAGAGGAGTACAGAGATAGAAACAATCCAAAGTTGGATACGTTGTTTGAGTTGTTCTTCCGTTTTCATAAATAGAATCTGTTAGGATTAATATCTGCTCAGAACTGAGTAAGTTGGCTTACATAAATGGGTAGGATAGTTAAGCAATGCCTAGTAGTTCAACCTCGAATATAAGAGTTGAAAATGCGGGAATAGGTCCGCTGGTGCGATTGCCATACCCTTTATCACAAGGAATATAGATAATCCATCGATCACCTACACGCATACGCTGTAAGGCGATTTGCCAACCTGTAACCACCTCATTGAGGCGAAAACTCTCGGGATATTGACGTTTGAATGAGTTATCAAACTCTTTCCCATTGATTAAAGTACCCTTATAGTGTACAGTAACAATACTATGTAGCTTAGGGGTTATGCCAGCAGCATCACCCGATTTAATTACTTTATATAAAATGCCTGCAGAAATCTCTTGGACGTCTGCTTCAGTGCGAAGTTGTTGAAGGAACTCTTCATTTCTTTTTCTATACATCTCTTTTTTTGCCATAATCTTACAGTTTATTCCATTCTAACACCTCTATATTCTTAATAGATGGATATCCTTGGTCGGGTGCATTGCTCTCCATGGGAGTACGTATCATTCGTAAATTCAAATCATAAATTAAAACTCCCTCTATTTCGGGAGGTATAAGTGCCAACATATTCTTATAAGCAGGTTGTAACATGGTTCCATCGGCTGTTTTATAGAAATCAGGAATCATTTTAGCAATTTTCGTTCCAAAGGTTCTTCGATCAATGGAACCAAAAATGGAGGTGTTTCCATATTCATCACCATCATACGTAGAGCCCGATTGAAAAAGTGAAACATTCGTTAAACTGACAAAGAGCGGATGGCGCAGAGCCAAAGCAGCTGCTTCACGCATAAACTCTTGCGATTTCGGATTGAAATTTATATTAACTAGCATGTCTATCATTCCCCGATTACTCAAATTGCGAGCCATGTAGTTGGCATCGTCTGAAATTAAGTCAACACAAACCAGTGTAAGAAGGTTTCCATATTTCGTTCTAAAAACATGAAGGGTATCATTGGGTACCACTCCCTCCCCATAAATGGGTGATGCCTCATAGATAGAAGGGCGCGTTTTATAGGAGTGATGCGTTGAGTTAGGCAAAATGGTGAGACTCTTGCAATAGCGCGATTCATCGTAATAGGTTCCTGCCACAATAATGGCCTCATTTTCGCGCGCATAATCTTGAAACATAGCCAGGGCCTTACTGCGTGCCTTGTCATCCATGGATATAGAGAGTTCAGGAAAAACCAATACATTTAAACGCTTTTGCTTAGCAATAGCCAGCGATTTTTCCAATTTCTGAAGTTGAGCATCTACATCCTTTATGAGGATTAAGCCAGTTTCTGGATGAGTGGTATACTCAAAGTGGAGTTGAAACTGACCAAAGCGAGCGAACCATACACGCTCTTCTGGGTGATAATCTATAAATTGAACTTTGGGTAAACCATCGGCAAACTGGGCTTTTCCAGAAATTGCAGCGGCTATAAATAGTAATATAAATAGTATGTGTTTCATGTTTTCCTAATTTCCTATATTTCCTCTTTAACCTAACACGGTAGCAACCATTCGTCTGTTGCCTCCATGGTTCCTAAATTCGCACAAATAGATACCCTGCCACGTTCCTAAGTTTAACTGCCCGTTGGTTATAGGAATAGAAAGCGAGGGGCCAACAAGTACAGATTTGGCATGAGCAGGCATATCATCATCACCTTCGTATGTATGCCTATAATAAGGCTCTCTCTCCTGAATCAATTTGTCGAAAATAGAAGCAAGATCGCATTGAACATCGGGATCTGCATTTTCATTGAGTGTAAGTGCCGCACTCGTGTGTTGAAGGAAGAGGTTCAAAAGGCCCTCTTGAGGTAAATCAGGCAAGTGAAGTTTCACCTCATCTGTAATTAGATGAAAACCACGACTACGTGCACGAAGTGAGAATTGTTTTTGAGTAACCATAGTATAATTTCGATTCCTATAATTGAGGGTTAAATAATTTCAAGGGGTGTAGATACTCTACGATGCTTCCAGATAGAGGTCACTTTATGGCGTACTGCTGTAGCATTTAAAAATGTAACTAGCACAAAGAGTATAAAGCCAATTACATAAGTAGTCCATACTCCTCCCTCCAAAGTAGTAGAAGAAAGCTCCTGAATGGTTGGTAGATAGAGCTTACGAGTGAACAAGACAATCACCGTTGAAATGAGCCAAACCATTCCATTCAATACCAATGTCAAGCTTTGGTAGGGAAAGGCTACTCGCCTAGGTGAATAGCCTATAAGCAATAGATTCTCTAACTTCGTATTATTCTTCTCTAACAAGAGGTAAATGCTTAGCATAAAAATGTAGAACGAGAGCAAACAGATAACTAATCCAACGGTTAATACAATCCCTACAACTAATTTCAAAAACCAAGTCGTTTTGCCTGCATTTAGTTTATCATCCTCCGTCTCGTATCCCTTCGAAGCAAAGTACTGTGCAATCCGTTCATCTGCTGGATTTTTAGCCTCTATCAGTAAGCGCGAAGGTTCTCGGTTTTTGCCGGGTGCATAGGTAGAGTTTGCCCACTCTAGGAAAGATTGAGGTACCAACAAGGTATTGAGACGATTCGAAAAGCCTACAATTTTACCTTTAAATAGATCGCTTCTTCCAGATCCACTGATACGAACGTCAAGAGTGATCATTTCCATAACCCCCTCGGATATTTGCGGAAGATTTCGGCTTTGTGCAAATCCGAAGTTATAGAGATTGAGATAGTTACGAGGTAGGATAATGGGTACAACATTATCCATAGGCTGAAAACTCCATTGCTCTAAATCGACATCAACAAAGATATCGGGTACGGATTCAAAAAATAGATCGGTAGACATTCGTACACCTTGCATGCCTAATCCTGCCGAAACTTGGAAAAGCGAAGGGGTAAAAGCACCAACAGAGGAGGTAAAAGGCTGCTCTTTGAGCTCTTGAACATCAGTCGATGAAAAGGTTGCACTCTTTCCAACTAATGTGCCTAAGCTACTCACTTTCTTACTTACCAGGATGTAATCCTTTTTCATAAAGCTATCACTCGCACCAAATAGAGGAATAACATCGCTATAAAACTGTACACCCAAGAGTACAATAACCATACCTAATAGATTGGCAAAGAAGAAGCCCATAAATTGAGGTACACTAATGTGCTTACGCATTAACTTAGCTACTAGACTCATAGTTTCAAGGTTTTAGTAAAATCTAACTCGGGAGCCTTACCAATCGAGGTTATAATAACTCCTGCTCCTTGTTTCTCGGCCTCTTGGGCTAATATACCAGCAAGCAGAGCACCATTTTGCTCATCCAAGTGACTAATGGGTTCATCGAGAAAAATAAAATCGAACGGTTGGCACAAGGCACGCATAAAAGCGACACGCTGTTGCTGGCCAAAAGAGAGTTTTCCGACAGGTACACTCCACTTATCGGCTATATCCAAAAGCTCAAACCAAGACTTTATCTCCTTCTTCTTTTTGTGGTTAGTCAAATTGTTTTTAAGCTCTATATTTTCCCATGCAGTTAGCTCGGCAAAGAGTCTAAGCTCTTGAAAAAGCATACTGATGTGGCGCTGACGAATAATGGTCCACTCTTTCACTGAGAGCTGACGAATGTTCTTTTCATCGAACAAAATAAATCCCTCATAATCGTTTCGGTAGCCATGAATGTAACTACAAAGCGATGATTTACCTGTTCCCGAAGCCGCTTCGATAAGATAGCGTTCTCCCTTTTGAAAGGTTAACTGCTGATGCCACACATCAGACTCTATGGTATCTTTTCCAGCAAAAACGGCTGGAAGGCACTGCCGTAGCGAGAGTGAATTCATTACTTTAAATAGGTTTGTAGGTTACCAATCAGTTGTTGTAAAGCATTGCTCTTTTTATCTTTCAAACTCAGTTCGAGTATTGCCTCGGTGGTATGCGGAGTAGATAGGGTTACGTAATCACAAGGCTCAATGAGAAGATCAAAAAAGAGTTTTCCTGATACGCCCAATTGTTGTTCAATATAACGGCTTCGGTGCGTTTGACGAATCAGTTCATTTACATTTAATGCGGTAACAAAGCGATTTTCGTGGGCTGTGGAAGCCCAAGGTAAATTGCGTAATGAAGCTCCATATCTGCGTCCTGCCTCATCGGCCCAAGTACGATTATTGGTAACATAAAGCAGCCCATCCTTGACTCCAAACCAAGTGTAGTTACGTCCGCTTCTAAACTCATACTGATTGACACCCAAACTATTCAGTTGCATTTGACCAGCTGTCAATGCTAATAGGGGGCGCAAAGCCTCTATGCTTTGTAAGAAATCGGTATGGGTAACTTCAGCATACCCTAAATAGTAAGCCGTGGCTAAAGAAGAGTATCCCAAAACAAAATCTCCTTGGATGGCACGAAAAATTCCTTCAACATTAATCATTGGATTATTAATGTATTGACGAATTGCTGGATTTTTACACAACAATTCATATGCTTTTCCACCTTGAAAATTACCACTGAAAGTAAAGAGCGTATTACCCGGAAAAAGATCGAGCAGTGTACCATTGATTGGAGCTGTAAATTGTTGAGTTTGTTCAAAGAAAGATTGCCAATCGGGATTTACGGTTAGCGATTTACAATGAACAATACTTTTGCCTGGTTCAAACGAAATATCTACATGATACTTTAAATCTTCCAATTTTAGAGTAGCTGGCATACCCATACGAAACGGCATGGTTACTTCGCGAGGCAGTATAGCCATATTAATGACAGCCGATATTTCTCCTTTTGCTTGTGAAAGAGCTTCAAAGTCTGAAGAAGCAGTGAATCCTTCCCCTTGCTCCTGGCGCAACCACGAGAAAAGTGTACCCTTAAAATTGGCAGCATGTCCTGCTGGGCTATGAAGTACAAATAAAGCACTGCGATTAAACACACAAAGTAGCTCGCCAATTTGGGTAAAACTGCACCCATCCTCTTCACGAATAGGTGTACAAATTTGCGACTTGGCCAATAAATCAAAAAGGGTTTCTATTTTCTTCTTATCAGACACCTTACCCAGAAAGAGTTGTGCACTCCCATCAGGAGCAGTAAAAAGATAGACTTTATCAGTAAGAGAGAGGCCTAACTCAGAGGGTGTTTTTACGATTTTCTCTACTAGAAGAAATGCATCCCCTTGTAAGCCCGACTTAAGGAGTTGCGTGAGGTTGCTAGCTGCCGATTCACCCTCATTCGATGATAAACCGCTTTTACTGGCTATATTCTGTAAGTCTATTGCCACGACTGCTGTCGCTCCTTTGGGGATGGCTTGGGTATAATCTGACTTAGGCGAACAAGCCGCCAAAAAGAGTAGTACAAAAACCAGCCAAAGGCTGCTGTAGACTTTATTCATAGTGCTATTTTTGATTAAACAAATTGAGTGTGTGACAAGCTACCAAAGCAGCTGTTTCCGTACGCAAACGTGCTTTACCCAGACTTATGGGTTGAAATCCATTTTCCAGAGCTAGTTGTACCTCTTCTTCGCTAAAATCGCCTTCCGGTCCAATTAAAACCAATGCATCTAGCTCGGGTTGTAGTATCTCTTTTAGCAGAGGCTTAGCTCCTGTATCGTGACAGTGTGCTATGAATTTCTGACCCGAGAACTCCTGGTTAATGAATGTTTTGAATGGTATTAAGCTATTCAAAATAGGTTTGGTTGCTTTAAGCGATTGCTTCATAGCAGAAACCAATATTTTCTCAATCCGTTCTTCCTTTAATACCTTACGTTCAGAGTATCTACATTGCAAAAAAGTAAGCTCGTCAAACCCTATTTCGGTCGCCTTTTCGGCAAACCATTCGATTCGGTCCATATTCTTAGTAGGGGCAATTGCTAAATGCAAATGTCCGTTCCAAATCTTCTCTTGTGGATCCTCTTGGAGAATTTCAATTTGGCAACGTTTGTTCGTAGCAGTTGTTATAACAGCATCATAAAAAGAGCCCTTCCCGTCAGTTAGACGTATTTGGTCGCCCGAGCTCAATCGTAAAACTCTTAAACAGTGTCCAGCCTCTTCTTCAGGAAGTTCGGAACAAGTTGCGATATCAGGAGTATAAAAAAGGTGCATAGGTTATTTTTCTTCATTAATGCCTCTTTCACGACGTGCGATTTCGTCTCGCAGTTGAGAAGCTTGTTCATAATTCTCATTCTTAATAGCCTTCTCAAGCTCCTCTTTTAGTAGAGATACGTCTACCATATTAATCGAGATAGAGAAAGCTCCATCGCCCTCTTCATGCAAATGTTCACTCTCCATTAAAGCCTCTGTGGTATAAAGAGGTCTTCCACAACGTAAAGCGATTGCTACGGCATCTGATGTACGAGCATCGAGGACAACCTCTTTTTCGCCTTGTTCAAAGAAAAGAGAAGAGTAAAAAACACCATCCTTCACATCATGAATAAGTACCTTCTTTAGGTTTATAGAGAACTGATGGGTTAAATTCAACAACAAATCATGAGTAAGCGGACGAGGAGAATGATAATTCTTGATAGCCACTTTAATGGAATGCGCCTCGATAGGACCTATGATAATAGGTAATTTACGAGAACCATAAACCTCCTCCAAAACCAATGCATAGGCATTGGCTGGATGTAAGGTAGAGGACATATCGTGTATTCGAACCTGAACTTCCTTCATTATATTAAACAGGTATATAAATAAGTTATTTAATTTTTGCTTGGTTCGTGCTTGTATTTAAAGATGATTGCAAATAGGATAGCCACAACCAGTGCATATCCAGCAAAAACAAACCATGCCATACTCCAACCCTCTACCTGAGGTGCCGTACTGTTAGCATCAACAAAGTGATTAACCACATATTGTGCACCAAGCGTACCTACTGTTGCACCAATACCATTGGTCATAATCATAAATAGTCCTTGTGCACTCGAACGAATAGAGAGATCTGTTTCTTTATTCACAAAAAGTGAACCAGATACATTGAAGAAATCAAAAGCAATACCGTAAACAAGCATTGACAACAAGAACATCCAAACACCTGCACCCGGGTTACCCAAGCCAAAGAGACCGAAGCGCAATACCCAAGCCAACATAGCAATAAGCATAACCTGCTTAATACCAAATTTTCTCAAAGCAAAAGGAATTAATAAAACGCACAATGTTTCTGAAATCTGTGAAAGTGAAATCAACACATTGGCATGTTGAACCCCAAAGGTATTTTGGTATTCAGGAAGTTTTTCGAAGCTCGTAATAAAAGGATTTGCAAAGGCATTGGTTATTTGCAACGAAACCCCTAACAACATTGAAAAAATAAAGAACACCGCCATTTTCTTTTGTCTGAAAAGTGCAAAAGCACGTAGTCCTAACGCATCGATTAATGATTTCTTTTCGCTGCTATTCTTCGTAACCGTACAAGCGGGTAAAGTAAATGAATAAAAAGCTAAAATGACACCAAAAGATGCACACAAAAAGAATTTAAAACTACTTGTTTGAAGACCCAATAAATCTGTTAATAACATGGCACAGATAAAACCGACTGTCCCAAAGACACGAATGGGGGGAAAAGCAACAACTGGGTCAAGCTTTACTGTATCGAGTGCTGTATAGGCAACTGAGTTGGAAAGAGCTAAAGTGGGCATATAAAAGGCAACCCCCAAAGAGTAGATTGTAAAAAGAGAGGCAAAATCGGGTGTTGGATTTACATAACCATAATAGCCTGCAAGAATCATAAAAAGTGCAGAAACAAAATGGCAAAAGCCCAGTAATTTCTGTGCAGGCACCCACCTATCGGCTATTACCCCCATCACGGCAGGCATAAAGAGAGAGACGATTCCTTGCATGGCATAAAAAATACCAATGTGAGTGGCCATCCCAACACTAAATAAATAGGTACCTAGTGAGGTCAGATAACTACCCCACACTGCAAACTGCAAAAAGTTCATCACAATTAATCTGAACTTCATTCCCGAAATATGATTTCCCATCTTTCTCTTAATATTTCACTTTTAAATTAGCCAAAATAGCTATTATCAACAATTATTCGTTGCAAACTTAGTTAAAAATGAGCACTCTCTTGTTGTTAGAAGAAAAAAAAATAGCATTTTTAAGAAAAGGCGAAACACATTACTCTGAATATGCTTCGCCTTTCTATACTTTTTAAGCTTTTCGAATAGAATCTAGAGCTATTTGCTTTTATTAAAAAGGAAGATCGTCCTTCTCATCATTCGCTGCAAAGTCTACAGGCGCAGTGTTTACTGGAGGAAAAGGAGTTGCTTGTGGAGCAGCTGCATAGTTTTGAGCTGTCACGCGCTCTACTTTCCAAGCACGAATACTGTTGAACCAACGTCCATTCCATTCGCGTGCATCCACATCAAAAAAGACATTAACCTCTTCGCCCATTTGAATCTTGAACTGATCAATCTTCTCATTACCAAACACTTCAAAGCATAACTTCTTAGGATATTGGTCGTGCGTTTCAATCACATACTCTTGCACTTTCCATTCGTTTCCTGTTTTTGAAACCCCACCTTTGGGTTCAAGCACAGCGATTACTTTACCTTGTAATTCCATTTATAACTATTTTAAAATACGGTACGAAAGTACATCTTTCCCACTGAGTAAACTAATTTTTTAGTTATTTTTTTGTAGGAAGTCGCTAATCTTTTCGTAACTTTGACCATTAAATATTCATCGATTGAAACGAAAATAAAATAAAATAAAATCATATGAAGTTCATCGTATCAAGCACTGCCTTGTTCAGTCACTTACAGGCCATCAGCCGCGTTATCAATTCAAAAAACTCACTTCCCATTCTAGAAAATTTCTTAATCGAGCTAAACGAAGGAACGCTATCGCTTACTGCCTCGGACAACGAAACAACTCTCTCTACTTCGCTCGAGAGCAGCCAATCGGACGGTGACATTCGCTTTACGGTCTCTTCAAAAACGATTCTTGAGGCGCTTAAAGAGATTCCAGAGCAACCTTTAACCTTCGACATCAATCCTGACTCTTTAGAAATTACGGTTTACTATCAAAATGGAGAGTACAGCTTCATGGGTCAAAGTGCTGATGAATATCCACAAGCTCCCGGATTGGGCAGCAACGAGGTAGAACTAGCCATTCCAGCTAACACCTTGCTAAGTGGAATAAACCGCACTTTTTTTGCAACAGCTGACGATGAGCTACGCCCCGTAATGAATGGTATTTACTTTGACATAGCATCAGATAGCCTTACATTTGTAGCTTCGGATGGTCACAAATTGGTAAGAAACAAGTGTGTAGCTATACAAGGCAATGAGAAAGCTGCATTTATTCTTCCCAAAAAACCAGCCAACTTACTTAAAACATTATTGGCTAAAACAGAAGGTGATGTACGTATTGTCTTCAATGAGAGAAATGCGACATTTACCACCGAGCACTACCACATGATTTGCCGCCTAATTGAAGGTAGATATCCAAACTACAACTCAGTTATTCCACAAAACAACCCTTTTAAAGCAACGGTAGATCGCTCCGTGATGGTTGGGGCACTTCGCCGTGTATCGGTATTTTCGTCTCAATCAAGCAGTTTAATTAAACTGAAACTAACAGAGAATCAAATTGAAATCTCTGCACAAGACATTGATTTCTCAACTTCAGCTGTAGAGTCAATAGGATGCCAATACAGCAGTACCCCTATGAGCATCGGGTTTAAAGGCACATTCCTTATAGACATTCTTAACAACTTGTCTTGCCAAGAGGTTGTACTTGAATTGGCAGACCCATCAAGAGCTGGTCTTATTCTTCCTGCTGAGAGTGAAGAGTCGGATGACGTATTGATGCTACTTATGCCTATGATGTTGAATGACTAAGCTACTAAAAGATGAATTTAAAACTAAAAAACCCCATCGTCTTTTTTGATTTAGAGACTACGGGTATCAACATAAACACAGATAGAATCGTAGAAATTGGTTACTTAAAGATTTACCCCAATGGAAACGAAGAGAGCAAGAATATGCGTATTAATCCCGAAATGCCTATTCCTGCACAATCATCAGCTGTACATGGCATTTATGATGCTGATGTAGCCAACTCGCCCACCTTTAAAGATGTGGCAAAGGAAATAGCTCGCGACATTGAAGGGTGTGATTTGGCTGGATTTAATTCAAATCGTTTTGATATACCTGTACTTGCCGAAGAGTTCCTGCGCGCAGGAGTTGACATTGATATGATGAAACGCAAGTTTATTGATGTGCAAGTTATCTATCACAAACTAGAACAACGCACCTTATCAGCTGCCTACAAATTCTATTGCGGAAAAGATTTAACCGATGCGCACTCTGCCGAAGCTGACACACGTGCTACTTACGAGGTTCTTAAAGGTCAGTTAGATAAATACCCAGATGTACTTGAGAATGATGTAAACTTTTTAGCAGAGTACTCAAGCTTTAATCGCAATGTAGATTTTGCAGGACGCATTGTTTACAATGAAGAGGGGGTAGAGGTCTTCAACTTTGGTAAATATAAGGGAGTATCAGTAAGCGAAGTACTTCAAAAAGATTCGGGCTACTACGGGTGGATGCTTAATGGCGATTTCACTCTAAACACTAAAAATGTATTGACTAAAATTAGACTGCGTGACAGCGGCATGATTAAATAGGAAAAAGAGATCCATGAAAGGAAAAAAAATAGTCTTAGGAATCACAGGTAGTATAGCCGCTTACAAAGCGGCTATACTCGTTCGTTTACTTATCAAAAAAGGAGCAGAAGTGCAGGTGGTAATTACTCCTGCTGGAAAGGAGTTTATAACTCCCATTACCCTATCGGCACTTACAAGCAAACCTGTTATTAGTGAGTTCTTTGCACAACGAGATGGAACATGGAACAGCCACGTCGATTTAGGATTGTGGGCAGACGCCATGATAATAGCGCCAGCTACAGCATCAACCCTAGGCAAAATGGCTAACGGAGTAGCAGACAATATGCTCATTACAACCTACATGTCAATGAAAGCTCCTGTTTTCATTGCACCTGCCATGGACTTAGATATGTTTGCACATCCTGCTAACCAAAAGAACCTAGAGATTTTGAAAGGTTATGGCAACCATATTATTGAACCAGGCGAAGGAGAGCTAGCAAGCCACTTGGTTGGTAAAGGGCGCATGGAAGAGCCAGAAGCTATTGTTGCAGAACTAGAAGCCTTTTTTGCGAAGCAACAAACCATGCTAGGAAAAAAGGTGGTGATTACTGCTGGACCAACTTACGAAAAAATTGATGCAGTACGTTTTATCGGAAACTACTCATCAGGTAAGATGGGCTACGCATTAGCCGAAGAGTGTGCTACCCGCGGGGCATCCGTAACCTTGGTTAGTGGTCCTGTTTCACTTCAAACAAAGCATCCCAACATTACGCGCATCCATGTAGAGAGTGCACAACAGATGTACGATGCTACTACAACTGTATTTACCGATTCGGATGCAGCTATTCTGTGTGCAGCAGTAGCCGATTTTACGCCACAAGAGGTAGCAACAAACAAGTTGAAGAGAGGTGAAGAGAGTCTAACAATCTCTTTGAAACCTACACAAGATATTGCAGCAGCTCTAGGTAAACTAAAGAGATCCAACCAGCGCTTGGTAGGATTCGCCTTAGAGACCGACCAGGAGGAGTTAAATGCACAAAGCAAATTGGAACGTAAGAACCTCGACTTTATTGTATTGAACTCACTAAACCATAAAGGAGCAGGCTTTCAACATGATACCAACCAAATATCGATCATCGATGCCCAAAACACTACCCATTATCCACTTAAAAGCAAGCTAGCGGTAGCAACAGACATCGTAGACAAACTGGTTGAAATAATGAAGTAACCCCTAAAGCATGCTACAATCTATCTATATACAGAATTACGCCCTAATTGACACACTAGACATTCAGTTTCATACCGGTTTCTCTGTTATAACGGGAGAAACAGGAGCGGGGAAGTCTATCATATTAGGAGCAATTGGGCTATTACTAGGTCAACGCGCAGAAATAAAGGCTATAAAGAAAGGTGCAAGCAAGTGCATCATAGAGGCACGTTTCCACATTGCAAATTATGAAATGGAACCCTTCTTTACAACCCACGAACTCGATTTTGAGGCCGAGTGTATTTTGCGCAGAGAGCTATATGCTTCTGGTAAAAGTCGAGCCTTTATCAATGATACGCCTGTTTCACTTACACAGATGAAGGAGTTGGGAGAACAGCTTATTGATGTACATAGCCAACACCAAAACCTTTTACTAAATAACGAAAGCTTCCAGCTCAGTGTGCTAGATATCATCGCACACAGCGATCAAGAGCTTTCCAAGTACAAGGAGCTTTATCAGAGTTACAAGCAAGTAGAAAAACAACTCAAGGAGTTGGCTAGAGAGGCTGCACAAAGCAAACAGGACGAAGATTACCTACGTTTTCAGCTAGAGCAGCTATTCGATGCAAGCCTTAAAGAGGGTGAGCAAACAGAACTGGAGCAAGAGGCAGATAGATTAGTGCATGCTGAAGAGATTAAAGCGAGTCTATATAAAATAGATAGCAACCTATCGGCAGATGGGAACAACTTGGTTTCAACCACCAAGGAGTGTATACAAACCTTGCATGGAATAGCCAAAGTGTACCCTGAAGCAGAAGGATGGATAGAGCGACTTAACAGCTGCTACATCGAACTTAAGGAGCTTTCTCACGAAATTGCACACGCCCAAGAGGAGGTAGAATTCAATCCAAGTAGGTTGGAGTATGTGAATGAACGAATTAATTTAATTTACTCATTGCAACAAAAGCACCGAGTAGATTCTCTTGAAGCGCTGATTGCATTTACCAATGAGCTACAAGACCGATTAGAGGCAATTACTTCGTACGAAGAGCGCATTGCGAAGCTTACCAATAAGAAGGAAGAGCTATTTCAGAAAGTGCTTTCCCAAGCGGGTGTACTCACGCAGTTGCGTATGAAGTCTGCTTGTGAAATCGAAGAAGAGATGGTTCAACGACTTATACCATTAGGCATGCCTAATGTGCGTTTTCGAGTGGAGGTTACACCTCGTAAAGAGGCTGACGAAAGCGGTATGGATAGCATACAATTTCTCTTCTCAGCCAATAAGAATGGCACGTTGCACAATGTAGCATCAGTAGCTTCAGGAGGAGAAATAGCGCGCGTAATGCTCTCATTAAAGGCCATGATTGCAGGTGCAGTAAAGCTTCCAACCATTGTATTCGATGAGATTGACACAGGTGTATCTGGCTCAATTGCCGAAAAAATGGCACTCATTATGCAAGAGATGGGAGAAAGCAACCGACAGGTAATTAGCATTACGCACCTACCTCAAATTGCTGCACGAGGCATAGCTCACTATAAGGTATACAAAGAAGATACTGAAACGGGAACCAATAGCCACATTCGCCCCTTAAGTAAAGAGGAACGAGTGGAGGAGATTGCACACATGTTAAGTGGTGCAGTACTAACCGATGCGGCACTTAACAATGCAAGAGAATTACTGAAATAAGCAAACTCTCACTAAGGCCAAGATCAATACAAAGTAGGCTCTTCCCGCTTTGGGGTAAAGCCTGATATATTGAACGGATAAATTAAAGAAACAGAAAGAAAATTCATACATTATGATTGAAAAAAACGAAATGATTTTCGGTGTACGCGCCGTAATTGAGGCGATACAAGCCGGAAAAGAGATAGATAAGGTGTTGGTAAAAAGAGATATGCAAAGCGATCTATCGAAGGAGTTGTTCGATGCTTTGAAAGGATGTATGTTCCCTGTGCAAAGAGTGCCTGTTGAGCGCATCGACCGCATTACACGCAAAAACCACCAAGGAGTTGTGGCTTACATCTCCTCTATTACCTATCAAAAAACCGAAGAGATGGTTCCCTTCTTGTTTGAACAGGGAAAGAACCCCATCTTATTGCTTCTAGATGGTATCACCGATGTACGTAACTTTGGTGCAATTGCTCGTACGTGCGAATGTGCCGGAGTAGATGCTATCATTATACCAGCTAAGAACAGTGTAAGTGTTAATGCTGATGCTATTAAGACTTCTGCTGGAGCACTACACACACTGCCCGTATGCCGCGAAAAGAACATTACTGAAACGATTAAATTCTTAAAGAATAGTGGCTTTAAGATTGTAGCAGCGACCGAGAAGGGCGACTATGACTACACAAAAGCTAATTATCAAGACCCTGTATGTATTATCATGGGTGCCGAAGATACTGGGGTACCCTACGAACACTTGGCACTATGCGATGAGTGGATTAAAATTCCTTTGAGAGGAACCATTGGTTCACTAAATGTATCGGTAGCTGCTGGAGTTCTAATCTACGAAGCGGTTAAACAACGCGGTTTCGGAAGTGAAGAGTAACTAAACTAAACCCTATACAAGGCAGTGGAGTAGAGTTGCATTAAGTTTTTCTTCTCCCAAACAAGCATTGCCATAGCTAATGCTATGCATGTAGCAACTCTATTCTATTGCCTTGTTTTCTAATAAAGACCCTTACACAAACTAATTAGATGAAAAAAACACTACTTCTACTAGGCTACGCTTGGTTAGTATGTACTACTGCACAAGCTCAAGGCAATCCCAAATGGGCGGAACAGGCTAGAAAAGCAGCCTTTTCGGTTATTACATACGATAAAAACAATAGCATCAAAGGAACGGGAAATGGTTTCTATATCGCTAACAATGGTACTTCACTTTCTGACTACTCCCTATTCGAAGGGGCCGATCGAGCTGTGATTATACTTACCGATGGCAAAGAACACCCTGTATTAAGTATAGCAGGAGCTAGCTCGATATACGATCTGGTTAAGTTTACAGCAGGAACAGAGAAGAAAGTATCTACACTATCTTTGGCTGTCCAACCAGCTGAAGTGGGTGAAACAGTCTACCTTCTACCCTACTCCACTCAAAAAGTAGCAACCATTCAAACAGCTAAAGTGACCAAGGTTGACCAAATGGGCGATAAAGGGGTCTATTATACCCTCGACACCAAACTAAATGATAAGATGGTAAGTTGCCCCGTTTTAAATGCAGAAGGTAAACTTCTAGGACTCATCCAGGTAAGTGGCGATGATAAAGAGAGCTATGCCATTGATGCTAACTTAGGAGCAGCTCTTTCTACATCGGCTCTTTCAATTAGCGACGCTTCATTAAGCCGCATTGGCATTAAAAAATCTCTACCCGAAACCGAAGAGCAAGCCTCTATCTATTTACTAATGGCATCAAGTCAACTCGAACCAAGCGCTATGATGGAGCTGATGAATGACTACATTGCTCAGTTCCCACAAAGTGCAGATGGCTATGTACAGCGTGCTACACTCTATATGGACATGAACGATCCTACTGTAGCCCCCTTGGCAAATGCCGATATTGAAAAAGCAATTGCAGTATCAAAAGAGAAAGCTACCACACACTACAACATTGGTAAGCTGATGTACAACTACACTCTTACTAGAAACAACAACCAGGAGATTCAACCCGAGTGGAATTATGAGAATGCTCTCAAACAAGCTCGTCTAGCAGTAGAGTTAGATGAACAACCAGTTTATAAACAACTAGAAGGCGATGTGCTATTTGCTTTAAGACGCTATGAAGAGGCCTACTACTGCTACGAAGCAGTCAATAAAAGCAACCTTGCTGCACCCGAGACCTATCACGCGGCCTCTAAATGTAAAGAGTTAATGCCTGAACCCGATTTTGAGAGTGCCATTGCTTTGTTGGATAGCGCTATTGATCTGTTCAAAAGACCCTATACATCCGATGCATCGGTTTACTTTTATGAGCGTGCTTTATTGAAGGCACAATTGAATAGATTTCGCGAAGCGGTAGTCGATTACGACACCTTCTACGAAGCCATTGGAGGCAAGAGTCGTGTATCTGCAGAGTTCTATTTCCAACGTGAACAATCGGAGATTCAATGCCGCATGTATCAACAAGCACTAAACGATATTAATGAGGCAGTAGCTATGGAGCCATATGAAGTGATTTATTGGATTGAGAAAGGCTCTGTACACATTCGCATTGGTCAATTTGACGAAGCAACTGCTGCCCTTCAAAAAGCTATTGAGTTAAACCCTGAAGAGGGGGCTTCTTATCGCATGTTGGGCTACTGCCTAGTACAACAGAAAAAAGAGAAAGAGGCCTGTATACAATTTGCCAAAGCCAAAGAGCTAGGCGATGAGGTAGTACAAAGCTTAATCGATAAGTACTGTAAATAGTATGACAACCGGAACAAACAGATACAAGGAGTAAGTAAGATTCTTCACCATTTCCTCTGCATAGGAAGTAAACTTTGATCACTCCCCCTTACCCCTTAAAGAGATCGTCCTCTGATTACTCTTGTTTGAGTAATCAGAGGACGATCTCTTTAAGGGGAGCTTCTTTAATGTCTTCCCATACTAGCGTGTAATCCCAATATACAAAGCCGCAAGGCATCTAAAGAGAACACACTAATTCTGTACGGTGAACACTCAAAGTGGGGCATATAGATAAGCCCTATTCTAAAGCACTCTCACAGAAGCAGAAAAGAAAAGTAATAAAGTGCTTATGAAAGCCCTTCTATTTCTCCATTTACAATATCAATATACAAAGCTTGAGGCTCTTTAGGCAAACCAGGCATACGCATAATCTCACCTGCGATAACGACCAACATCTCTGCACCTGCATTGATTACGATATCTTGAACATGGAATTCAAAATTATCGACTGCACCGTAAATTTTAGGATCGGTCGAGAAAGAGTATTGCGTTTTAGCAATACAGATAGGGAATTCAGAGTAACCCAAATCACTAATTTGTTTCAATTTCTTGCGCGCAGTCATACTGTAAGTAATCATGCTTGCTCCATATTGATTACAAGCTACTTTCGATATTTTATCCTCTACCAAATCCTTGTCATTGTAAGCAAAGTGAAGCGGTTTAGAGGGATTCTCTTCGATACTCTTTACCACCAATTCAGCCAACTCTAGCGCACCTTCTCCACCATCTGTAAAGGCATTATTCACAGCAAAGCCTACCTCCTTTTTCGCACAATGATCGCGAATGAAAGCAATCTCTTCCTCGGTATCGTCAGCGAAACGGTTAAAGGCAACGGCAACCGTTTGGCCAAACGATTTTAGGTTGCGTAAGTGTTTGTCAAGATTAGCCATACCACTCTTCAATGCTTCCAAGTTAGGCTCTTTAATTTTATTTTCGGCTACTCCACCGTGCATTTTCAATGCGCGGGCAGTAACAACAATCAACGTAAGTTTAGGGTGTACACCCGCCTTACGACATTTAATATCATAGAATTTCTCAGCTCCAAGATCGGCTCCAAATCCCGCTTCCGTAATGGCATAATCGCCAAAAGTCATCGCCATTTTAGTAGCTAGAATCGAATTACATCCGTGTGCAATGTTGGCAAAAGGACCACCGTGTACAAAAGCCGCTGTGTGCTCGGTAGTTTGCACCAAGTTGGGCGAAAGTGCATCTTTAAGCAATACAGTAATTGCTCCTGCCACTCCTAAATCTTTAACTGTAAAACGCTGGTTATCGAATGTAAACCCTAGAAGAATATTTTCAATGCGGCGGCGTAGGTCGTGCTCATCGGTAGCCAGACACAAAATAGCCATAATCTCCGAAGCAGGTGTAATATCAAACCCTGACTCTTGAGTAATCCCATTTGTTTTAGGTCCTAGTCCGGTAACGATATAACGCAATGAACGGTCGTTCACATCGAGTACACGTTTCCAAAGTATCTCCTTCAAACCAAATCCATTGTCTCTGTTTTGATACAAATAGTTATCCAAAAGTGCCGAAATCATGTTGTGTGCCGAAGTAATGGCATGAAAATCACCTGTAAAGTGCAGGTTAATTTTATCCATAGGGAGAACTTGTGCATAACCTCCACCAGCAGCTCCACCTTTCATACCGAAACAAGGGCCTAAAGAGGGTTCACGCAAAGCAGCGATGGCTTTCTTTCCTAATTTATTTAATCCAAGTGCCAAACCAATTGAAACGGTTGTTTTACCAATACCTGCTTTATTAGGACTAATGGCAGTTACTAGAATCAAATTACTTTGTGCTACTCGCGTTTCGTCAATTAAGCTCTCTTCTACCTTGGCAATATAGGGGCCATAGTTGTGAAGTTGTTCACTAGGTACCCCAATCTCTTTGGCAATTTGTTTCACTTTGGTAAGCGTAATACTACGTGCTATTTCAATATCCGATTTCATGTTATTATTTTAATTAAGCTGCAAAAATAGTCCATTTTCTCCGAAGATAAATAGCTTCTTCCTATTTTTTGCGTAGCTTTGCCCTCTTAATAGACGAAAAGAGTAAATAGTTTATGCATACATCCATTTTATCACCCGATAAAGACCCCATGGGGGCAGCCATAGCCGATTTTTATACCAACCAACAAGCGGGAACACTTCGTGTATTCTCATCTCAGTTCGATGAAGATGAGATCCCCCTATCACAGCTTTTTCGCTCATACGAGGAGATGCCTGCTCTCGAACAATTGGCTCTACAAGTAGCTGAAGGGAACATTCTCGACGTAGGTGCAGGGAGTGGTTGCCACGCATTGGCTCTTCAAGAGATGGGAAAGAAGGTGCATGCCATTGATATCTCTCCACTTTCAGTAGAGGTCATGAAAAACCGGGGTGTTGAAGATGCTACCCTCATCAATCTATTCGATCCTGCACTTAAGGAGGGATACGATACCATTTTAATGCTGATGAATGGCGCGGGTATTGTGGGCGTTCTTGACAACATGCCGCTCTTCTTAACACGCATACAACAACTTTTGAAGCCAGGAGGTAAACTCTTGGTCGATTCGAGTGATTTGCGCTATCTATTCGAGGAGGAAGATGGTAGTTTCTTGATTGATTTAGCTGGCGACTACTATGGCGAAGTCGATTTTAGCATGCAGTACAAAGAGGTGAAAGGGCCTACATTCGATTGGCTCTATGTAGATTTCGAGACATTAAGCCACTATGCCACTGCGTGTGGATTCGAGGCTACGCTGGTAAAAGAGGGTGAACACTATGACTTCTTAGCCGAGCTACGCTTAAAAGCCTAATAAAAGGTATAAATAGAGTTTACCACTCGAAGCATACTCATACAAGAATTGCCCCTAACACCTAGTTAACTAAGTGTTAGGGGCAATTCTTGTAAATTGGCTTTTATAGAATCTTCTAAATCTAGAATCCAACACCAACCAGTGAGAGAAGATAGGGTTGATTAAATAGAATATAGACTGAAGTTCCGAGTGCAAGTATCCATAAGATAATAAGAATAATCTTTGTAACCAACGACATAGGTTGCCATTTTGCAAAATAGCCCATGGCAAGCTGAATAAGTCCAATTACTGGTACCGCTACCAAAAGAATGCCCGATACGGCTAATACTACCGTACTACCAGGAAAAAGATCGGCCATCTGCAGGTCAAAACCAGGAATAAACTGATTAATTTGAACCAATATGGCAGGTGCAGCGGCCAACAATCCTATCGAACCGAGTAGCAGTGCAAAACAGGCCACCAAAAAGATTAGTAAAACAGGAGCAAAACAGATGGCTAGAATAATTAGCGTAAGCTTTATTAAAAAACCGGCCACCTTTACCAAACCCTCTCCTACTTGGTAGAAAAAGCTACGTGACTCCTCGCTACGTACATATCCATTTACCTTCTCAAACCCATCTGTCACACTCTTTCCTATATTTTCAAGATTGACAGATTTACCACTCATTCCTAATTTATCGGCTGGAGTTTTTGCCAAAGGAATAATAATCCATGCAATAATATAACACATAATTACTCCATGTACAAAAAAGCCAAGTATTAAGAGAGCCACACGCAACACAACAACATCCCACCCCAGGTAGGCAGCCAGTCCCGAACATACTCCACCCAAAACTTTGTCATCTGGATTGCGGAACAGTTTCCGTTTAATGGGCCCTTCCGATTGATTTAATTGGGGCTCTGACTCCTGAGATTCGCTCTTTCCATCCATCTCTTCGGGCTTACCCAAACGAGCTATAATTTGCTCTACATGTACATAATCAATCACTTGTACACCCCTTGCTATGTGCTCAGAGAAGATTTCGGAAATACGAAACTCCATATCATTCACAATCTCTTCACCTCCTTCTTGCGTTCCAAAGTGGGCACGAAGTGCAGTTAGATAACTCTCTAGCAATTGGTAAGCATCTTCGTCAATGTGGTAAACGGTGCCTCCCAAATTTACAGTCAATGTCTTTCTCATATCTTTACTTTTTACTTATCTTTTAAATGATTTACGGTAGTGGCTAATTCTTGCCAAGCCTCTTCTAGCCCTTTTAAAAAAAGTTCGCCTTCCGAGGTTAAAGTGTAATACTTCCTAGGGGGCCCTTGTGTCGATTCTACCCATTCATACGAGAGTAGATCGTCATTTTTCAGACGGGTTAACAACGGGTAAAGTGTTCCCTCTACCACAATCAGATTGGCCTCTTTAAGCTGCTGAATAATATCGGAAGCGTAAGAAGCGCCCTTATGCAAAAGTAACAAGATGCAATACTCTAGCATCCCTTTGCGCATCTGTGAGCGTACATTGTCTACATTCATAATTCGATACTTGTTTGTATGACACAAATATAGGTATTACTCTAATACTATGTATTACATAGTACTATTATTTACCACTTATTAACTATTCTATCAAGGAGAATTCTAGCAACAAACAGATTATGAAATTGTGTCAAATCACTCTTTGGTACAGTTTTATAACCGCTAGGAGTGATAAGCTATTCTATGTGTAAACCAGAAAGCGAAAGGAATAAATCGGGCCGTTTTCAATCTAATGAAACGCGAAAGATCCAAACTATTGACTCTTCTGAGAGTGGTAATTGTAATATAAATAACCCAATTATTCTTTCATTGAGAGAAGTTGAGGGGATGATATTAAATATCTGATAATCAGACATTAAAACTACCATATTACACAAGCGCTTGTGCAGTGTTGTACAACCGCTTGTACAGAGCTGCATAAGCGCTTATGCAAGCTTGTATAACCGCTTGTGCAAAGAGGCAGACAAAATCGTACCCAAGCACTCTCAATATTGATCAAAAAAAGAGAGGCAAACACAGTATGTTCGCCTCTCTTTAAAGATATAATAGTGCTGGAATGAAACGCTTATTTAGCTACACGCTCCAACCATTTTAGCATAAACAACATAGTAAACATAGAGATGCAACATGCAACTACGAATACAGTCCAAGTCATCCAAATAGGAATTGCTTCGTAAAGAATCGCACCAATAAATAGCAATTGGTTACCCAGCGCAGTTGCACCTAACCATCCACCTTGCATAATACCTTGGTATTTAGGAGGAGCTACTTTCGATACAAACGAAATACCTAGTGGAGAGATGTACAACTCAGCAATGGTAAGCACGAAGTAAGAAGCCATAAGCAACATAGGAGTAACCTTGATTGGCGAAGTACCTGCTGCAATGATATCTTGGTGCAAAGGAAGATTAGCTACATAAGAGCCTATTGCCAACACTACAAAACCAAGAGCAGCAATACCCATACCAATCGCAATTTTCTTAGGAGTTGAAGGCTCAACACCAGCTGCACGTTGACGTGCAAAAATAGCCATAATTACCGGAGTCAAAAGAACTACAAATAGAGGGTTCAATGATTGGAACAACTCAGCACCTGCAAATTCAAGTCCAAATAGCGTAATAGCCATACCGCTCAAGTCTGTGTACTCTTTCGCAAAGAAAGTCATTGTCAAACCATTTTGGTGGAACGAGAACCAGAAGAAAATAACCACACCAAATACAGCAAAAAGAGCCATGATGCGTTGTTTCACTTCGGCAGCATCCATCTCTTTGAATTCAGCACCTTTAGCAGCTGCAGCTTTCTTGCTTGGATCGGGGAAGTTCTTACGATTTACCACATAGATAATTAAAGATACAAGCATAGCAATAATAGCCACACCAAATGCATAGTGGAAACCTTCTGTAAAAACATTCAAGTAGCTGTTAGCAAAAGCAGTAAGATCGGTTGCAGTGCCATTGGTTGCTTCGGCAGCGAGTGCACTAAATGTATCAACCGCCTCGGGAGTCAATGTGCCACCTAAGTGACCGTGACAAAGCGCAGGAAGATCGGCATTGTATCCAAAACCAAATTTAGATAACCAAGCGTTACGTACACCTACTGCTGCAAAAGGAGCAAAAATAGCACCTACGTTGATAAACATATAGAAAAGTGAGAAACCAGAGTCACGCATGCTCGAGTACTTTTCGTTGTCATACATCTGACCAACCAAAGCCTGAAGGTTTCCTTTGAAAAGACCGTTACCAAAAGCAATTACGAAAAGTCCCAAACAAGTCATTCCTAATGAGAAGGTTTTGTTTGCTACAGGCGTTTCGCTAGGAAGTGCCAACATTAAGTAACCTGCGGCCATCAAGACGATACCCGTCATAATGGTTCCTTTATAGTTTCGAGTTTTATCGGCTACGATACCACCCACTAGGGCAAGAATGTAAATAGAGAAATAAAACGTTGAATAGATTAGACCAGACTCTTTGCCGTCCAATCCAAACTTAGCTTGCAAAAAAAGCACCAAGATGGCCATCATGGTGTAGAAACCGAAACGCTCGCCTAAGTTTGCTAGCGCAGCAGGGATCAGTCCTTTGGGATGTTTGTTAAACATGGATTAAAAGTTTATAGATTAATAATTATTTCTTATTGCTCGCAAAGATATAAATTTTAGCCCATTTTAAAAATAATGAATAGCATAAAGCGAGGCTTTTCTGCCATTATTAAAGCATTTAGTTCTTTTTGTTGACAATTATTGAAGCCTCGGATTACAATCCCACCACATTCTTGATGACATTTTATCTGCAGCAGGTGTTAAATCTTTTAAAGCATCGAGCACATTCGCCCCATTGTCATTGTACTCATCCTGTGGATAGGGCAATCGGCGAGGAAAGGTGCCCAACGGAACCTCGGTTTGATTCTTATTGACAACCGCTGGCATTAAACGAGGATATCCGGTACGTCTAAACTCGGCCCATGCCTCTAAACCTAGAGGAAATAGGGCAATCCACTTCTGCGTAATAATGCGCTCTAGATTGCTCTCGAAATCGGCCTCATTCTCATAAGCTACGGCTATGGAAGAGGTTTCGCCCAAGTAGCTATAGGTTTCGAGCGGATCTCTGTAGGGTGCAGGCTTGCTCTTGCCATCGAGCAAATAACGATCGGCACCGGTAGCACCCCACTGATCGAATGAGAGGTGAACCCCTGCCTCATAAAAGGATTGGGCACTTCCACCCATGTTCCACCCACGCAAGGCACCTTCGGCACGCAAGAAGGCCACCTCAGAAGCACTCATCCAAAGCAGTTTGGTGGTCGATTCTACCCTCATATTGGCATATTTGTGAGCAGCATCACTGGGAATAGGCTCGGTGCCTAAACGAATACCGTGGTATCCATTCTCCACTCCATCGGCGGTGGCAAAGGTAGACTCCACAAAGAATTTGTTAAGGCGTGGATCGTTGTAGCCGTTCATATAGGCAGTTATGTCGGCTGCTATGCGCGAGTCACCACCGTTGTATTCGTACATAATGACCCGAAAGGGGTTGGTGGTGGCTTGAATGGAGGCATTGTCGGCATTGCTACTCAATACACCTCCCCTACTTGAATGAACAGCCTCCTCTGCTTGGAGTTGTGCCCAACTAGGATCGGCATAAACCATGCGTAGGGCCATACGGAGCTTCAAAGAGTTGGCTAATTTAATCCATTGAGAAACTTTTCCTTGATATACCTTATCGGCTTTCTCGGTAAATTGCTCTGTTTGTCGCACGAGGAGTGCATCGACAGATTCATCCAATTCAGCAAACATACGGCGATAGACCTCTTTCTGAGCATCGAGAGGAGCAACCAAGTCACCATCAGTCCCCAACCGCGAGTAAGGAATAGGGCCACAACCATCGGTTACGCGCAACACAGCTGCTACTTTTACAATTTTCCCAACCGAGAGGTAAACCTCATCTTTCGTCGCTGCTTGCAATTGTGCATAGTTGGTATATACATTGGGAATAATATCTTTATAGAGTTTACTCACCCAGTCTTGCGACTGATTGTAGTTCGAGAATCGGTTGTTAAAACCACCATTCGATTCGGCCAGATAGCCCCCATAAGGACCTCCGAGAAGGGTTTCTAGAAATTGGTTTAACAAAACAGTGGTTGGAACAACGTACCCCTGCATACCGGTCAATGCGGATCGAATTAAATAAGCATCACGGGCCATCTCTTCCTCGGTCGATTCATACGGATTGGTATTGAAATCGAGGTAGCGCCCGGTACATGAGAGCAGGGTAAACCCACTCAGAAGAGTTAATAAAATTTGTTTTGCTTCTTTTCTATTCACGATCATCATTCGTTCTTTTCCTTTAAAATTTTAAGCGTACATTAAACTCCAGTGTACGAGCACTGGGCATCATAAAGTTATCAATACCTTGGTAATAGTTACCCGTAGTAGCCACCGTTTCGGGGTCGAAAGGTGCCTTGCAATAAAACATCCATAAATTTCGTCCTACCAAGCCCAAGGTTACATCGGCAAGGTTCCAAACAGCTTGCCTTGGGAAGGTGTAAGAGAGGTGTGCGTCTTGCAGGCGTACATTGGTAGCGCTGTAAGTGTAATATTGTGGAATGCCCGATTGCGAAGAGATAGTGGTATACCATTGTTGCGCATTCACTAGGTCGGTACCATTCACCCACACGCCACCATTATCACGAGCCGCCTCAGTAGACTGCGAAACACCATACAAATCCATAGCTGCTTGTGTAGCCGAATAGACAACTCCGCCCAAGCGAGCAGAAATCATGAAGCCCCAACTCAAGTTATTCCAAGTAAACTGGTTACTCCACGACATATTGCTTTTTGGGAAAACACTACCCAGTTTAATATCGCCCGCATTGTAGTTGGCTGTTACATGCCCATTTTCATCTACCAGAATGCTACCGTCACTGTCACGGTGCAAATCGGCAGTCGAATAGAGATCGCCTAACGAACCTCCTTTTTTAAGTACAAATCGAGCTTGACCCATCCCCCCCACATCCAATCGATCTTTGGTAATAATGGCGCCTGTCTCGGGGTGTACGTAGTTCTCTAACAGTTCTAATATTTCATTCTCATTGGTACTGAATAGGTAGTTGCTTGACCAACCTAGCTTACCAAATGAGTGGGTATAACCCACTCCTAGTTCGATACCTCGGTTGCGCACACTACCCGTTTGCACATAGAGGGTGGTGTAACCCGAAGAGACCGATATCTTAGGATCGAACGTTTGGTTGTACGTCTTTGTATCGTACAGAGCAATATCGAAACGTAATCCTTCGAATAGATGAGCAGTCACACCCATCTCCCACGAGTTGGTACGTTCGGGTTTTAAATTATACATTGGATAGTTGCGGTTAGGCTGCCACACCTTGTTATCATTATCCCACGTATAGGTAGGATTCGCCAAGAAGCGAGGAAACGGGAGACCCACCGAAGCAAATGAGCCACGCAACTTTAGAAAAGAGACTTGACTGGGCATCTTAAACAGCTCAGAAAGAATAACTGTTCCTCCTACCGATGGATAAATGAAAGCACTACTCACTGAGTTAGGACCTGCCAGCTGCGACGGCCAGTCAGTACGCCCCGTAAGAGTTAGGTAGTAGGCACTTTTATAACCCAGCTCTACACTCGCAAAAATCGATTGCGTCTGTTCTCTAAAACCCGCCTGCTTACGAACGGTTTTCACATCATCTAGCTGAAATACATTAAATAAGTTAGGAATTCCACTTTCACTTATAGGACCTCTATTCTCAAAAAGATCTTGCTGCATATCGGACAACGAGGTTCCTAAATTGGCAACCAAACTTAACTTCTCACTAAAGTTTTTCTGAATATTCACCATCAGATCGGCATAGAACTGTCTATCGTCTGTTTTTTGTATGCCATAGAGGCCGTTACTCGATCCCTCTGTAAGTGTTGTATTGCTACTGGCATACATTTTATCGGTAAAGCTCGTTGCCGCATGATCCATGCGTACCCGCCCACTTACACTCAACCAGTTGAGCACTTTGTAACTGAGGTTCGCATTCAACATGTAGCGGTCTCGATTGTTCTCACGCAGGTTGCGATAAGCCACCCAATAAGGATTCTGACCTGTAAAGGTGTAAATACCTTGTGGCCAATATTGGGTATAGATATTTCGATCGCTATCCCAGCGTTCATAGGTTTTAATATCGTTCCAATCATCGCCTCTCGGAAATAGATAGGCGGTTACCAAAGGATTGGAATAGGTGCCCTGATTGACCATGTTCCGATCTTTTTGTTTGATGTAAGAGGCGCCCAAATCGAGTACCATTTTATCTGCTAGAAAAAGGGTGGTATTGCGGAAGGTAAAGTTATACCGATCGTACCGATTGTTTGGAACCATTCCTTTGGAGTTGACAGCCCCTACCGAGAAGTAGGTCTGATTTTTGTCTGTTCCAGTCGATAGGGAGAGAGTCTCGGTAGTAACCACCCCTGTTTGCAAAAAATCGCGCACCGGTTCATAGCCTTGGTAGTGAGCAGCATCTAACTTCTCGCCCCAGCTACGCTCAACAGATCCGGTAGTAGAGAGCAAATCGCCCGTACCGTAACGATTCTGAAATTTGGGCATCACAAATGGAGAGAGAAACTGCGTATTCTGAGAGAAGGTTACACTTAATCGCCCCTGCTGCCCTTTTTTGGTGGTAATTACAACAGCTCCATTGGCTGCATAACTACCATACATAGCAGCTGCAGCAGCACCCGTTAGTACAGTCATCGATTCAATATCTTCCGGATTTATATCGGCTATAGCCTCGGTTACTCCTCTCGATCCGAAACCATCATCGCCCGTTCCGGTAAGGTTAAACATGGGTACGCCATCAATGACATAGAGTGCATTACTGGACTGATCAATCCCCTTGGTACCGCGCATAACAACCTTACTTGCACCGCCCACTCCCGAAGAACCACCATT
>JBOFRN010000090.1:0-1145 GCA_051651025.1 Phocaeicola sp.
GCCAGGATACGAAATCTACATCACACAAGGATTTATCTGTCGCAATGCGTATGGCGAAATTGATAACCTACAACGTGGAGGTAGTGACTACACCGCTTCACTTATTGGAGCAGCGGTAGATGCCAGCGAAATCCAAATCTGGACCGATATAGACGGTATGCACGATAATGACCCACGCGTAGTGGAGAAAACATCGCCTGTACGTCAGCTTCACTTCGAAGAGGCAGCCGAATTGGCCTACTTTGGCGCTAAAATCTTGCACCCTACGTGTGTGCAACCTGCTAAATATGCCAACATCCCCGTTCGTCTATTGAACACCATGGAGCCCGAAGCACCTGGCACCATAATCTCGAACACAACCGAGCAAGGTAAAATTAAAGCGGTAGCGGCCAAAGATAACATTACAGCTATCAAAATTAAATCAAGCCGCATGCTACTAGCACACGGTTTCTTGCGCAAAGTCTTCGAAATATTCGAAAGCTACCACACCTCAATCGATATGATCTGTACCTCGGAGGTAGGTGTATCGGTATCAATCGACAACACCAAACACCTCAACGAGATCTTGAACGACTTGAAGATGTATGGTACCGTTACGGTAGATAGCAACATGTGCATTATCTGCGTAGTGGGCGATTTGAACTGGGAGAATGTAGGATTCGAAGCAGAGGCACTCGATGCCATGCGCCACATACCGGTACGTATGATTTCGTACGGAGGTAGCAACTACAACATCTCGTTCCTCATTAAAGAGAGCGATAAGAAATCGGCTTTGCAATCACTAAGCAGTCATTTGTTTAACAACAAATAAGCCAACCCCATAGAGAGACGCTTTCACTGCTTTTAGAGTAGTTGGAAGCGTTTTTTTAGCTCTATCCCACTGACTGCTCAAGGAGTAAAAATGAGCTTTGATAAGCTCACAGAGTCATAAGCCACAACGGCTATCCAACTGATTCTGCTAAATGGTCAATCATAGTTGAACGGTAAGTGCTCACAGAGTCATAAGCCACAACGGACGTTCGACTGATTGCTCGATGAGCTAGAGCAAAAGCAGATTTAACCAGAATCGGTTAAGAGAGATTAGCAACAAACCATTCGGTTAGAATGAACCGAATGACTTAAATAAATTGAGAATACAAAACCTA
>JBOFRN010000091.1:0-1751 GCA_051651025.1 Phocaeicola sp.
TACAGCCTGCGCTTTTTTTAGGTATGGTAAAAAATACCTTCTCTGTTTTAAAACCCTCTAAATGGTCCTTTACATAACTAAACCATTAATTTTAGAGAGAAAATGAACATGACCTCAATTAAACAGAGAAGGTAAAAAAGATTACTTATTCCATAGGCGGGCTCCTGCGTTGAGATCAGTCGATGCGACATCTGAATCAATATCACTACCATCAAGACGAGCCCACTGACTCTGTGTGAGTTCATTCGAGTTCATCCTAAAGTAGAAGGCATTACCAGAAGATGTATTTCTACTCCCTTGCATGCCCACGTATACTTGGTTAGATGAGGCACTGCTAGGGCGCATCACCTCTCTATAATCATGTCGACCATCTGAAGTATTAGCGGGGATAAGGTTTCCTTGTAAATACAAGGTTCTTACTTTTCCCGCTTTGGGCAATTTGGGGGCACTGGTCATACTGCCATAAGTGAGAAGTATATCTGTCAAATTCGTATTCTTACTCAAGTCAATGCTTGGGAAGGTCTGAACATCAAAAGAGTTGACGCCATACATATACAACTTTGTTAATCCCGTAAAGTACTGTATCCCCTCCGTGTTAGATACTTTCATATTAGCAGTTGAACTACCAGAATAGCGTATATTTATCTCCGTCTTCTGGCTCATCGCCGTTTTAGTAGCAGCATCAAGGCGAGAATAGGTCTTTCCTGCATCTGTATAAGTATCTTGAACAATATTAATGCCTAGACTATTTGTTATATAATTTCTAAAATTAACATCGGGGATACAGTATTGTCCTTCTGCTCCATCAATATTGTATCGTGCCTCTAAGGTGCGTGGACCTGTAACCGTAAAGGTGTAGTCTTTGTCTGGGTGTACCTTTGTATTACCCTCATACCAACCATCAAATACAAGCATACTGTTCGAAGCAGAGGTGGTAACGGTAGTCTGTTCACCTGGAGCCTCAAAATAATCTGGAGTGATAGTCACCTGATTAGTGCGGTTAGAGGTGATGGTTATCTTCTGACCTATAGATGTATAACGAGCCTCTAAGGTACGTGCCTCTGTTACTGTAAATGTGTAATTTAGCTCAGAATGTACCAGTGTCCCATTTTCAAACCAACCATCAAACCTAAGGGCAGTGTTGGTAGTAGTTGTTTTAATGGTAACAGTGCTGCCTTCAATTCTATCTCCACTAGGATCTACCGTAACCTGATTAGGTTGATTAGTACTTATAGTTATCATCTTACCTATATATGTATAGCGTGCCTCTAAGGTGCGTGGACCTGTTACCAAAAAAGGGTAATTTGGTGCAGAGTGTACCATTGTCTCTCCCTCAAACCAACCATCAAACCTAAGAGTATCATTGGTCGTAGCTGTTTTAATGGTAACAGTGCTGCCTTCAATTCTATCTCCACTAGGATCTACCGTAACCTTATAAGGATAGTTTGTGCTCAAAGTTATCAACTTACCTATATACGTATAGCGTGCCTCTAAGGTGCGTGCCTCTGTAACGATAAAGGTGTAGTTTTTGTCCCTTGACACCTCTACCGCATTTTCAAACCAACCATCAAACCTAAGAGTATCATTAGTAGTAGTTGTTTTTACTGTGGTAGGTAAACTTCCAAACTTTTCTCCACTAGGAGATACGGTAGTCTCATTAGGACGGTTTGTGCTAAGTGTAATCATATATTTATTCTTATCAACAGTGCCATCTAGTTCAGGATTGTGCACACAGCGCACCGATGAGGCTG
>JBOFRN010000092.1:0-1066 GCA_051651025.1 Phocaeicola sp.
ATACAATTTCGACAAACTAGTAGATAGACGCGGTACTGGATCCTTAAAGGTAGATGGACTACAAGAGCGCTATGGAAATTCAAACCTACTACCACTTTGGGTGGCCGATATGGATTTTGAAACCCCCTCGTTTATAACCGATGCACTGAAAGAGCGGTTAGAACACCCTCTTTTTGGCTATACCATGGAGCCCGATAACTACTGGCCTACCGTACAGCAGTGGATTGCTAAACAACACCAGTGGCAGGTAGAGCGGGAGTGGTTGAGCTACATCCCAGGTATTGTAAAAGGGATTGGCTTCGTAATCAATGTATTTGTCAAAGCCGACGAGAAGGTTATTATTCAGCCCCCTGTATACCATCCCTTCCGCCTAACGGCCCAAGGCAACCGACGCGAGGTGGTTTACAATCCCCTGAAAGAGCATCCTGATGGAAGTTACTCCATGGACTTTGAACAGCTGGCCCAAGTAGCCGATGCCAAGTGTAGGGTATTGATTCTCTCCAATCCCCACAACCCAGCTGGCATTGTGTGGGATAGAGAGAGCCTGGTTACATTGGCCCAATTTTGCCACCAGCGCAACATCCTTGTTATAGCCGATGAAATTCACTGCGACATGGCCCTTTTTGGACATAAGCACCTACCCTTTGCCACCGTTTCGGAGGAGGCTGCCGCTTGCAGTATCACCTTTGGAGCCCCCTCGAAAACATTTAATATAGCCGGCATTGTTAGCTCCTACGCCATTGTACCCAACAAAGCCATTCGTGACCCCTTCTTCCATTGGTTGCGTGCCAATGAGTTGCATGAGCCCACCCTTTTTGCCCCCATTGCTACCATTGCTGCCTTTACCCAAGGCGAAGCGTGGCGCAAAGAGATGCTTTGCTACCTAGAGCAGAACATTGAGTTTGTAGTAGCCTATTGTGCCCAACACATTCCACAAGTAAAACCACTCACTCCACAAGCCTCCTTTTTGGTCTGGCTAGATTGTCGTTCCTTGCAACTGAGTCAGCAAGAGCTAATTACCTTGTTCGAAAAGAAAGCAGGATTGGCACTCAATGAGGGGAGTATG
>JBOFRN010000093.1:0-26328 GCA_051651025.1 Phocaeicola sp.
CGTAACAGCCAACAAGAGCCACCGCGTGATTTATGTGATGAATGCCGATGGTAGCAACAACAAACAGCTTACTCAAACAACCTTTAACGAAGCAGAACCCACCTGGATTAAAGGGGGAAAGAAACTCGCCTTCCTTAGCAACGAAGGTGGAAGTACACAGTTGTGGGAGATGAATCCGGATGGTACCAATCGGCGTGCACTCTCTTCAATTGAAGGCGGAGTAGAAGGATTCAGTTTCTCACCCAACGAAAGTAAAGTACTCTACATCGCACAAGTGAAGTATGGCGAACGCACGGTAGATATGCATTCAGACCTACCACTCTCTACGGGTAGAGTGATAGACGATCTCATGTACAAACATTGGGACGAATGGGTAGAGACAGCTCCCCACCCTTTTGTGGCCTCATTCGATGGAAACAAGTTAGGCGAGGCGGTTGATATATTAGCAGGCGAACCTTACGAAGCCCCTATGAAACCCTTTGGTGGCATGGAACAACTTGCCTGGAGCAGCGATTCTAAAAGCATCGCCTATACAAGCCGTAAAAAAACAGGCCTTGAGTATAGTGTGTCTACAGACTCGGATATCTATCTTTACAACCTAGAAAGCAAAGAAACCACTAACTTGTGTAAGCTTCCTGGTGATAAAGACACCAACAATGGGTACGATACCAATCCACAGTTCTCACCCGATGGCAGCTATGTGGCATGGCTAAGCATGGAGCGTGATGGATACGAAAGTGACCGTAATCGTCTTTGTGTAATGGATCTGGCTACAGGAAGAAAGAGCTACATTATCGAAAGCTTCCAATCGGGAGTCGATGATTTCTGCTGGAACAGCGATTCAAAAGCACTCTATTTTACAGGCGTATGGCATGGTACTACCCTAATTTATAGCACCAATCTAGAAGGAGAGGTGAAGAAACTAACCGAAGGAGTATACGATTATGCTTCGGTAGCGATGATGGGCGATCAAATTCTTACCAAACGCCACTCTATGAGTGCTCCCGATGATATCTATACACTTAATCCAGCCAATGGCAACGTAGCGCAACTAACCCAAGAGAATGCACACATCTTAGGAAAAATGGAATTGGGTAAAGTAGAAGAGCGTTGGACAAAGACCACCGATGGCAAGCAGATGCTTTCGTGGGTAATCTACCCTCCTCAGTTCGACCCTAACAAGAAATACCCCGTTGTTCTTTTCTGTCAAGGTGGACCACAAAGCCCCGTTAGTCAGTTCTGGAGCTACCGTTGGAACTTCCAAGCCATGGCAGCACACGATTATATTATCGTAGCACCCAATCGTCGCGGTCTTCCAGGCTTCGGTATGGAGTGGCTAGAGGCTATCAGCGGCGACTACGGAGGTCAGTGCATGCAAGACTACCTATCGGCTATTGACGATGTAGCAAAAGAGCCTTATGCCGATGCAGATAAAATGGGCTGTGTGGGCGCTAGCTTTGGCGGATACTCGGTATACTGGTTGGCTGGCCACCACAACAAGCGATTCAAAGCCTTTATCTCGCATTGCGGCATCTTCAACTTAGAGCAACTCTATCTAGAGACCGAGGAGATGTGGTTTGTAAATTGGGAGATGAAGGGTGCCTATTGGGAAAAAAACAATCCAGTAGCTCAGCGCTCTTATGCCAGCTCACCCCACAAGTTTGTGGACAAGTGGGATACCCCTATCCTCTGCATACACGGTGAGAAAGATTACCGCATCTTAGCTGGACAAGGCATGTCGGCCTTTAATGCTGCCAAGCTTCGCGGCGTACCTGCTCAATTATTGATTTACCCCGATGAGAATCACTGGGTACTTCGCCCCCAGAATGGTATTTTGTGGCAACGTACCTTTACTAATTGGTTAGATAAATGGTTAAAGTAACCAATACCCTCTAGTCAGCTTTATGAATAAGCTACCCCTGAAAGCAAGTTAAAACAGCACAGGGGTAGCCTATTTTTCATATCTTGCACAAGAAAAATTTCAAAAGAAAAACAATCATGAAAAAACTATTTCTATCCTCCTCCTTTAGTGAAGTTGTAGGAAATCTAAAAGCATTTGCAAATGAAGATTTAAAGGGAAAAAGTGTGACCTTTATCCCTACAGCAAGCCTTCCTGAAATCATAACTTTTTATGTCGAATTGGGAAGAGAGACACTCGAAAATCTAGGGCTTAGAGTCGATATCTTGGAGCTGACACAGGCAACCGAAGTAGAGATTGCTAGCAAGCTTAACAACAACGATTACATCTACATATCGGGAGGGAATACCTTCTTTCTACTTCAAGAGCTAAGAAGAAGTGGTGCAGATAAGCTAGTTATAGAACAAATTAATAAAGGCAAACTCTACATAGGCGAATCGGCTGGTACAATGATTCTCGCACCCAATATAGCCTATGTACAATTAATGGACGATGTTCAGAAAGCACCTAAATTGATTGACTTTGCAGCACTCAATGTCATTGATTTCTATCCATTGCCCCACTATAAGAGTTCCCCTTTTGAGGAGATCACAGACACGATTATTGAGAAGCACAAAAGCGAATTAAATCTTTATCCAATAAGCAATACACAAGTAATCTTGGTGGAGAACGAGGTTGTAAATATAGTGAGCAATTAGCTAAACTAGCTGATCTATAAAGATAGAAAGTCTATTAAGCATAGGCTAAACTTTGTTTCCTAAATAACATACAATCAGTCGATAAAAGAATATCTTTGTATACTTCTGAATATTTCTTTAAAACCAGTATTATGAACAAACCAATCTCTCCGTGGAGGATAGCAATCTTTGCCTCCCTCTTTTGTTTACTCACAAGTTGTGAACAGCCGAACGGAACCCTTCGTGTAAATCAAATAGCTTACCTTCCACAACAAGAGAAGATTGCTCTGTTCGAGGGTGAAACGAGCGATTTCTTTACACTAACCAATGCCGAAACAGGCGATATCGTTTGGAGTGGTACACCGTTTCGGATCTCCACCTCGGCTATTTCAGGTAAGAAGCGCTCTTTAATCAACTTTAGTGAGTTGACAGTTCCTGGGAACTACCTGCTACAATCAGAGAAAGGTAAGGAGGTACCTATCACCATTCGGTCAAATGGTTGGAACGAGGTGGCTCATGCAGCTTTAAAAACATTCTATTACCAACGCTCGGGTATGGAGATTGAGAGTAGTTACGCAGGTAAGTGGGCTCGCCCACTGGGACATCCTGACACCAACGTGCTGATTCATGCAAATGCACACTCCGAGGGACAACCCGCAGGAAGCGTACTCTCCTCGCCAATGGGATGGTATGATGCAGGCGATTATAACAAGTACATCGTAAACTCGGCGTACTCCATTGGGTTGATGCTACGTGCCTACCAAATGGATCCCTCCTATTTCCAAAACCAATTAGTAAGCATTCCCGAGAGTAACAACGAGGTGCCCGATGTACTCGATGAGATCTATTACAACCTACAGTGGATGCTAACCATGCAAGACCCTACCGATGGCGGGGTTTACCACAAGCTTACCACGCCTCACTTCGAAGGGTTTGTACAGCCCAAAGAGTGCCACCAACAGCGCTATGTAGTGAACAAGTCCATTACCGCAACTCTCGACTTTGCAGCCGTAATGGCATTGGCTTCAAAGGTATACAGTGCCTATGAAGAGAGTTTTCCCGGATTCTCTGAAGCGGCCAAACAGGGAGCAGAGGCTGCGTATGGTTGGGCTAAGATAAATCCAACTGCTTACTACAATCAAAAGGAGTTGAACAAGCATTATGAGCCTACGATACATACAGGTGAGTATGGAGATAATGATGCCAGCGACGAATGGTACTGGGCAGCTACCGAACTCTATCTGCTTACCGGATCGGCTGCTTATTTAGCAGATGCCCGTAAGCAGATGCCACAAGTTTTTACCCCTCCTAGTTGGGAAGATGTGGCAGCACTAGGTACTTATGCTTGGGTAGAAGCAGCTGATAAGGGGTTAGACACCACTTTGTTGTGGAATCAGTTGCAAGCTTATTGTGATACGCTGGTAAGCGGAGTAGCTAACTCGGCCTTTCACACCCCCTTTGGCAACACCCCCAAAGATTTCTTTTGGGGCTGCTTGGAGCGTTGCACTACACAAGCCTTCTCACTCTTAGTTGCTTACCACAGAACGCACGATGCAACCTATTTAAAAGCTGCTGCTCAGAATGCCGACTACCTTTTTGGACGTAATCCTACGGGTTATTGTTACGTAACAGGCTTTGGCCAAAAGAGTCCCATGCATATTCATCAACGTTTATCGGCTTCCGATGGGATTGTGGAACCCATACCTGGCTTCTTAGTGGGTGGCCCCAACCCAGGCATCCAAGACAAAGCAGAGGTTACCTATCCTTCCTCCTTTGCCGATGAGTGTTACGCCGATGTAGAGGCTTCTTACGCCTCGAACGAGATAGCCATTAATTGGAATGCCGGCTTGGTAGCCATGATTTCGTTGCTGGATGCTTGGATGGAGTGAGTACGAAGCAAACCACAACCATTCATTTTTCTTTACAAAAGAAGGGAGTGGTAACACACTAAAGCATTCTTCGCTGCACAAACGGTTATACAGAGCGAAACAACCGCTTATGCAGCCTTGCACATACGGTTGCGCAAGGCTGCATAAGCGGTTGTACCAAATGACACTCATTAACAGCTGTCCTACAAACAATTACAATATTTCAAACAGCACATAGAGGTGAATCTAGGGAGTCGTTGTAGATTCTAATTTCTTTACAAACAAGCTTATTTAAAGAATCAAACCAGATAGAATATCTGAGCCAACAAACTCTTTTGGAAGCAAATAGGGCTAAGCCCTCACTCGTACTTACACCGTCTGTTTACTCTTCAGTAACTCTTCGAGCTTAATTAATTCATCGCGATACTGAGCGGCTTCAATAAACTCCATCTTCTTGGCAGCCTCTTGCATGAGTTTGCGACTACGATCGATTGCCTTCTGAAGTTGTGAATCCGACATGTACTGCACTATCGGGTCGGCCACTAAGCCATTCGAAGTAGGCTCTATATAGGCTTTGGATAGAGTACTTTCTCGCTCTTCTTTCTCATTTACCTTAGCACCTAGTAGTGCTGCATTACGCGCACGCTGAATTTGCTTAGGTGTTATGCCGTTTGCCTCGTTGTAGGCCAATTGCTTCTCGCGACGGCGGTTGGTCTCTTCAATCGTCAGTCGCATACTCTCCGTTATGCGGTCGGCATACATAATGACCCGACCATTTATGTTACGAGCCGCACGACCCGCTGTTTGCGTGAGCGAGCGGTGTGAACGGAGGAACCCCTCCTTGTCGGCATCGAGAATGGCTACCAACGATACCTCGGGTAGATCCAATCCCTCACGAAGCAGGTTTACCCCAATAAGCACGTCGTAGATGCCCTGACGCAGATCATCCATAATTTTCACACGTTCAAGGGTATCTACATCACTGTGAATGTAACTGCATCGCACACCGTTGTTTAGAAGGTATTCACTCAACTCTTCGGCCATCCGCTTGGTGAGTGTAGTAACCAATGTACGCTCCTCTCGCTCTACACGGAGTTGAATCTCCTCCATCAAATCGTCTATCTGATTCATACTTGGACGCACATCGATAATAGGATCTAAGAGTCCGGTAGGACGAATCACCTGATCGACCACTACCCCCTCCGATTTAACCAATTCGTAGTCGGCAGGCGTAGCACTTACATAAATTACCTCTTTGGCCAACTCTTCAAACTCCTCGAACTTAAGCGGACGGTTGTCTGAGGCAGCCTGCATGCGAAATCCATACTCAATGAGATTTAATTTGCGGGCACGGTCTCCCCCGTACATGGCCCGAATTTGGGGAACCGTTACATGGCTTTCGTCAATAACGATTAAAAAATCATCGGGGAAGAAATCCAACAAACAATAGGGACGTGTACCCGGTTTACGACCATCAAAGTAACGCGAATAGTTCTCGATACCCGAACAGTGTCCCAACTCACGAATCATCTCCATATCGTAGGTAACCCGCTCATAAAGGCGTTTGGCTTCGTAAGATTTGCCATACTCTTCGAATTGAGCCACCTCTTTCGTTAGGTCATCTTCTATTTGGTGAATGGCCCGTATTTGACTCTCTTTGGTAGTCATAAAGAGATTGGCAGGATAAATTTTATACTCATCAAAACTACCCATTCGCATCCCCGAAAGTGGGTCTACCTCTTCGATAGCCTCTATCTCATCGTCCCAAAACATGACTCGTAGCAGGTGATCGGTATAGGCCAAATAGATATCGACGGTATCTCCCTTTACCCGAAAGTTACCCCGGTTTAGTTCCAAATCGTTACGTACATAGAGGCACTCTATAAGGCGGCGAAGAAATACATTTCGATCAATACGCTTGCCGCGCACCACATCAATTACATTGTCATAAAAATCGGCTGGATTCCCCATACCATAGATGCATGAAACCGATGAGATTACAATCACATCGCTTCTTCCTGAGAGCAATGCAGAGGTAGCAGCCAAACGGAGTTTATCAATCTCATCATTGATGGCCAAATCTTTTTCAATGTAGGTATCGCTCGATGGCAGATACGCCTCGGGCTGGTAGTAATCATAATAAGAGACATAATATTCTACCGCATTGTTAGGAAAGAAACTCTTGAACTCTCCGTAAAGCTGTGCAGCCAAAGTTTTATTGTGGCTCAGTATAAGGGTGGGTTTATTAATGTTTTTAATCACATTGGCTATGGTAAAAGTTTTACCAGAGCCTGTTACGCCTAGGAGCGTTTGTGCGGCAACTCCCTGCTCAATACCCGAAGTAAGCTGTTTTATAGCCTCGGGCTGATCGCCCATGGGTCGATACTCTGAGATCAATTCAAATTTCATGCGCTGCTATCAATTAATAAGAATCTGTAAAAGTAGCCTATTCCAAGTAAATAAGGGTAAGTTAGTGAATAAAAAAAACAATCCTAAACTTTTTAGCATTTAAAAACGCGCATAGGGTTGTATTATTGGAGATAAACAAGTAAATTTGCGCAATTATTTGAAAATAAGAATGAAAAAATATATCTTAATAGCTTTAGTTGCCGGAGGTGCATTTACATCTTGCGGCGAATACAACAAAGTTCTAAAAAGCACGGACTACGAGTATAAATACGAAGCAGCTAAAGGCTATTTCGGTAGAGGTCAAAACACAAAAGCAGCGACTATTTTGGAAGAGCTTATAGCTATTCTAAAAGGTACGGATAAAGCACAAGAGTCTCTCTACATGTTGGGGATGACCTACTATAACCAAGGCGATTACATTACTGCATCGCACTACTTTACGACCTATTACAATACCTACCCTACTGGTGAGTATACAGAGTTGGCTCGCTTCCACTCAGGAAAAGCACTCTTTTTAGATACTCCCGAACCCCGTTTGGATCAGTCAAGTACCTATAAAGCTATTAACGAGCTACAAATGTATATGGAATACTTCCCAGGAAGTGCCCGTACAAGCGATGCTCAACAAATGATCTTTGACTTGCAAGACAAGTTGGTTATGAAGGATTTTATGAATGTACGCCTTTACTACAACCTAGGATCGTATACTGGAAATGCATCCTATACAGCCGATATGCGGGTAAATGGTAACAATTTTTTGGCCTGTATTACAACTGCTGAGAATATTTTGAAAGATTATCCCTATACCAAACTACGTGAGGAAATTTCGGTAGTATTGGTACGAGCGAAATACAGACTTGCTAAAGAGAGTGTGGACGAAAAAATGGAAGAACGTATGCGTAATACCATTGATGAGTACTATGCGTTCAAAAACGAATTCCCCGATAGCAAGTACACGAAAGAAGTAGATAACATCTTTGCTGATGCATCGACTTATGTGAATGAAGAAACAAATGACTAAATTATAACAAAGGAATTATGGATTACAAAAAAACGAATGCTCCAACGAATACAATTACTCGAGACATGATGGACTTATGTGCTGACTCGGGAAACTTGTACGAAACAGTAGCTATTATTGGCAAGCGCGCCAATCAAATTTCGGTTGAAATGAAAAGTGATCTTTCTAAAAAACTTCAGGAGTTTGCATCTTATAGCGACAACATGGAAGAGGTATTTGAAAACCGCGAACAAATAGAGATCTCACGCTACTACGAAAAGCTGCCTAAATCGACATTGATTGCTGCACAAGAGTACGAGGAGGGAAAGGTTTACTACCGTAATCCAGCCAAAGAAAAAGAGAGATTACAATAAGGTTCTTTCTGTTATTAAAGACCGTTTCTCACCGAAGCGGTCTTCTTTTTTTCCAAATAGGTAAGAAACCCGATAAAACCATTCAAATCATATGATACAACGCATTCAAACTATTTACCTACTAGCAGTAACCATTCTGCTGGTTGTAGCCATGTGCCTCCCTATAGGTACATTTGTAAATCCCGACTTAACACTAACCGAACTAAGCAATCTCTGTCTTACAGAGGCCGATGGAACGAAAGATTATGCACCTTGGGCACTATTTGCTTTGCTTCTAGCCTCATCAACCATCGCTTTGGGAAGCATCTTCTTATTCAAAAATAGAATACTCCAAATTCGCCTTACGGTCTTCAATATTGTACTGCAACTAGGCTATTACGGAACGGTTGTTGCTTTTATGTTCTTACTGAAAGAGGGATCTTCGTTTAGTTTTTCATTCACGGTTGCCCTACCCTTTATTGCCATTGTGCTAAATTGGTTGGCCATTCGTGCCATTGGAAAGGATGAAATGCTCGTAAAAGCTTACGATAGATTGCGCTAATCTAGCACATTACTCAAAGATAGCATCTACAATAGAAGGAGCAAATAGTTGATTTACTACCTCTTAAAAGGGATAGTAAATAGATAGCCCTAAGTGGGATGATATCTCATTCAACATTTTGTGAAGGGTGTGAAGGCAATTCGCACAAACTTTTATTGGTAAACAAAAATGACCGCTGCAACAGGAATCTGTTGCAGCGGTCATTTTTAATGAATGTCAATTACTCACTTCTTCCTCCACTACTTTGCTGCTGGGCATCGTCATTGGTAATTCCTCTTCGTGCCTTCTTAATCTGTTCCTTTAATTCGCCAAAGCGGAAAGAGGCACTGATTGAAAAGCGACGGGCCACAAAGTTACCACGAGAGTGTTGATAGAAATTCTCATCAGATAAAGTGGTATCATAAGCCATCAGCTTCTTAAAGGGATTGGAAGCATTGATAGATACAGATAATTTCTTACTCTTTAAGAAATCCTTGCTCACACTGAAGTTATAGAAGTGCTGCGTATTACCCTCTCCTTGCAGCATAATCCAAGGTGCGTAGAGTCCCCCCCCCATGTTGAAGCGGATATTAAGTGGGAATGTGTATTGTATATTTCCATACAATCCACCCGTTACACCACTGTTGGCCAAACCACTCTCATTGTTTGCTTTTAAATCCACATAAGAGCCATAGGCATTCATCATGACTCTCATTTTGGAGGTAGCATTCCAGTTTGCATACAAATTAAGCGAAACATCTTGTCGCTTTCCAATATTATCATAGGTTGAATAGGCAATTCCATCTTCTACATAGGTATAGCGTTCGATACCATTGTTCACAAACGAGTACGAGAGTGAAGTATTTATGCTGTATTTACCCGAATAGTTGCTATAGCCTAAATTAAATCGGTGGCTCTTTTCAGAATCAAGATTGGGGTTACCAAATGAGATGTTACGCGGGTCCGTATCATTTACATAGGGATTTAACGACCAGATGCCCGGACGTGATATACGCATATTGTAACCCGCTGTAAGGTTCTGAGAAGCAGCTAGCATGTAGTTGGTCGAAACGGAGGGTACTACATCAAAGTAGCTGGCATCAAAGTCTTGGGTGGGCTTATCGGGATATTTAACCTCGACACTGGTGCCTTCAAAACGCAAGCCTGCCTTGGCACCTATTTTTTTATGCTTGTAGGCATAGCCGGTGTAACCACTGTAAATATGCTGTATGTGGTTGAAATGATCGCCATTCCCAAAGGAAGGATTCCATTCACCGGTTTCATAATCATACAAGTAGACAGTTGTTTCACTCCTACTGGCGCGATTAATGTACTTCATACCCACTTCTAAATTGTGCTCCTTACCGAGAGGAAGTGCATAGTCAATTTGCCCCGTATGTTCGGTCGTACCTGCCTCATTCCTATTATTCTGCCTGCGTGGCTCATAGTTAAGAGTTGGATTAATATCGGTAAAACCAGAAGAGTTGTTGGGATCATGACTAAATCGATACGAAAGTGTAAGTAACTCATTGGGACGCTTGGTGCTTCGTTGGTAATCGATATTAAAATTCATTCCACCATAGTCGCGTTCGTTCTCTCCCACCTGTGTATACTGATAGACGGCTTCGCGCATCTCATTATACATATCCACATGGGTGGCAGATTTACTCGTTGATTTACCGCCAAAATAGCTAAACCCAGCACTTAAAAGATTAAGCGAATCGATCTCGTAACTCGCTTCGAAAGAACCGTATTGATTTCGGCTTCGATTTCTGTTCTCACTCTTTTGCTCAAGAATATGGTTGGTAGCATCGGTATAGCTTTGGCGCATGAAGTATCCCTCGGTAGTAGGACTCCGATAGAGATTGTAATTGTAATTCCCAGTAAATCCAAACTTACCTGTTTTAAAGGATAGATAGCCCCCTCCACCAAAGGATTCAGGCGTAGAAGCTGAAGCACGTATGGTTCCAGTATATCCATCGAGTGCACTGCGGCTGGTTATGATATTGATAATTCCATCCACTCCCTCTGCATCATACTTTGCTCCAGGATCGGTTATCACCTCTACACTCTTCACACTGTTGGCAGGCATGCTCTTAAGTACTTCGCTGGGATTATTAGAAAGCATGTTGGAAGGTTTACCATTCACTAGAATCTTAAAGTTCGATTTACCCTTTAACTGTATCTTATCCTCTCCATCGAGTGTAAGCATAGGGATTTTACGAAACATCTCAAGCGTAGTCGAGGTTTTAGATTCGGGATCATCCTCGACACTGTAAGTTAGCTTATCAATTTCGACCTTTACCAACTGTTTCTGGGCAACAACAGTTACCTCATCCAGGTGCTTGGCATCATTGGGCATATCTAACTGACCAAGAGCAGCATGAGGGTTTGAAATCGTTAGCGTCACCTCCTTTTTAACTGTTTTTTTACCAACAGAGTGAAACTCGACTAAGTAGGTATCAGCCTCTTTAAGTTTAATGATAAAGGCTCCTCGGTCATCGGCTGCAAGCATAGTAACCGACTTGGCAGGTTCCTTTTTCGTAACTACTTTGATGGTGGCATAAGGAACCGTTTCATTCTCAGCAAGATCAAATAACACTCCAGTAATTTGAAAATTAGGCTCTGTTTGAGCCCTAAGAAAGCAAGGGTAGCCTACTAGTAATAGTAGGAGAAAAATGATTTTTTTCATGTGTTCGTATAGATTAGTTTTAGAGATTGTTCAAAAAGTAACAGTACTATGAAAATAGGGAAATGCAGCTATCACTCATATATCTTAGGCCTATTTTTATCCGTTAGTAGGTATTTACTCACTTTGACGGACTTAAAATCCCAAGTATCTCCACCATTGGGTGGCTTATTGACACCGGCACTCTCTATCTCGATTAAGTCAAAACTGGTTACCGATTTTTTTAAAGGAGGAAAATGATAACGTACAGCTATATTCCGACCACGTTTATTACGTATTACAATGGATCGATCCAAAGGCATTCCCTCACCCATACTTCGAAGTTTATAGATATCTCCTGTCCGATTATCAACTAGAATCATCGGACTGGTATGTATCCAATTCCAATCATAATAGATGGGTGTAGAAAGGGTGACCACGGTTTCATTCTTTCGTTTTTCGATGGAGTAGACTACCGTACGATTGGTGGTTTGAGGCAAAACCTCTATGTATTTATCATCCAAGTAATAATAATCGATCTCACTATCACGCATTTTAACGGTACTAGGGGCCCTGGTCATTGCTTTTTCTTCTACAACAACAAAGGAGTCTGCTACTTGCACATTTTCAGTAGTCAAAGAGCTATTATTGGATAGCGTTGCTCGAGTCGTCTTTTCAGTAGTACTACGCAGGAATAAAGTTTTATCCTCTGAAAGGGATTTTTCCTCTGAGGATGAAAGTGAAGTTCTCAACTCTACCACCTGCTGTGCAACAGCAACCTCCTCCTTAGTCTGATCTAGTATCTCGGGTGCAGCCAGATTGGGAGTTTCAGAGAAATCATCGGTAGTATCTTTTACAGAATTCTGAATAAGTACCCGTGACAGAGCTTCAAAAGTAGAATCAGTAGAGTAGACAGCAGGGGGAGTGATTGGGTTGGAAGTAAGTACTTTTACATCGTTGCTTACGAAGCAAAAGGAACAAAAAAGGAGCGCTATGAATGAGAAAATAGCCACTCGTGCAACCTTACCTACAGGTTTATCTAACTCCTGTCTCATGGTGATAAATCTTTTTTTGATAAATGATGAATTATATCCATTTGCTACAATTGGCGATGCATTAAGCACCTCCTCAAGAATAGAGGTTTGATAGGTATAGAGATCAATACCACTCTGCAGCGTATATTGATCGGCCTGGAACTCATCTATGTCCCGCAACTCTTGTCTAATCCACCAAACCACTGGATTGAACCAAAGAAATAGGAGAATCAGATTGATAAAAAGCACATCTAGATAGTGTTTGTTGGATATGTGACCTATTTCGTGCAGCACAACCATCTCTTTCTTTTCAAGGTTTATATGTTCGCATAAAAAGATGGTGCGCATGAAAGAAAAGGGTGTCTCTATATATGGGCTGGTACAAATTTCATATCCACACAACTCCTCTCGACTTCCATTGCGTAATATGGTTGATATTTTGAAGAAACCAGCCAGAAGATAGAGCAAGTATAGAAAAGAGATAATAAAATAAACTCGAATTAGTACGCTCTCTTGAACCCATTCTTCATAGAAACGGAAGGTTGTATTCCATACATCTAACAGAAATAAGTGAGGTTCTGCAGCACTCGTAGTGAGGTCTAAAGAATAATCAACCAGCGAATGTGGAGCATCTGCTTCGGTAGTGGATGGTTCAGGTGAGCTGATTTGCTCAGCTAGTTCCAACAATGGAGCGGGAAGCTGCATTATGGGATGTTCTTTAACTTCGAAGCGAATGGTTGAAAAAAGAATGGATAGCACTGGAATGGCACATAAATAAATTCTACGCTCCTTGTAAGAGGAGGTATTACGCAATGCTATAAAATAAAATGCAACCAATAAGAGGCTGATCAAAATTAGTTTAATTAAGGTTATCAAAAGCATACGATTGGTTGTTTATGGGGTACTCTTTTTTTCTTTCTTACTCTCATTTAAAATCGATATAATCTCATCGACCTCACTTTGAGACAAGCTCTCCTTTCGAGCAAAAAATGAGATTAACGAACTCAACGAATTCTGAAATAGATCACGCTTAATGGTATTCAGATAAGTATCCATATAGCACTCCTTGGTAATATTTACCTGATACCGATGACTCTTACCAAAGGACTCGAAGCTAAGGAAATCTTTAGTTACCAGAATACGTACAATGGTGGAGACTGTCGTATAAGCAGGTTTTGGTTCATCCATATCGGCTAGAATCTCATTCACAAAAGAAGGACCTCTATCCCAAAGAATATTCATAATTTGCAATTCGGCTTTCGTTAATTCTTTCTTTTTCGGCATAATTATAGGGTTAAAGTGATAACATGTAGCTTAGAATAGCCCCACAAAGAGCATACATGCATTGGACAAATGTATAACTAAAAGATTAGAAAACAAACTAAAGATTTAGTTATATGTTTAAATTAACATAGTTTTAATATTTAAAACTTCTATAGATAGAGAAGTGGGGTGTTTAAAACAGCATTTCTGCCATTTTAAACACCCCACTTATAAGATATCGTATTTTATCGAAAAATTACGAGAACCAACGCACGTAACAGAAACCTTGTCTGTGAACCAAATCTGCATGCTTAGGATACATACGGAAGGCCATTTTAAAATAGTTACCTGCATTCGAAATACTGTGTTTCACTTCAAACGTATGCATACTACCTTCTACCTTAGTAACCTCTAAGGGATCGACGGAGTAAATTCTCTCTTTTCCCTCAGCATTCGTATAGGTTGTAACAAGCTCGATTCCTATTGAATCTTCTAATCCCTTCTCATCGACAACAAAACTCATTTTGTACTCTTTACCAGCTTCCAGCATTCCTGCTCCAAACTCTTCAGAAATTTCAGAAGATACCAGTTGAATAGAGTCCCAAACCGAGGCTACACGCTCTTTCCAAGCAGCTAATGCTTTCGCTTTTTCGTAAGAGTTGGCATTTATTTTCTTAGACTGAGCAGAGAGCTTGCTGTAGAACTTGGTATAGTAATCGTCTAACTGACGCTTCATGGTATAGTGAGGAGCCACTTGAGCAATCGAATTCTTTACGGTCTTAACCCATCCTTCAGAGTACTCTTTATCGCCTCTGTCATAGTACAATGGAAGAATCTCATTTTCAAGAATGGTATAGATCGTTGCAGCATCTAACTGATCTTGGTAGCCTTGATTTTCATAGGTACGCTTTTCTGTCAAAGCCCATCCAGCACCTTCACGGTAACCTTCTAACCACCATCCATCGAGTACAGAGAAGTTAAGAACACCATTCATCAATGCTTTTTCACCCGATGTACCCGATGCTTCCAAGGGACGTGTGGGTGTGTTCATCCAGATATCTACCCCAGTAACCAAACGTCTTGCCAACTGCATATCGTAGTTTTCCAAGAAGATGATCTTACCTAAGAACTCAGGACGACGTGAAATCTCGACAATACGGTGAATCAAACCTTGACCTGCACCATCGTGTGGGTGAGCCTTACCAGCAAATAGGAACTGAATAGGACGATCGGGGTTATTTACAATCTTAGCCAAACGGTCTAGGTCTGTAAATAACAGGTGTGCACGCTTGTAGGTAGCAAAACGACGCGCAAAACCTATGATAAGGGCATTGGGATTGATTTTATCCATCAATGACATGATACGTGAAGGATCGCCTTGGTTTTTCAACCAAGTATCAACAAACTGTTTGCGAATATAGTCTACCAATTTATGTTTCAATGCTTGGCGAGTTGACCAAACCTCTTGGTCAGATACATTATAGATAGCCTCCCAAATGGTTTGGTTAGACTGGTCCTTCAAGAAGTTAGGGTTAAAGTGCTTTGCATAAAGCTTCTTCCACTCGGTAGCAGTCCAAGTAGGAAGGTGAATACCATTGGTTACATAACCTACGTGGCTCTCTTCGGGAAAATAACCTTTCCAGATATCGGCAAACATCTCTTGAGACACCTTTCCATGCAACCAACTTACGCCATTTACCTCTTGACAAGTGTTGCAAGCAAAGGTAGACATACAGAAACGTTCTCCCATGTCTTCGGGATGAATACGGCCCAAACCCATTAAATCAGCCCATGAGATACCCATTTTTTCAGGATAGCCACCCATGTACTTACCAAACAAGCCTTCATCAAAGTAGTCGTGACCTGCAGGTACTGGTGTGTGAACCGTATAAAGTGAAGAAGCACGCACAATTTCAAGAGATTCATCGAAAGATAATCCTGTACTTACATAGTCACAAATACGTTGAACATTACATAGTGCAGCATGACCTTCATTGCAATGGTAAATATCTTTTTCAATTCCTAGTTTTTTAAGCATCAGCATACCACCGATACCCAAAAGGATCTCTTGCTTAAGACGGTTCTCCCAATCTCCACCATACAATTGATAGGTGATAGAACGGTCAAATTCGCTATTGGCCTCGTGATCGGTATCGAGTAGATAAAGAGGGACACGCCCTACATTGACACGCCAAACGTAGGCATGAACAATGTGGTTCAAATAAGGAACGTCAACAACCATAGGTTGTCCATGCTCATCGAGCACACGATCCATAGGCAAGCTACCAAAGTTTTGCGCTTCGTAATTAGCAATTTGCTGACCTTCCATGGTAAGTCCTTGTGTAAAGTAGCCATAACGGTACAAGAAGCCAACAGCACATAGATTCACATTGCTATCAGAAGCCTCCTTCAAATAATCGCCTGCTAATACACCCAAACCACCTGAATATATTTTCAATACGTGGGTAAGGCCATACTCCATACAGAAATAAGCAACCGATGCACGCTCGCTATTAGGCTTTTCGTCCATATAGGCTCTAAACTTACCGTATAGACTATCAATTCTAGCAAGAATTTCTTGGTTCGTTGCAAGTTGCTCTAACTTCTCGTAGCTGAGGGTCTCTAATAAATAGAGTGGATTATGACCCGCTTCCTTCCACAATTCGGGATCTAAATCTGCAAATAATTCTGTTGCTTCGTAATTCCACGACCACCAAATGTTACGCGCCATCTCTTCTAGCTTAACAAGTGCTTGAGGAATACGTGATTTCACTGAAACGTTTTTCCAAGCAGGGCTATTCGTGTTACTAATCTTGATTTTCATTTCAATCAAATTTTATGTTAATATTAAACGTTAGCTTTCAATAATCTCTTCTGTGCATTACGGAATGCTACATCGTAGGCTTCATAATAATTCACTATAAAGTGTTTCCACAATGCTTTTTGGGCAATTTGGGAAGCATTATATCGCATTTCATTGATTTCATCATCCGATAAATTCGAATAGGTACTAACTGCATTTTTAATGGCATCAGCAACTTCCGAATGGTTATAATCTGATCGATGAATAACTTTGGCACCATCTTTTAATTCACCGTATCTACCTCCTAGCAAAGAATTTACCCAAAGTCCAAAACCAGCAAGATCGGTAGTTATGGTGGGAACATGAAAGGCCACACTCTCCAGTGGAGTATACCCCCAAGGTTCATAGTAAGAGGGGTAAACACTTAAATCATGACCTATAATTAAATCATAGTAATCGAGATCTAAGAGTCCATCTTTTCCATTCAAGTAGCAAGGAATAAAAATCACCTTAACCTTGGTGTTAGCATCGTTAGACATACCCAAGTATTTCAACATATCGAGTACTTGATCATGACTCATATTATGTAGCCAGTGCGTAACGAAAGGACACTCCAAGGGGGTATCAAAAGTTTTTCCACTTTGTATGCGTTCACGTAAATCGTCTCTACACTCACCTGCCCATCCAGGAACCTCGACAAAAGCGAGTACCTCTTTCTGCAAAGATTCATCGCGAGTTAGCCGGTTCATCGCTTCAAGATAGACATCAATACCTTTATTCTTAAACTCATAACGACCACTAGTACCTACAATAAGGGTATCGTTTGGTAATTGAACACCTAATAAGCAGTTAGCCAGATGTAGAAGTTTAGAGCGTGCACTTTGACGTTTTGATTCAAAACTCTCTCCTTTGGGCACGAAATCATCTTCGAAACCATTGACTAGAACCACGTCAGCAGCTTTATCTAGTAGTTCGGTACACTCTTTATTGGTCAACTCACTAACAGTCGTAAAGCAGTCGGCAGAATGTGCAGCACGCTTTTCAATGGAATGTTTAGCTTCAACATTAAGCTCTTGAGCCATTTGGTCGCCATTATAGGCAAAAAGGTAGTCGTAAAGAGGTTTGTGATTTCCTGCGATAGAACGCCCAATAGTGGTAGCATGAGTCGTAAAAATGGTTGCTATTTCTGGAGCATTCTTCTGAAGATAGAGTGCAGCCATTCCCGTCATCCATTCATGAGCTTGAAATAATACTTTATCATGAATGGTTAAGTTGAATTTATAATAACTTTCGACGACTTTACCCGTAGCATACGCAAACATGGAAGCTTCATCATAATCACCATAACCATGTAGTGAATCAACCTGATAATGCTCCCACATATAGCCATATATTTCATCTCGGTGCTCAAAGTATGGATTAAAATCGACAAGTATAGCAATAGGACTACCTGGAATAGCCCAGCGGCCAATTCGAATTTTTAAACCATCGTTTTTTATAGCATATTCTCGCCACGCTTGACAAAGCGTTTTATCTTCTTTAAATAGTGGATTCTTTTTACCTTCCCAAAAATCGGGTCCAATAAAGAATAATTGATCGTGTAAAGTCTCCTGAAGCGTTTTGGCACGCGTAGAAAGAACGGTGTAAATACCTCCGACTTTATTACACACCTCCCAACTCGCCTCAAAGACATAATTCGGAGATATTCTGTTATTTATCATATATCTATTAATTATCAAAGAACTAGTACAGCTGCAAAAATAATTATTTAATCCGATAAAATACATTTTTCCTAGCTTTTCAGAGGCAAAAGTGCAAAAATATCTAAATTTATTACATTTTGATTGAAAATCGAGAGCGGAATTATGCCTGCGAAATTTATAAAAAGCAAAAAAGCAGCTGCTATAAGTAAACTTACAGCAGCTGCTTTATTAGATAGGATACATTACGTATTACACCATCAATACAGCAACCAATGCCAAGATAGCATAGAATTCAGGGAATGCAGCATAAATCATGGTGTTTGTTTGAACATCGTGACCTTGAGCCATAGCCGAGATACCGTTTGCACAAACTTGACCTTGACGGATTGAAGAGTATAGACAGATTAAACCTACGCCTAAACCAACACCCAACATCAAAGGACCTGATGTAGTGAAGTCTTTACCCATTGTCATCAAGAATGCGATAAAACCATATAAACCCTGTGTAGAAGGAAGTGCAGAAAGAATCATGTAGCTAGCCGACTTTGAGCTATCTTTTTTCAAGGCACCTACTGCAGCATTACCAGCAATAGTAGTACCGTAACAACTTCCAATACCAGCTAAACCTAACATTAAGCCTAAACCGATGTAACCTAAAATTTCATTCATACTATTTAATTATTTAATTGTTTATTATTATTTGATTGACGAAAAGGGTTTGTAGCTTTTACCCTTTCCTTGATAACCTGAATTTTTAAAATACTCTACAAATGTCAAACGCAGCGGGTGAACAAAGGCACTCAAACAAGCCATACCGATATTCAAGGTGTGACCAAAGATAAGGATTGCACCGCAACAGATTGCTGTAAGGATGGTACCTACAATAGGCAATGCGCCGATTTCAATATCGATCATAAATGCCAATTGGTTAAATACCACACCTAACATACCACTGGCTAATCCCAAGGCATAAAGACGAATGTACGAAAGTACATCTCCTACTAGCCCAGTAGCCATGTTGTAGCTATCCCACAAACCCGCACCGATATTTACAAAGATGTTTCTTTTAATATTGTTGAATAAAAAGATACCAATGGCCGATATACTTCCTACAACAATAAATGACCACTCTGCAAGTTCGGGGGTAATACGCTCTAAGTACATAAGTCCGCCAGTTGCAATAAAGCCAACTACACAGAGTAACCATCCCCACTCACTTAAGGAGTTTAGGAAACCGTAACGTACTGTTGAAGAAACCGCTTTAACTGTCATAGCAAACAGAATGTGAATTACTCCGATAGCCAATGCCAAATACATTTGCTGATCCATGGTAACCATGTACTGTTTTACATTACTCAACCAAGGAATATTTGCTTCGATTAAATTAATTCCAAAGAGCGTTCCAAATACGGTACCCAATACCGTGGTAGCTATACCTAGCGTAATGACCAAATTCATCATACCTGCCATGGATGCAGCCATTTTCTTTTTCAGAATAAATCCTAAAAGAATTAGCAGCAGACCATATCCAGCATCGCCCACACAGAAAGCAAAGAATAGCGTAAAGAAGGGTGCCAAAAGTGGTGTAGGGTCAAACTCGCCATATTCAGGCATCCCATACATTTTGGTAATTACCTCGTACATCTTACTAAAGGCATTATTCTTTAGCTTGATGGGAGCATTATCTTCTTTCAGTGCATCTCTAATCTCAAAGTAGGCACCTGATTTTGTTAAGTAGTCACGTACAGCACCTTCATTCTCGGCAGGAATCCATCCTTCTAAGAAGATAACCGAAGCTTCGGCCATTGGCTCACTGTTCTTACGCACTTTCTCTAAGTCAGTAGCTTCTAACAATTCACGGTAGTACTCTTTCCAAGTGCTATAATGAGTTGCACTGAAGCTTTTTAGGGCCTCTGTTGCTTTCTCAATCTCTTGGTTAAGTGATTGTTTTTCTAATTGAAGTTCCGAAACACTCTTCTTGGGCAAGCGAATGGGTTCAGCATCAATCTCTACCTCCTCTTTTGAGAGGGTAATAAAGTATAAACGTCCCAATTGCTCATCTAACTGAATAGCATTGTATTTCTCCACCCATTCAGGATCAAAAGCAGCCTGTTTGCAGGTGTAGAATTTCATCTTCCACCCCAGTTTTTTAAGCTCTTTTACTTTGCACCAGTCAAAGTCACCCCAAACGTCGAAACTATCTAGTTCTTTTTCTAGTAAAGGAAGCTTTTGAGTCAATCCTTGCAACTTGTGCTGCAGTTTGGTATAAGTACCCTGCAATTCATCGGCAGTAAGTGATTTATCAATTTGCTGATTGACCTCGTTACCAGCGTAAGCCAACATCTCGTCCAACTGATCTTTGTACAAGTTGTTTTTCTGCTTAAGCTCTAGCAAAGTATCATCCAGTTCTGCGCGTTGCTTTTCGGCTATGTGCACCACTCCTAACTCTCTTACCTCATTCAAGAACTGTTCGTACTCTTTGTGGTAAACCAAGAAAGATAGTTTTTTCATTTTTGTAATCATGCCTCTGCCTCCTTTCTTTTCTCCTGAATAGATTTCAAGATTTTTTGCGACGATTTAGAAAGATTCTCTTCATCCTCCATAAAGCGTTTAATTTTACGCAACGCATCTTGGTATCCAGGTATTTGTACCTTCTCAAAAAGATTTACCTTTTGAGTGGTTTTTTTACGTGCATGTTCTAATAAGTTCAGTTTGGCTAGCATAAATTCCCTTTCAATAGCCGTCTGTGCCAATCCTTTGAGTAAGTTGATTCCATCAAAATACCATTTAGGACTGTTAAACAGGCTAAAAGGGCGAATGCTAAAGTCTACGTTTTCCAAAATAGGAACGCGTACTCCCGCAATTTTCTTTACGCCCAAATGAACATCATTCACTTTTATCAATGAAGCATCAAATTCATTCCAAAGTGCGAACATGGCTTCATAGGTTTGGATTTGTTGCTCCAAACGCTTTCCCAACTCTTCAGCATCGGTTTTGCACTTCTTCACTTCCATGCGCAGTGCACTCTCCTTATTCTTGATGATAGGGAGCGTACGCACACGAACCTTCAGTTGCTTTTCCAGCTGTTGATGAGAGGTTTTATTGTATTGAAATTTAATAGCCATTTGTTCTACTTTTCAGTGATTAACTTGTGCTTACTCTTTCCAGTGTTGGTCTACCAATTCTTGTTTGATATTTACCTCTGTAGGCTTAAAGTGTTTACTAAACAAGCCCCACGTTACATCAAGCATCTCGGTAGTATCTAAGTTTACGTCGATAGCTAGCAACTGATTGGCATACTCCTTCGCAAATGCCAAGGTACGCTCATCGTAGTTAGTCAAGTCGAAACCATTCTCCATCTTCGTTTTAGCATTGGCTGCATCGGCATACAAACGTACCGCGGCATTCATTACTTGTGGGTGGTCTTTACGTGTTTTTTTACCACTAACAAGCTGTTTCAAACGAGAAAGTGAACGGAATGGATCCACAATAACTTTACCAATATCACTGTCTCTACGTAAAAACAGCTGTCCTTCGGTAATGTAACCTGTATTATCAGGTACTGCGTGCGTAATATCACCACCACTAAGCGTAGTTACCGCAATAATGGTGATAGAACCACCTGCTGGGAACTGTACCGCCTTTTCGTAAATCTTTGCTAAGTCTGAGTAAAGCGAACCTGGCATAGAGTCTTTCGAAGGAATTTGGTCCATACGGTTCGATACGATGGCTAGCGCATCGGCGTAGCTAGTCATATCAGTAAGCAGTACCAACACCTTTTGGTTGTGTTCAACCGCAAAGTATTCAGCTGCAGTTAGCGACATGTCAGGAATCAGCAAACGCTCTACAGGAGGATTCTCTGTTGTATTTACGAAACTGATGATACGGTCTAGTGCACCTGCATTCGAGAATACATTTTTAAAGTAAAGGTAGTCATCGTTTGTCATACCCATACCACCCAAGATAATCTTGTCTGTCTCTGCACGAAGTGCCACATTGGCCATTACTTGGTTAAAAGGTTGGTCAGGATCGGCAAAGAAAGGAATCTTCTGTCCCGATACCAAGGTATTGTTCAAGTCAATACCTGCGATACCCGTTGCAATCAACTCCGATGGTTGCTTACGACGCACGGGGTTCACCGAAGGTCCCCCAATCTCTACCTCTGTTCCTTCAATTTGTGGTCCCCCATCAATGGGCTCACCAAAGGCATTAAAGAAGCGTCCAGAAAGTTGTTCGCTCACTTTCAAGGTAGGCGATTTACCTAGGAATACCACTTCGGCATTGGTTGGAATCCCTTCGGTTCCTTCAAATACCTGTAGGGTTACCTCGTCGCCCGTGATTTTCACCACCTGAGCTAGTTTCCCATTTACCGTAGCCAGTTCATCGTAGCCTACTCCTGTTGCTTTAAGCGAGCAAGTAGCTTTTGTAATCTGGCTAATTTGGGTGTATATTTTTTGAAATGCTGTTGTTGCCATCTCTTATTTTTTACATTAATAAAACCCTGTTATTTCACACTCTTTTCGGCCACCAATGCTGCCAGCTCTGCTTTAAAGCCTTCGTATTGCTCCGTTTTGTATTTCGAATAGTTCATTTGCTTACACACGTTGATCATCTTCTTGAAGTAATCCATCACTTCAACAAATGTATCTAGTTTAAATTCGGTGTGACAAATATCCATGATAATATTCAGAAGTTCTTCTTGTCTTTCCATCGGAGTTACTGAATCGACCTCATCAAATGCATCTTGTTGCAAGATTACAAAGTCAATAAGCTCTGCCTTCCAAAAAGTAATGTGGTACGCTACGGGTACACCATCATCTCCAAGAATGTTGATTTGTTCCGCAATCTCTTTACCACGTAGCAAGCGTGTTTTTACCTCGTTTACTTTACCAATCCACTCACCATTGATGTGTTTTTCAATGTACGCTTCAAATTCAGGATACTCAATATACTTCGAGTACGAATCAATTGGATTCACCGCAGGATAACGCTTTCTATCAGCACGTTCTTGTTCAAGTGCGTAGAAACAACGAGCTACCTTTTTGGTATTCTCTGTCACAGGCTCTTTCAAGTTACCCCCTGCTGGAGATACCGTACCGATAAAGGTAATAGAACCCGTTTCGCCATTGTTAAGATACACATATCCACAACGTCCATAGAAGTTAGAGATGATAGACGAGATATCCATTGGGAAGGCATCCGGTCCAGGAAGCTCTTCCATACGGTTCGACATCTCACGAAGTGCTTGTGCCCAACGCGAAGTAGAGTCGGCCATTAGCAACACTCTCAAACCTTGTGCACGGTAGAACTCTGCCATACTCATGGCCGTGTATACAGATGCTTCACGAGCAGCTACAGGCATGTTCGATGTATTTGCAATAATGATAGTACGCTCCATCAACTTACGACCTGTGTGTGGATCTACCAATTCAGGGAACTCTGTAAAGATCTCTACTACCTCATTTGCACGTTCACCACACGCAGCAATGATAACGATATCTGCCTCCGCTTGTTTTGAAATAGCGTGCTGAAGAACCGTTTTACCCGTACCAAAAGGACCCGGAATAAAACCAGTACCCCCTTCAACAATGGGATTTACTGTATCGATTACACGCACACCTGTTTCCAACAATTTGAAAGGACGTGGTTTCTCTTTGTAGTTCGTCATCGCCTTCTTTACTGGCCATTTTTGGATCATGTTTACAGGAATCTCCGTTCCTTCTGCATCCACCAAAACAGCCACTGTATCTTCAATGGCATACTCACCCTCTGCTACAATAGACTTTACTTTGTAAGTACCTTGCAGTTGGAAAGGAACCATAATTTTAAGTGGCTGGAAGTTTTCCTCAACCTGGCCTAACCACGCCGATGGACCTACTTCATCGCCCACCTTAACCAAAGGAACAAAGTTCCATTTAGAGCCTTTATCTAGGGGATATGTATACTCACCTCTTTTCAAGAAAACACCTTGCATCTTGTCAAGGTCATTTTGTAGGCCATCGTAGTTCTTCGATAGCATACCCGGACCCATTGTTACCTCGAGCATGTGTCCTGTAAATTCGGCTACAGCACCCACCTTTAGTCCACGTGTACTTTCGAACACCTGTACATAAACATTGCTGCCTACCACCTTAATAACCTCCGCCATCAAACGGTCTCCGCCAGTCAGAATGTAACAAATTTCATTCTGAGCTACGGGTCCATCTACAGCAAGGGTAACCATGTTGGCAATTACGCCACTAACCGTACCTTTTGTTGCCATATACTATTATTCTGTTTATTATCTAAATTCTTCAGGAATCTGAACATCACTTTTTAGTTGATTAATAATCTCTCTAAAGCGTTCACTTCCCTTCTCTGCATCCATCGAAATCCAGCGTTCTATCATTTCTAACCTCACTAAGAAGGCATAAAGACGTTCCACTGTAAAGTAGTTGAAGAACATTTCATCCTCCATCCAGTTCCATTTCAATAAATCTAACTTCTTCTCTCTCTCTATTAAATCCTCTAATTCGCTAATGCGTAAGATAGGTTCAAAATAGTCAAGTGAGTCACTTAATCCAAAATCTCTTGCATTTGATGTACGTATTACCTCACATACCTCAGTATCTCCCACTACCACGGGCGCTACCTCCATTTGGTATTTGCGAGCACTCCAAGCAGAAAGCAAGTTATTTAAATCAAGATTAAACTCATACCATTTCGAAATAAATTGATTGCTGCATTTCATGGCATAAGCATAATAATAGCTTGCCAATAAATCTTCCGCCTTGAATAACTCTTCAGTGGGCAGTAGAAGATATGCTTCTATAAATTTAGAAAGGTAAGAAGGAAATTTATTGTCTGGAGTTTCTTGTTCGCGCACCGCGCTAATCAAAGCCAGCAACTCTTCCGAAGTATAATTACCACCAGACGCAGTTATCGTTTCTTTATTTTTTAGCAGCCTTAGTAAATCTATGTGGTCAAATTTAAGATAAAAGATATCGACTATCTTTTTATCTTCGTCTGACAGTTCAGGATAGATTTCTGTCTTAAAGCTAGCCACTGTATAACTCAGTTTCCCATCCTCAAGGGTGAGGTCAGGTAAACCAGCCACCAGGCAATAATAATTAGTCATAAGCAAGTTAAAACAACATTTCGACTAATTGAGGGCGTAAGAACGCTTTAAAGTAGTTTTCAAACTCAGCCTCGCCAAAGTTTACTTTGTACGACCCATTGGCTGGTGAAACAGAGAATAGAGCCTTCAAGCCATTTACCTGCTTCACTTCAACTCCTTTATCTAGTAGTGTTTTAGCTTGCGCAGCAAAGTATTTTTTCAACCCCTCGGCATCGGCTGTCGAAATAACGATAGCCTCATTAGCTGCCCACTGCGTAGCTAGTGAAACGATAAACTTATTTAGGTACTCTTTATCAGTAACAAAACCTTTTACAGCATCGCCTACGACTTCATTCGTAAGTAAAGAGGTTATTTCTGATTTAAGCGCATTAACGGCTTGTCCAGCAAATAATTTAATTTCTGATTGCGTATTCTCAGCCGTCTCTACTGCACTCTTACGAGCTGCTGCTACAATAGTTTCGGCCTCACTTTGCGCTTCGTCTACAATTTTAGCTGCTTGTGCGCGAGCTTCATTGATAAGACGTAACGCCTCCTCATTGCCTTTTTCAACACCTTCGCGATAAATTTTATCGGTCAGCTCCTGAATTTTATTTTCCATAATCTAAGCGTATATATTTGTTTAACATACTGTTTCAAAAGTTATTATCAACTGATTCGCCTCAAAAATACAAAATTTGGTTGTAGATAACGAATTTAAGATTACTTTTTATGTGAAAAGAATAGTAAAAAAAGACAAAAGAACAGTAGATCTGATTTTAAAAGATAAAATTAAATATACAGGAAATATGTAGCAAAATTAGTCAAAAACAGTGTGTAACTTCAATGTCATATGAATCAAAAAAAGTCCTCCAGTTCGTTAGAACCAGAGGACTTCTCTTAAAAACGGCGGCTACCTACTCTCCCACAATCTGCAGTACCATCGGCGTGACAAGGCTTAACTTCTCTGTTCGGAATGGGAAGAGGTGGAACCCTTG
>JBOFRN010000094.1:0-1730 GCA_051651025.1 Phocaeicola sp.
TGTGCCCATGACATACGAACCTTTCCGTAAGGAAATAGTTGGTTATTGTTAATCAACTCAGAGAAAACAAAGCTACCCGATACCGAAGGGTATACATAGGTATTGTTCCCAAATGGAAGCGTTGATGATTTATCGCCACGCAGCGTAGCATCTAAATAAAGAAGGTTGCGCCAACCCAAGTTTACTGCACCAAAGAGTGAGTTTATTTGCTTGCGGTAGCTATTTTGCTGCAAACTGGTTTCATTGAAACTGAGCAGAGCCACTACATCACGTATTTGCATATCTTGTGCAGTAATGATGGTCGTTGCATTGTCAACCTTATAAAGGTTACCTCCAAAGGTTCCAGTAAAATCAAAATCGCCCCAACGATTGGTGTATATAGCTAACAATTCAAGGTTATACATCTGATTTTGGAAGCGACTATTTTGCAAATAACCCGCCTCATAGCCCGGCGTTGTTGGTGCCTTGAAATCTTGAAAGTTAAACCAATTTAGTTCGGTACCTACCGTACCCTTCACCTTAAGGTGTGGCGTAATTTCCCAAAGAGCCGATGAGTGTAGACGAAACAGATCTTTGGTAGACTCATTCGAGTTCTTATATACATCCCAGTAAGGATTTACATTGTAGGGGTCCATACCGTTCCAGTTAGCATACTCCCCATTGGCATCTTGGTAGCTACGTAGCCAAGATTGATCGTAGGTAGTAGCTAGTGTCATTAAGTTCTTTCCAATGTTCGATTTACTATCACCCAACGCCGGACGGTTGTGCACATTTTCGTGGGTATAATTTACCGTAAAATCAAGCTGTACCTTATGTAACGCAGTGTTGGCGCGTAGGTTAAAGACATCGCGGCTCATATCGGTATTGGGCACAATATCCTTATTACGCATATCGGTAACTGTAAAGCGTAGCCCCGTATTACCCACATTCGATGAGAGTGTTACCGTATTGTTCGTAGTAAGACCCGTACGGAAGAAACCCGCCATATTATTGGGTATAATTTCATAGGGGCGCGACACTCCATCAAAGTAATTCAAGCTGTTGCTTCCATCGGCCTTGGGTCCCCAACTCTTATTGGTATTCGATACGGCATCAATGCTATAAGTGCCGTTGCTTCCCATTCCATATAGTTGCTGCACATTGTTCCATTTCGAAAGCTGATCATCAATTGTAACCGTTCCGTTAAACTCCACCGAATAGCGATCGCCCTTGGCTTTTTTAGTCGTAATCAAGATTACCCCGTGACTGGCACGGCTACCATATAGAGCCGAAGCAGCAGGTCCCTTTAGTACCGACATACTCTCGATATCATCGGGATTAAGACTCGAAATACCATCGCCTAAGTCATACCCACCCGATGTACCTGCACTACCAAAGTTGGTATTATCAAGGGGCACCCCATCAATGACATAGAGTGGTTGGTTATTGCCCGTCATTTCGGTGCTACCACGAAGCATCACACGAGTTGAACCCGATGCACCACCCGCTGTTTGACTCACTACCAAACCCGCTACACGCCCTGCCATAGAGTTAATCACATTGGTCTCTTTGGCCTTTTCAAAAGCCTCTCCTTTTACCTCCTCTAGGCCATATCCTAGTGCTTTACGCTCTCGTTTTATACCTAGGGCTGTTACTACCACCTCGCTTAACATCTTACTATCTTGCTCTAAAAGAACAGAAAGCAATTGATTGGTAGCCTTCACTTCAACGGTTTTACACCCCACATAACT
>JBOFRN010000095.1:0-45834 GCA_051651025.1 Phocaeicola sp.
AACATCATATAGGCTCAAAGAAACAAAAAAAATGAACGAGAACAAAACGAAATAATAAAGGAAAAACTATTTTTGCAAGAAGATTAAGGTGGTCCCATTTTCAATTAGTAAATGGGGGAATTTTCAATTGGATTATACAGTAAATAAACCATAACTGCGTGGATGCGGAGCAAATTAAAACAATAATATAGCAATGAATGCACCACTTTGCTCAAAGAAATAGACATAATGAATAATATTAAGCTACTAGTAGAGAGAACCATTTGCTACGATTTACCAGGCTTTATGCCTTTAAAAATTGATGCTGAACTATTGAAAACTCTTGGCGTAGATTACCCGATTAATGAAACAGTTAATAAAGCACTAAAATCGGGTTCTGAATGGTATACTTCTCTTTTTAATAACCGTGCACTTACTCCTGCTAAGTGCTATCAGGAGGTAGAATGCGATGTTAACGAGGAGCTGGAAATCCACAATTATACAGGTATTTGTCCCACCAATGTACTCGAGATATCTCCTTCGGGTGGTTCGTGTGCAGCTGGTTGTCAGTATTGTCTGGTAACCGATGGTAAGCAAATTAGGGGTATTCAGTACTATACCAATTATTGCGAAAAGTTGACTAACTCACTTGAGCGCAACAAAGAGAGGGCTATATTTTACTACTTCTCTCCCAAAACTGAGGCCTTTTCTGAAACACACCTTTGGAATGGAATGGCACATAATATAATGCGAAAATTTGTAAAACACTTCCTAAAATATCCGGACTCTAAAGTGCGTATATTCATTGCATCAAAAGGGGGAATCGACCATTTCAATATAAAGCATCAAGGTGAGAGTGTTCTAGATATTATGGAACAAATAGCTGATAAGATACAAGTAAATGGAAGTGTAGGAATTATGCCTTCATACCTGCGTGATATATTAGAACCCAATGTAGCTTCTATCGAGGAGAGAATGCAAACTTTAATAGAGTGTAGGAGGCGAGGGATACATGCTGATTCAGTTTTATGCCAACCACTCTTCTTACCCTATTTAACACGTGAGTCAATAACTAATTATATGAAGATATTATCTTCGGCAGGCGTGAAAAATATAAAACCTGAATTCTTTACGGCTGAAATCTCGAACATCGTGTTGATTGCACAATACATCAATCATTACGATCCCGATAAAGTAGGTGAATTCTTCTATCCCTATCTGGCAGACTCAAATTTAGAACATATTAAGCAACGTTCTCGCTTGGCACCAGATCGGAACGTTTGTGCAGAAAAGCTTGCTCTGATTAAAGAGATTGCCACTGAATACGGTATTACAATTAGTATTTGCAATTGGGTAAAGCGTGAGATTGGTAGCGTAGCAGATTGGGTGAAGAAAATTGATAAAGAGTCTGCTGCCAGTGGATACCGCTGTTTGGGTTACTATACGCATTTATTTAAAAAGTAGATTGGTATGAAATTAGCGATTATGCAGCCCTATTTTTTTCCCTATATCGGCTATTTCCAAGCAATATCGGCTGTCGATAAATACATATTATACGATAATCTACCTTATCGTATAAATTCGTGGATGAATAAAAACCGAATAGCTGTAATAAACGGAGGCGACTTTAATATTATAGTTCCAATATCTCACAAGAGTCCATTCAAACCAATTAGTGAAATTAGAATCAATAATTCCGGTAGCACTGATTGGAGAAAACGAGTATTGAAAACCATTTATTACAATTACAAGAAATCGGATTATTTTTATGAAATCTATCCTTTGCTTGAGAAGCTCCTAGCTACACCATGTAACTATTTGCATCAGTTTAACTCAAACACAATTGTCGAAATCTCTAAATACTTAGAAATTTCGACCGAAATAGTATGGGACAATACACATTACTTGGAGATGGAACAAGCATTACATGAAACCTATAGCCATTTAAATGAACTACCAACGAATGCTCTCAAAAAAAGGATGGAACGCATTGTGAGAATCTGTAAAAGTGAGGGAGCTACCCAATTTATTAATGCTATAGGGGGGCAGGCACTTTACAACAAAGAAGAATTACGCCCATATGGAATTGACTTGAAATTTGTGAAGAGCGATCTAGATATTCGCTACAACTATTTCTCGAAAGAGTTTATTCCCAATCTTTCGATTATTGATGTATTAATGCATAATGGAAGAGAAGAAACTAAGAAACTACTAAAACGGTATACTTTGCTATGACAGATTTTAATAAGGCTTACTCCAAACTCTCTAAAGAGTTGGTTCCCTACTACCGCAAGTATACACACGATAAGCCCATGGTGATGTCGTATAAGACATATAATCGAACAGAGCGTTTGGGAAAGATTCTAAATAAGGCGATCACTTATTTAGCTATGAACTACTTAGATTGGTTGGATTATATTGCTTTAAGTAAACGCGATCTGGAGATTTTACGTATCAGCTCGAATTATCCGTTTCGAGTGGGAAGTTACCGAACTGACTTTCTTATAATGCCCGATAGTCAGTTGAAAATAATAGAGATGACAACTCGTTTTCCTTTGAATGGTTATATTATTTCGGGATTCCCCTTTCAGATTGGAATGGAAATGGCTACTGAATTAAAACTTAGCGGAATAAAGGATACTTATTCGCCTTTCCTGGCCTACCTGAGTCGTGATTTCGCACCCACCGGTAAGGTTACGGTAGTGAAGGGTAATGATAGAATGGGAGACTTTAAAACCTACTCTTCTCTTTTTGTAGATTGTTTCGATTTTAATGTAATCGAATTGAGTGAGCTCGATGCTAAGAAAGAGCTTTTAAAGAATGCTACTGTGATTGAGGAACTAAATCTAGATGAAATACGTGCTTTACCCAATGACTTGATTGACGAGTTGTGTAAGAATGGTGTTTTTAATGATTTTAGGAACCTCTTTTTAATTCATGACAAGCGTTTCTTTCTACTTCTTACGGTACCTGAGTTTCTCGATAAATGCCTAACTAAGAAAGAGCAATCTTTATTAGCTGAATTTACAATTCCCTCTTATTTGTACTCAATGCATTCGGATGTTTTTGAGAGTGCCTTTTCCGATAAAGATCGTTGGATTGTAAAACCTTATAATTTAGGGAAATCAGAAGGGGTTGTTGCTGGATGTACTGTAACAGAAGAGGAATGGAAACAGCTTTTCAGCAGTGAAAGCATTAAAGAATCAATATTGCAGCCCATGATAAATCAGAAGAAATTTCAAGGTACTATAGGCAGTGAGATACGTACAGATTATGTAGCGGGTACTTTGTTGTTTTTCGATAACCACTACTATGGCCCAGGCCTTTATAGAGCCTCTTCATTTGTAGTAACGAATCAGCGAGATGACCGTAAAATTGCACCTGTCGTAGCCAATTTAATAGAGCCTACTTTCAGTGTAAATCTGTTGTAGATTTCCCTTGTTTAGGTATGTTTTAACTTAGTATTATATAGATGGTATGGATGAAAAAACAATGCTAACAGTCACTTCTCCTCTTCTTCCTTCACTAGATGACTTGATTCCATTGCTTCAAGATATTTGGAGTAGAAAGTCAATTACAAATAATGGTTATTACCATGTTGAGTTGGAGAGAGCATTAGCTGATTATTTAAAAGTTCCCTACATATCTCTATTTACCAATGGTACATTACCTATTCTTTGTGCACTGAAAGCTTTACAGATAAGTGGGGAGGTTATTACAACACCCTATAGTTTTGTAGCAACGACTCATTCACTTTCGTGGAGTGGTATTAAACCTGTGTTTGTCGATATACTTCCAGATAGTTGCAATATGGATCCTAGTAAAATAGAAGAAGCAATCACGCCAAGAACTACAGCCATTATGCCGGTGCATGTTTATGGTATGCCTTGTGATACAGAGGTGATTCAGGCAATTGCAGATAAGCATGGATTGAAAGTGATCTATGATGCTGCTCATGCTTTTGGGGTAGAGATTAATGGAGAGTCAATTCTTACAAAGGGTAATCTCTCTACGCTGAGTTTTCACGCAACAAAAGTCTATAATACCATCGAGGGCGGAGCCATAATCTCTCCAGATGCTGAGACTAAATTGCACATTGATTATCTTAGGAATTTTGGATTTGAAGACGAGATTGAGGTGGTATTACCTGGAATTAATGGTAAAATGGATGAGATACGTGCTGCCTATGGATTATTGAACTTAAAGCAAGTGAATGAAGCTATTGATCTCAGAAGGCGAATAACTAATAAATATCGTGATAGCCTGAAGAATGTTGTGGGTATTACCTATTTGAATGATAGGGAAGAAGTTCGGCATAATTATGCCTACTTCCCTATATTTGTAGATGCAGCCTTGTTTGGAATGACTCGTGATGAACTCTATTTCAAACTAAAGGCACACGGTGTTTATGCACGAAGATACTTCTATCCTTTAATCTCTGACTTTCCTACTTACCAGGAATTGGAGTCTTCAAAGAATTTGCCGATTGCCAAGGAAGTTGCTCAACGGGTAATTTGCCTTCCCTTGTTTGGAACCATTACGGAGGAGGAGGTGAATCGGGTATTGCAGATTATAGCAGTTGAATGAACGATATAGAAGATACTTTTTTTGATTGAATGTGTGCCATTCTATCATAATTGTCTACTTTTGTCCTACAAATTAAGTAATTGAAGCAGTTATGCACAGTAGAAAAGAGCAGATGGAAGCCTTTGGTCGCTTCCTCGATATTTTAGATGAATTGCGCGAGAAGTGTCCGTGGGACAAGAAGCAGACCAATGAGAGCTTGCGACCCAACACGCTTGAAGAGAGTTACGAACTTTGTGATGCTTTGTTAAAGGGAGATTCGAACGAAGTTTGTAAAGAGCTAGGCGATGTACTCCTACACATTGGGTTCTATGCGAAGATAGCGAGTGAAACCGATACGTTCGATATAAAAGATGTGTGTGACAAGTTGTGCGATAAACTTATTTTCCGTCACCCGCATGTGTTTGGTGAAGCGCAAGCCGACAATGCACAACAGGTTATCGAGAATTGGGAGAAGCTGAAGTTAAAAGAGAAAGATGGGAACCAACGCGTTCTATCGGGGGTACCTGCTTCACTACCTACGCTTATTAAGTCGTACCGTATTCAAGACAAAGCACGCAATGTGGGCTTTGATTGGGAAGAGCGTGCACAGGTGTGGGACAAAGTGAAAGAGGAGTTGGCCGAGTTTGAAGCTGAGATAGAACAGATGGATAAAGCAAAGGCTGAGGCGGAGTTTGGCGATTTGCTGTTTAGTTTAATCAATGCTGCAAGACTCTATAAAATCAATCCCGATAATGCCTTAGAGCTAACCAACCAGAAGTTTATCCGTCGCTTTGGTTACTTGGAAGAGCAAACGTTGCAGCAAGGTAAGGAGTTGAGTAGTATGACCCTGCAAGAGATGGATGCTATTTGGAACGAAGCGAAGGCGAAAGGGTTGTAAAGTTATTATTACCAGCAAATAATCTTGAAAGAGCATTCAATGGTCATTTGAATGAAGTTGGGAGAAATGTTCTACAACTGTGAAGGGTGTGAAGGCTAGTTGGTGTGGGTTTTACTCCATTTCTAGATCGTTTTTTGGACTTGCCAAAGAATAACCACGCGAACTTGAAAATAGGTAGGCCCAGCAAATGAACGTTTATATACTCATTCGTTGGGCTTATTTTCTTTTATTCAATCGTTTGTATAAAACTATTTATCTTCTGACAGAATGGTTTTTATCTTCTCAATGAGTCGGATACATCCCAACATCTTGGGATTCTCACGGCAGAGATAAGCCTGCTCAAAGAGGCTCTCCATCGTATCTTGAAGATTGGGAACCGTGGTTGCTTTATCTATTTTCAATGTTTTTGGAAGGGTTTGTTGGCTGAACCAAGCTTTTAATTCATCAATTTCTGCTTCGCTATAGGTTCTGTGTAAATTTGATTGAGTTGCCATATGTTGTTTCTTTTTATAAAAGTCATTTGTTTAGAAGGGGTATCCCACGGCGAAGTGGAAAGCAAAATCGCGGCTGAACTTGGGGCGAGCCACAGGGTATCGATCTTTTCCCGTATACATGGGGTTAATGGCCTTCATCCCTCCGTCAAATCGGAGCACAAGAAAATCGAGATCTACCCGCAATCCCAATCCGTAGGATACGGCCAAGTCTTTGTAGAATTTATTGAATTTAAAGATGGACTCTTCCGAGTAACCTGTATCCTCTTTCAAATTCCAAATATTTCCAGCATCAATAAAAAGAGCCCCTTTCATCTTCCAAAACAGATCGGTACGGTACTCAATGTTTAAATCAATCTTCATGTCTCCATTGCAAAGAAAGGTGTTGAGCGAGTTGTCATCATCTAGCTTGGTCGATCCAGGACCTAAAGTGCGGATAGACCATCCTCTTACGCTATTGGCTCCCCCCGAAAAGTAGCGCTTTTCGAAAGGCAAGGCTACCGAATTACCATACGGAAAGGCTATACCTAGTGCTGCCCGAAAAACCAAGGCATTGCGTGGGTCAATAATCAGGTTACGTGTATACTCAAAATCACCTTTTACATATTGCGCAAAAGGAATATTGGCAAGTACATAGCCTTTGCTTTCATCTTCGGGCGCTCCAAAGGCCACCTTCGAGGCTGCATAGAGCATATTTCCTGCTTCCTCAATGTTGATGCGTACCGAGTGTGAACTGCGTGTTGGGGTTTTAATCAAAGAGTTTCCTGTACTACTGTAGGTGTAGGAGTATCCCATACTCACAATAAACTGATCGATGTAGCTGTATAGAACCAAAGAATTATTGGCTGCTAATTCGAGCAAATAATCTACGAATGTACTCGACATGGAGCTGTTGGGAATGTACAGGTAGTTTACATCAATTAGGCTAAAGCGATGCTGAGAACGATTATTTACCCAACGGTATCTCCACGAGGCAGAAGCCGAGGTGCGTAAGAATTCGGGCCGTTTTTGTGGATTATATTTTAAACTTAATTCGGAACTTGCTCGAACCTGCTTTTTAAACTCGGAGCTAAGAAAGGGGAATTTAAATTCGGGAAAAGTAAGTGTAGTTTCAACTCCATACTCTAAATAACTATCGCTTGCGTAGTCTCCTTCGAGTCCCGTTACAGCTTCGTATGCACCCCGTAAGCGAATGGTGAAGTTTTCCGAACCGCGAAATAGGTTTTGATGATGGTAGGAGACCGAAGCAGCTGCACCTAAATCGCCCGCTGAGTTGGTACCCTCTACCTCGAAAGCTACCGATTGGTTTCTTCCTTTCGCCATGGTCACGTAAGTATCCAGGTATTTCTGGTTATCGGTTATTCGCTCTTCGAAGGTAATGTTCGAATATTTTAAGGCACCTAATCGGCCCAAAGATACGTAACTGTTTTGTACATCCTGCTCGCTGTACAACTCTCCCGGACGAATGCGGTTGAAGTTCAGCAACGTCTTGGGGCGTAGGTAGTGCTCCTTGGCATAGTAGATGTGTGCTCCCTCCATCGAGAGCGAATCATACTGTTGGAGTATTTCGCTGTTTACCGGATTAATCTCTTTATCTGCTATGAAGCTTAGTTTACCAATTCGGTACTGCTCGTGTACTTGCGATTCAACCTCTTTATTACCTAGGAATGGAAGTATGCGTAGCGTTAAATCGACCTTGTAGCTGTTACGTATCGTATCGGCTTGAAAGGTTATGTAGTCTTTGTGAAATTTGTAGTATCCATTGTTTTGTAGCAGCTTGGTTATGCGTTGGCGCTCCTGATTTAGTAAATTTACATCGAGTGGCATTCCTTCCCGTAATAGAAAGTTGGTTGTATCGGCTAGCAGATACTCTTTTAGTAGACTATCCTGAATCTCGTAGTAATAGTTCTGTATGGAGTAGGGCTTGCCTGCTCGTATCTTGTATGCTAGTTTTAGTTTGTTTTTCTTGATGTTTTCATCGAGTGTAACCGAAGCTCGAATATAGCCCATGTTCTGGACTGCCTTTTCTATTTCGGCACGACTTCTTTCGGCCATCTCTTGGTTGTAGATAACCGGCTCATCGCCCAGCTTCTTTAAAAAACGATTGACCGATTGGGTGGAGTCTGTTCCCGATAAAGCGTAGATGTACATAGGTACCTTAAGCGAATTAAACCATCGAGAGTTCGGGGTTTGACGTACGTATCCTTCGAAATCGGTAGGCTTCACCTGCTTGGTATCGGAGGTAATCTGCGTGTTATCGAGTAAGTACTCATTTTCGGGAATAAATTTAGCGACCGAGCAGGAAGTACACAGTAAAATGAGGAGTAGGAAATGGGGGAGTAGGCACTTCTTCATACAAATGGATAACGTTCGCAATTTATGACACAAAGATATATATTAATTAAAAATATCTTCTTAGCTTTGCTTATAAAAACATCTCCTTCAAAGGAAAATAACTATGCTTAGTAAGAATAAACTGAAATTGATACGCTCTCTTGAGACGAAGAAAAAACGTAAAGAAGAGGCTCTTTTTGTAGCAGAAGGTCCCAAATTGGTGGGCGATTTGCTAGACCACTTTTCCTGCCAACTCATTGTTGCCACAGCAAGCTGGCTTGAGGGACACAGTCGCAAGAAAGGGTGTGAATACATAGAGGTAACCCAAGAGGAGTTGGCACGAGCTAGTTTCCAGAAAACCCCTCAAGAGGTGTTGGCACTCTTTGAGCAACCCAGCTATACATACAGTGCTGATGTGACTCAAAAGGGACTCTGTTTGGCGCTTGATGATGTGCAAGATCCAGGTAATTTAGGTACCATTATTCGTATAGCCGATTGGTTTGGCATCGAGCATATATTCTGTTCCTTGGGTACAGTCGATGTGTATAGTCCCAAAACGGTACAAGCTACTATGGGGGCATTGGCCCGTGTGAAAGTTCACTATGTAGAATTGCCAACTTTCTTGCATTCCCTTGGCGATACTCCGTTGTATGGCACCTTCTTAGATGGTGAGGTTATTTACAAAGAGTCTCTTTCTAATGAGGGGGTCATTGTGATGGGGAATGAGGGAAAAGGGGTCAGTGCAGAGGTAGAACGTGCGCTCAATAAGCGACTTTACATTCCCAACTATCCAGCCGAAAACGAAACTTCGGAATCGCTCAACGTAGCGGTGGCTACTGCCATTGTGTGTGCGGAGTTTAGAAGACAGAAAATAGCACCCTCTTTTATCTGATATATGCATTTCTGCTGAATACAAGAAAAAGAAGAGTGTTAGAACTAAAGTAACCGGGTGAGCTTACTTGCAGGCGTGCAGCTATTATTTCGAAAATTGAAAGGTTCAATGTGCCATACCGATTGCATAGAACTATTTTCGGATGACATTAAATGAAAAGCATGCCACGCTTCTTGAGCAGTCAGTGCACTTAACTGATGGTCAGTTGAGAGAAAGATAACTCCACCTCTCCATTCAGTCCCTTGTATCTCCTCGGTAAGTGCAAAGTGTCCCGCGAATAGCCCTTCACTGCTTACCTCTACAACTGATTTTGTATAGGTAAGCATAGGAGTTAAAAAGAGTTTGTGACAAGCAAAGCGTTTCATTTTTCCAGAGATCATTTGTTTGGGGCAACTAACTGAGGAGTATCAGGTGTAGGTGCTAATACCTCAGTAGGATAAGCCTCTTCGACCGATTTACGTGCCACCTCGACTAACGAATCTTTCTCATTGGGTGATAACTCTTTGTTCGATTCGCTCTCTTCTACCGCCGAGGGGGTAGGAGTGTGGGTCAAGTCGTGATAGCGAGTTAGTATCAAGTTGTTTACAAATACTCCCACCTTCTTGTCGGTACGATCGGTATAGTAGATAAATCCATTCAGCTGCTTGATTGAATATGCGGAGTCAGAGTCGGCTTTTAAATACAACTCTAGCTTGTTTGAAGCTGTAAAGGTTCTGGTTTCGCCTATAACTGAATCATTGGCCAATAGAATATTAAGTCCGACTACCAATTCTTGATTATTGGGCTCTAAGAAGAGTAAATCGGCCTCCCATAAAAAAGCATCTTTGGCTCTAAAATTCGAATCGGCAGCCATCTCAAAAACCACTTTATTCGTAAGCGGATGATCGGTAAGCCAGTGCAATTTACTTCCATGCCAAATATCAATCGTATCACCTTCGAACGATCCTTTAAAGGTGTTATCTCGGAGAGCGACGAGCTCTTGAAGGGTCGCTCTTTGCTCTTTAAATTGCTCCGTTAAGTTGCTGTATATTTGTGTGAGCTCCTTGGTATGTCGCATGTACCACACCATGGAAGAATCGAATTGAGCTGCTGTAACTTGGTGCTTTTCGAAGAGGTAGTTTCTATAGGACTCTTTTTTGTAGTTCTCTGCGTAAGGCAAATTACTCGACATGGATAATCCTAAGTGGTAATCGTAGAGTACCGCTTCCATCTTTTCGGGTTCAAGAAAACCTTTGGGCTTCTTTTCTGTATCACTGCAGGCAGTGAGAAGTAAAAGTAGCAACGCTCCGATACAACCTATCATGTAACGCATTGTACGCCCATTTATTCTGTAACTAATCATGATACCTCTTATTTGCTACTTGTATCGGGGTGAACTTCGGTATTTAGGTATTTGCTGTAAAAGAGCAGCAGAGCAATGATACCACAGCTAATGGCAGCATCGGCAAAATTGAAGATGGGGCTGAAAAAGACAAACGGATCTCCACCTACTACCGGTAGCCATTCGGGCAAGGTTGTTTTAATGATGGGGAAATAGAACATATCGACTACACGCCCATAAAACCAATCGGCATATCCTTCACCAATGGGTACAAAGGTAGCCAGACGACTGTGGGTACTCTCATTAAAGATTACGCCATAGAATACACTGTCTATAATATTTCCCATAGCTCCTGCCAAAATAAGCGATACGCAAACAATATAGCCCGTTTTAAGTCCTCTTTTAATAATTTTGGTGAGATAGTAAATAATAGCCACTACGGCTACCAAACGGAAAGAGGTTAAGAAGAGCTTCCCAAATATCTCCATGCCAAAGGCCATTCCATTGTTTTCGGTAAAGTAAATCTGAAACCAATCGGCTACATGGATACTTTCGTGCCAATACATACTTGTTTTTACCCAAATCTTGATAACTTGGTCTATGATAATAACCGCTAGAATAATAAGGGTTGCTAGCTTTCCTTGTGTTAGTAATTTCTTCATCAACTCTATTTCATTAAACTAAAAAAGAGCGTGAATGGAGTTAGATACGGTTTGTACCTAAACTCCTTTCTCGCTCTTTGTCTTTTTCACTTATCGTTTGGGCGCATTCTTGGCCTCAATGCTTAGAGTAGCATGAGGAACTGCACGAAGTCTTTCGGCAGGAATCAAATTGCCCGTTTCACGGCATACCCCGTAGGTTTTGTTTCCAATACGTACCAAGGCAGCTTGTAGTCCTTGAATAAATTTCAATTGGCGAGCAGCCAAGCGAGTTGTCTCCTCTTTTGAAAGCGTACTTGCTCCCTCTTCCAATACTTTGTAAGTGGGTGAAGTATCGTCCGTATCGTTGCCATCACGATTCATAATACTCTCTTTAAATCGGTCGTAGTCGCGTTGTGCTAGTTCCAATTTATCCATAATAATCGCACGGAACTCTTCGAGTTCAGCATCCGAGTATCTTGTCTTTTTGTTCATAATAGATGGTTTTTTAAAGGTTACTACTCTTTTACAACACTCGCAAATAGCGAGAAGTCGTCAAAATTAAGTTCTGTCGCATCTGTTACCTCATCTACGAGTTGCAACGAGTTTGCTAAAACTTGGTTGCAAATATAAACATTATATTCATTTACTGCCTCATCTGTTAAGGCGTTTTTAGAAAGTGTAATCGCTATTTTGTCTGTTATTTCAAAACCGCTACTCTTACGAATGTTTTGAATGCGGTTTACCAACTCACGAGCCACCCCTTCGCGGCGCAACTCTTCGGTAATGGTAACATCGAGTGCAACGGTTAATTTACCTTCGTTAGCAACCAACCATCCTGGAATATCTTCGCTGAAAATCTCTACATCGATTGTTTCCAAACAAGCTTCCGAACCATCGGCTAGTGAAAGCATATAACTTCCTGCCTTTTCGAACTGAGCAATCATCTCTTGTGTCATTTCGGCAACAGCTGCAGCTACGGCTTTCATCTGTTTACCAAATTTAGGCCCTAGCTTTTTGAAATCGCACTTCACGCGTTTAACCAATACACCAGCCGACTCATCCACAAAGCGAATTTCTTTTACATTCACCTCGTTCATAATCAACTCTTTTACTGCTTCGATGTGTGCTTTTTGTTCAGCATCTACGACAGGAACCATGATGCATTGCAACGGTTGACGTACCTTGATGTTAACCTTTCTACGAAGAGCAAGAACCATCGAAGTTACATCTTGTGCCATTTGCATGCGGGTTTCTAATTCCAAATCGATGCATGCATCGTTACAAACTGGGAAGTTAGCCAAGTGCACCGAAGTACTACTTTCACGGCCTGTTACCTCCATCAAGTCGCAGTACAAACGGTCTGCATAGAACGGTGCAATAGGAGCCATTAATTTAGCAACGGTTTCCAAACAGGTATAAAGTGTTTGGTAAGCCGAAAGCTTATCGGTAGACATAGCACTACCCCAGAAACGTTTACGATTCAAACGTACGAACCAGTTACTTAGGTTGTCGTTTACGAAATCGCTAATAAGACGTCCCGCTTTGGTAGGTTCATACTCGCTAAAGCAGCTATCTACATTCTTGATTAAGGTATTCATTACCGAAAGAATCCAACGGTCAATTTCAGGACGCTCATTCATCGGTACTTCAGCCTCTTCGTAGCAGAATGCATCTACATTGGCATAGAGCGAGAAGAATGAGTAGGTGTTGTAAAGCGTTCCAAAGAACTTACGGCGAACCTCGTCTACACCATCTACATCGAACTTTAAGTTGTCCCATGGAGAAGAGTTTGTAATCATGTACCAACGTACGGGGTCTGAACCATACTTCTCAAGTGCTTCGAATGGATCGACACCATTGCCTAAGCGTTTAGACATCTTGTTACCGTTTTTATCGAGTACCAAACCGTTCGAAATAACCGCTTTGAATGCTGTTTTATCAAAAATCATGGTTGCCAATGCGTGTAGTGTAAAGAACCAACCACGTGTTTGATCTACACCCTCTGCAATAAAGTCTGCCGGATAAACTTGGCCGCTATCTAGTAACTCCTTGTTCTCGAATGGGTAGTGGATTTGTGCATAAGGCATGGCACCCGAATCGAACCAAACATCGATCAAGTCGAGTTCGCGTTTCATCGGTTTGCCGCTTTCCGATACCAATACGATATCGTCTACGTAGGGACGGTGCAAGTCTATTTTACCGTAGTTATCGGCCGCATAATCGGCTGGAATAAAGCCCAACTCTTTGTAAGGATTCGACTCCATTACGCCTGCCGCAACTGCTTTCTCAATTTCGTTGTACAACTCTTCTACCGAACCAATGCAAATCTCTTCGCCTGCATCGTTACGCCAGATAGGTAGGGGAGTACCCCAGTAACGTGAACGGCTTAAGTTCCAATCGTTCAAGTTTTCCAACCATTTACCAAAACGGCCTGTACCAGTCGATTCTGGTTTCCAGTTGATGGTTTTATTTAATTCCATCATGCGCTCTTTACTCGCAGTAGAGCGAATAAACCAGCTATCTAACGGATAGTACAATACGGGCTTGTCTGTACGCCAGCAGTGTGGGTAGTTGTGTGTATGTTTCTCTACCTTGAAGGCACGTTGAGAGGCTTTCATCATCAAAGCGATTTTTACATCCAATGATTCTGCTTTTTGAGCCGCTGCATCGTCATACTTTCCATCTACAGTAAATTGAGGATCGTAGGCATTCTTCACCCATTCACCTTGGAACTCTTTGTAAAGTTCTACATCGATGCAGGCTGCAACGAACGCCTCATCCAACTCCTCTATAAGGTAGAATTTACCTGTAAGATCGACCATTGGGCGTGTTTCGCCTTTCTTGTTGATCATAAAGAGCGAAGGAATACCAGCAGCACGAGCTACTTGTGCATCGTCAGCACCAAACGTAGGAGCAATGTGTACAATACCTGTACCATCCTCAGTCGTTACATAGTCTCCAGGAATTACACGGAAGCCATTTTCGCTAGCTGTCCAGTTCCCCTCTTCAGTCACATCAACTGGTTTTACCCAAGGAATAAGTTGCTCGTAAGCCATGCCTACTAAATCAGTTCCTTTGTATTCAGCAATGATTTTGAAAGGTACCAATTTATCGCCCACTTTGTAGTCTTCTAGCGCAAGCTCGGCTGCTTTCGGATTGAAGTGTGCGTTTACTAACGCTTTCGCTAAGATAACTGTAATTGGTTCGCCGCTGTAGCTGTTGTAACTTTGTACGGCTACATAGTCAATTTTAGGGCCTACACAAAGTGCTGTGTTCGAAGGTAAAGTCCAAGGTGTAGTGGTCCAAGCTAAGAAGTAAGGAGTACCCCAAGCAGCTAACTCTACCGATGGATTCTTAATCTTGAACTGAGCTACAGCTGTTGTGTCTTTTACATCGCGGTAGCAGCCCGGTTGGTTCAACTCGTGCGAGCTTAACCCTGTACCTGCCGCAGGCGAGTAGGGCTGAATAGTATATCCTTTGTAAAGCAAGTTTTTTTGGTGCAACTGCTTCAACATCCACCAAAGGGTTTCGATGTAGCGGTTGTCATAGGTAATGTAGGGATCGTTCAAATCTACCCAATAACCCATTTTATGCGTCAAGTCAGTCCACTCTTGTGTGTACTGCATTACATCTTTGCGGCAAGCAGCATTGTACTCAGCCACCGAAATTGTTTTACCAATATCCTCTTTGGTAATACCAAGTCTCTTCTCAACCCCAAGTTCTACGGGCAAACCGTGTGTATCCCAACCCGCTTTGCGTTTTACTTGAAAACCTTTCATGGTTTTGTAGCGGCAGAATGTATCTTTAATTGCACGACCCATCACGTGGTGAATACCAGGCATACCATTGGCCGAAGGAGGACCTTCATAAAAAACAAACGAAGGGCATCCTTCGCGCTCTGTCATACTTTTAGTGAAAACTTCGTTTTCGTCCCATTTCTTCAGTACATCTTTGTTTACCTGTGAGAGGTTGAGTTGCGAGTGCTCAGCAAATTTCTTACGCATAATTTATCTTGTTTTTCTTTTATTCTAATAATAAAGAGGTTATACCTCAAAATTTGAAGGTGCAAATTTATTAAGAATAATAGAGAAACGGATATTTTCAGACTCCTTTTTTTCTCTTCTGACTCCGTTTCTCAATTCTTTCTTTGTTCGTTTTGAAGCTTTTATCCATTTGTACGGAGCAATTTCAGCTTTCTGCATTTATTTTTTGATTGTATTAGCTTCTCCTTCTGCTTCACTCTACTTTTATTTGCGGGAGAAAGGATACTCTATCTTTATATAGGTGCTTGAAACTCTTTTTCTCTCTTTAAAGGCAATTTAAGCCGATAACCTAAGATTATTGTATATAAACAGAAGGCCTATCAACTCTCTAAAATAGGGTTTGATAGGCCTCCTGTATAAATAGGCTTTTGTGAGTATGCTTTAAGAGGAAGGAGCTGTATTGTATTAGGCCTCTTTATTAAAGCTCTCTAGCGGATGGATTAAACCAATTCGTCCGAAGTGTATCCTTGTGGTAAAGCACGGCAGTTGTAAGCCGATGCCATAATCTCTCCATAGGCACCTGCTGAGCGAAGTGCTATGTAGTCGCCACGGTGTACTTTGTTAAGTTCAATCGCTTTTCCAAATACGTCAGACGATTCGCAAATAGGACCTACTACATCGTAAGCCTCTACTGCCTCTTCCGAGCTTAGGTTTTCCATTTGGTGGTATGCATCGTAAAGTGCTGGACGGATCAAGTCGGTCATACCTGCATCAAGAATGGCAAATTGTTTGTTTGCTCCTTGTTTTACGTAGATTACTTTGCTTATTAAGCTACCACATTGACACACTACTGCACGTCCCAATTCGAAGTGAAGCGTTTGGTGTGGTTTTAGTTGTAGGTGTTGGTGGTAAGTAGCAAAGTACGTTGCGAAATCAGGGATAGGATTTGCGTTGGGTTGGTCGTAGTCGATACCTAATCCGCCACCCACGTTAATGTGGTCAATGGTAATGCCACGAGCATCTAACTTCGCTTGCAACTCGTTGATGCGGTTACAAAGTCCCACAAAGTCTGTCATATCTAGAATTTGTGAACCAATGTGGAAGTGTAGCCCAATAAAAGTGACATGAGGAAGCGTAGCAGCCATGTCAATAACTGTATCCATATCCTCCATGCTGATACCGAACTTGTTTTCGGCTAGACCTGTTGTGATGTTGGCATGTGTTTTTGCACCTACATTGGGGTTGATACGGAAAGCCACTCGCGCTACTTTGCCTTTTGCAGCCGCTAGTTCGTTAATAATCTCTAGTTCAGGAACCGACTCTACGTTGAAGCAGAAGATGTCGTTCTCCAATCCTAGGTTAATTTCAGCATCGGTTTTACCTACACCTGCGTAAACAATCTTATCGGCTGGAAAGCCTGCATTTAGAGAAGCTTGAATTTCGCCACCGCTTACACAGTCCGATCCCAACCCTGCCTCTTGAATAACGCGCAATACTTTGGCATTTGCATTTGCTTTTACGGCATAGTGCACAGAGTAGTTGGGATATTTACTAGCCTCTTCGTTGATGCAGTTTAATGTTTGGCGAAGAAGATTCGTGTCGTAGTAGTAGAAGGGAGTTTGAAGTGCTCCAAACTTATCCATTGGAAATTGTCCTTTCATCTTTCTTTTTCCTTTTGTAAGAATTTTATAACCAAAAAACGCTTTCAGCTGCATAACTTACAGTGAAAGCGCTTATTTGCCTTATTGAATTTATTTATTGTTAAATAAGTGATCACTAAGTGATTGAAGAGCCGATTTTTTGTCGCTCTCTTTAATTAAGAACGAAATGTTGTAGTTGCTACCACCGTAAGAGATCATACGTACAGGAATGTGGCGCATAGCATCCAAAGCTTGCGCTTCGAAACCAATGTTCTCCCAGTTTAAATCACCTACTACGCAGATAATACACATATCGCTATCTACTGTAACGGTGCCATACATCTTTAGGTCGTTCAAAATCTCGTTCAAGTTCTTCGTGTTGTCGATAGAAACCGATACGCCTACTTCCGATGTACAGATCATGTCGATCGGAGTTTGGTAGCTTTCGAAAATCTCGAATACTTTGCGTAAGAATCCGTGAGCTAACAGCATACGGCTCGACTTGATTTTAATAGCTGTTATATTGTCTTTAGCAGCTACTGCCTTAATCTTACCTTGTTCAGTTGTGTTCGAAATCATGGTTCCAGGTGCTTCTGGCTCCATGGTGTTTAGTAGACGAACAGGGATGTTTGCATATTTTGCAGGTTGTACACAAGTGGGGTGTAGAATTTTAGCACCAAAATAGGCCAGTTCTGCAGCTTCCTCAAAGTGTAATTGACGCACAGGCGAAGTTTTGTCCACTACACGTGGGTCGTTATCGTGCATACCGTCAATATCTGTCCAGATTTGAATTTCAGCAGCATCTACCGCCGCGCCAATCAATGACGCTGTATAGTCGCTACCTCCACGTTGTAAGTTGTCAATCTCGCCATAGGCGTTACGGCAAATATAACCTTGTGTAATGTAGATTTCGTAGTTTGGGTGTTGCTCCAATTGTACCGCAATTTTTTCGCGAGTATATACCATGTCGGGTTCTGCGTTTTTGTCTGTACGCATAAACTCTAGAGCAGGCAATAGGGTAGCTTTTACGCCTTGTTCAAGCAAGAAGTTCGTAACCATAGCAGTCGAGATAAGCTCTCCTTGTGCTAGTACTACTTTCTCTTCGAACAATGTGAAAATATCTTTGGTAAACGAACGAAGGTAATCGAACTCCGATTTTAAGTATTCCAGGGTCTTTTGTTTATACTCTTCAGTCGAATAAAGTTCATCCACGTGTTGCTTATACTTAGCCTCCAACTGGTTGATAATTTCATTCGCACTCTCTGGATTCTTTTTGTACAGGTAGTCCGAAATTTCCACCAAGGTGTTGGTTGTTCCAGACATAGCCGAAAGTACTACAATCTTCTGTTCTCCGTCAGTAATCAATTTGGCAACCTCTTGCATTCTTTGTGCTGAACCAACTGAAGTTCCTCCAAACTTTAAAACTTTCATTTTTCGTTTCGTATTAAAATGTTTCTATTCTGATAATTCGTGCGCAAATCTAACAAAAAAAGTCCAATTTATCACGCTTAAACTTCTAATTATATGGCAATAAATAGTAAAAACTGTGGCTTTATAGTCATGTAGCCAGTTTTAGTGCCATTTAGCTAGTAGAGTGGCTCAAATGTTATGAATCTGTTGGTTGGAACTGATCCGTTACATTTGCTACTTGATGCTGCTCAAAACGATATACGGTACCGGGATAATCTTGCAGGTATTTCAATTGGTGTGTGGTCATTAAAACCGTCGATCCTTTTGCACAGATTGAGTGTAGTAATTCCACAATTTGTTGGCCTGTTTCAGGGTCTAAATTCCCAGTTGGTTCATCGGCTAGAATCAGTTCTGGATGGTTCAATATTGATCGTGCAATTACGATGCGTTGCTGTTCACCACCCGATAACTCATGCGGCATTTTGTAACCTTTACACTCCATACCCACCTGACTCAATACTTCGGTCACTCGTTCTTCTATCAGTCTTTTGTTTTTCCAGCCAGTTGCTTTGAGTACAAATTCTAAATTACGTTGTACGCTACGATCCATTAGTAGCTGAAAATCTTGGAAGATAATGCCGAGTTTACGTCTTAGAGCGGGTATCTGTTTGCGCTTGATGTTGCGTAGGTTATAACCGAGTACCTCTGCTTCACCACTAGCAATATCTAGTTCGCAATAGATTGTCTTAAGTAGGGAGGTTTTTCCCGATCCTACGCTTCCAATTAGGTATACAAATTCTCCAGCTTTTACCTCTAGGCTAACCTCGTCGAGCACGTGGTAATCTTGCTGGTTAATCTGTACATTCTTATAGGCAACCAGTTTATCCATATTTCGATCGGTTAGTCATGTTTTTGCCAAGTAACGTTGTGTCTCACTTTTAATTCACGGCACAAATCTTCCAGGCGGTATCCTTTGGCAGTGAGCATTACGATAAGGTGATAAAGCAAATCAGCACCTTCGTAAATCATGCGTTCGTCGGTTCCGTTGCAAGCTTCAATAACCATCTCTACCGCTTCTTCACCGACTTTCTGAGCCATTTTGTTGATGCCTGATTGGAACAGTGAAGTGGTGTATGAGCCCTCTGGCATTTGGGTGTGTCTTTGGCTAATAAAATCTTGTAATCCTTTTAGGAACAGGGTGTCTTGCTCATTCTTTTCACCCCAGCAGGTATCTGTTCCTGTATGGCAAACGGGTCCGACTGGAAGTGCTTGAATCAGGAGTGTATCTTGGTCGCAATCGACCTTGATAGAGGCCACTTGCAAGAAGTTACCACTCTCTTCACCCTTGGTCCAAAGGCGATTTTTAGTGCGGCTAAAGAAGGTAACTTTACCACTTTCAACCGTTTTTTTGTAGGCTTCAGGATTCATGTAGCCTAGCATTAATACTTTTTGTGTTTGGATATCTTGTACAATGGCAGGAACGAGTCCGCCCATTTTTTCAAAATCGATTGTCATATTCATTGCTTTTTATGGATTCTGTTAAAAGAGGAAAGTAGCATTTTAAAACTTAAAGTCTTACGTGTACCCCTTTTTCGCAAAGATAGTTTTTTAATTCGGGAATGGCTATCTCACCAAAGTGAAAAACACTAGCTGCCAAGGCTGCATCGGCTTTTCCGAGGGTAAAAGTGTCGGTGAAGTGCTCTTTGGCTCCTGCACCGCCTGATGCAATGATGGGTATGGTAAGTAGGTCGCTCATTTGAGCAAGTGCTTGATTGGCAAAGCCCGTTTTTACCCCATCGTGATCCATGCTTGTAAAGAGTATTTCACCCGCACCCCGTTCGTTAGCCTCTTTGGCCCAAGCAAAAAGCTCTCTTTCGGTTTCGGTGCGCCCTCCGTTTAGATAGCATTTCCAACGGTCGCCCTGTTGCTTGGCATCAATTGCGACCACACAAACTTGCGATCCAAAGTGTTTCGCTATATGGTCAATCAATTGTGGATTGCGTAGTGCTGAAGAGTTGATAGATACCTTGTCGGCTCCTGCTTGAAGCAATCTATCTACATCACTCAACTCATTGATTCCTCCTCCTACTGTAAAGGGGATGTGTATGCGAGCAGCCACTCGTTTTACCAAGTCAGTAAAGGTTTTACGCCCTTCGTGGCTGGCTGTGATATCTAGGAAAACCAGTTCGTCTGCACCTTGCTTGCTATAGGCCTCTCCCAGCTCTACGGGGTCGCCTGCTGCTCGTAGCTGCAAGAAATTGGTTCCTTTTACCGTCTGCCCATCTTTTATGTCGAGGCAGGGTATAATGCGTTTAGCTAACATATAAAGTGATTCGTTAGAAGTTTAGAATAAGGTTGTTAACTCTTTGAGGGTAAGGTGTCCTTCGTAAAGAGCCTTACCGAAGACTACAGCCGGTATACCAGCTTCTTGTAGATCGATGATATCTTGCAGCCTGCTTACCCCTCCACTTGCAATGAGGTGCAGGTGTGGGAACTCCTCCATAATCTCTTTGTAGAGTTCGATAGAGGGGCCTTGTAGCATACCGTCGCATTTTATGTCTGTACAGAGTACTTTTTGAATCCCCTTTTTGGTATGTTTGTGCAAGAAAGGAAGTAGTTCTTCGCCACTATCTTCTAACCACCCTTGTACGGCAATTCGCTTCTCTTTTACATCTGCCCCGAGTATAATCCGTTCATGTCCAAATTTCTCAAGCCAAGCCGAAAAGAGTTCAGGCTCTTTAACAGCCACGCTTCCGAGTGTTACCATCTCTGCACCGCTTTCGAATGCAATTTGCAAATCCTGCTCGCTCTTGATACCCCCACCAAAGTCAATAATAAGTGAAGTTCGACTAGCAATTTGCTCTAAAACGCGATGATTAATGATGTGATGCGATGCTGCCCCATCTAAATCGACAATGTGCAGACGTCTGATTCCGTGTGCTTCAAACTCCTTTGCAACCTCTAATGGGCTTTCGTTGTATACTTTCTTAGTGGCATAATCGCCCTGTGAGAGGCGTACGCACTTTCCATCAATAATATCTATGGCGGGTATTAATTCAATCATTTTCTCAATCATTAGGTTCGTTCTAAGAAGTTACGCAAAATGCGTTCACCTACCTCACCACTCTTTTCGGGGTGGAACTGGGTGGCATAAAAATTATCCTTGTGCAAAGCGGCACTAAAAGGTTGAATGTAATCCGTTACTGCTGCTGTGTAGGAGTTAACGGGTACATAGTAACTATGTACAAAGTATACAAATTCTTCGTGAGCAAATCCTTCGAAAAGAGGAGTATTGGTTTGCTCAAGGGTGTTCCATCCCATGTGCGGAATTTTCTGATCGTGTGCTGTGGCGATAAATCGCTTTACAGGTACATCGAATATCCCTAAGCATTCGGCATCGCCCTCTTCCGAGTGTTTGCACATCAGTTGCATGCCTAAACAGATGCCTAGTACAGGTTGCTTAAGTCCCTTAATGAGCTCATCCATGCGGTTGGCACGGAGGTGTTCCATGGTGGTCTTTGCCTGACCTACCCCGGGAAATATAATTTTATCTGCACGCATTAATACCTCCTTGTCATCGGTAATTACCGGCTCTATGCCCAACCTTTTCAGGGCGTGGGTAACAGAGTATACATTGCCTGCGTTGTATTTAACGATCGCTACATTCATCTAATTGAATATTACTGTTTTATTCTTGTAAGCTAGCACCTTGTGCTCAATGTGTTTTTGTACAGCTCTTGAGAGTACAATCTTCTCCAAATCCTTTCCTTTGCTAAGTAGCTCTTGAATAGAATCCTTGTGAGTGATGCGTACTACATCTTGTTCAATAATAGGACCTGCATCGAGCTCACTCGTTACATAGTGGCTGGTGGCTCCAATAATTTTCACCCCTCTATCGAATGCCGCATGATAAGGCTTAGCCCCCACAAAGGCCGGTAAGAAAGAGTGGTGTATGTTGATAATTCGGTTGGGGTATGTCTCAATAAACTGCTCCGATATGACCTGCATATAGCGTGCCAATACAATAAAGTTTATTTTGTGTTGCTCCAACAGCTCTATTTCTAGTTTTTCTTGTTCCAGCTTATTCTCTTTTGTGATAGGGAAGAGGTGAAAAGGAATTCCAAAGCGCTCTGCTACATGTTGTAGGTCGGGGTGGTTGCTTACAATCAATGGTATCTCTACGTTCCACTCACCTGCGGTATAGCGCGCCAGCATGTCGAATAAACAGTGTGATAGTTTCGATACAAAGATGGCCATGCGTGGTTTGGTGTCCGAGAAGTAGAGTCTAAATTTCATCTCATACTTTTGTGCATAAAGTGTATCAAAATACTCTTGAATGCGTTCGCGAGGGATAAAGAACTCATTCAGTTCCCATTCAATTCGCATGAAAAAGATATTCTCTACACGGTCTACGTATTGATCTAAATATACGATGTTCCCTTTGTTGATTGTAATAAAGTTGGTCACTTCTGCCAAGATACCGGGTTGGTCGGGGCAGTGAAGCAAAAGCTTTGCAGTCGTATTCATCTTGAAGTATCTTTTTTTATTATTTCTGATTGTTACCTACGAAGTGCACAAAAATAGATAATTATTGTATATGTGAGGTGTTTTATAACAAGAAGTTTTATTTGGAGGGATATTTTCTTACAAAAACGTAATTTGACGGCCTCGTTACTCTGTCCGATTTATAAAAAAAAGCATAAACTATTTGCAGAATCAAAATATAGCTATATCTTTGCACCCGTAATCACAACAGAGGTTTTAAACAAGATTGCAAAAAGAACTGGTGCGTTAGTTCAGTTGGTTAGAATACCTGCCTGTCACGCAGGTGGTCATGGGTTCGAGTCCCATACGCACCGCAAAAAGAGTCAATTACTGATGAAGTAGTTGGCTCTTTTTATTTTCGCTAACTCGATATTGCTAGTTTGTGCTTCAGAACCATACCTCAAAATAGATTGCCATTCCTCAATTGTGGGGGGAGAAGATATTCAAATTGCCATCATTCTCCAATATTCTCTTTTTAATTCGCTATTATCTGCTCGCTTTTCTCTATTTTTGTTTTTAATAATACATTAATAGGATATAAATGAAACTACTAACTATCTTCTTCTGTTTAAGCATGGCTTGGGTACAGACTGCCTTGGCTCAAGGAAACTACACCAAAGACCCCGAGAGTTGTACCAGTATTATGGTGGGCAAGAAAGCCACCACCGATGGTTCGGTCATAACCAGTCACACTTGCGATAGCTGGTATCGTACCTGGGTAAATATGGTACCTGCCGAGAGTTGCGACAAAGATACGGTGATGAATATTTACGATGGTCGCTTGCACACTGAGTTTGTGGCCGATGAAACTAAGCTTACTATAAAAGGGCAAATCCCTCAAGTACGTGCTACCTATACCTTTATGGATACCGCTTACCCTTGTGCCAACGAGAAGCAGTTGGGTATAGGCGAAACCACCATCAGCGGACGTAAGGAATTGGTGAACAAGAACGGTATGTTTATGATTGAAGAGTTGCAACGTGTAGCTTTACAACGTTGTACTACGGCGCGTCAAGCCATTCAACTCATGGGCGAATTGATTAAAACTTACGGTTATGCGGATAGTGGCGAGTGTCTTACCATTGCCGATCCGCAAGAGGTGTGGCACTTCGAGGTATTTGGCGAAGGTCCCGATCAAATAGGAGGGGTTTGGGCCGCGGTTCGTATTCCCGACGATCATGTAGGGGTATCGGCCAATATTCCACGTATTGGTACGCTTGATCTAAAGAAGAAAGATTACTACATGGCTTCGGACAATGTATTCGAGGTAGCCAAGAGGTTGGGTTACTGGGATGGCAAGGAGCCTTTTAAGTTTTGGAAAGCCTACGGAGGTAAAACCCGTCAGGGCGAATGGAAAGCCTTCAATATTCGAGAGTTTTTTATCTTTAACTACCTAGCCCCATCGTTGGCTTTGGACTACGATGCCGAAGAGCTTCCTTTCTCTATTAAACCCGAGAAACTGGTTTCGGCTACCGAGGTGATGGCTTTGCTTCGCCAAACCTACGAGGGAACGGAGTGGGACATTACCAAGAACCTGAAAGTAACGGTTAAGAATAAAGAGACCGAGGAAGTAGATACGATTATTAGCCCAGTGGCCAATCCTTGGATGCGTCCCGATGTGATTGCTATGCTAAACGGTATTAAAGAGGATGCAGCCAAACAGGTGCGCAACATAGCGGTACCTCAATGTGCTTACTCTACTGTGATTCAATTGCGAAGCTGGTTACCCGATGCCATTGGAGGTGTGATATGGTTCTCCATGGACAATCCCGGACAAAGTCCTCGTATCCCCGTATTCTGTGGAACGACCGACTTTCCTGAGCTCTTTAAAATTTGTGGCAATCACCGCCTTCGTGACGATGCGGCCTTGTGGCACTATCGCCAAGCCAATAAACTGGCTGCTGTAAAATGGGGTAGTTCTCGCAAAGTGATGGAGAAGAATATAGCCTATTTTGAGCAAAAAGGACAACGCGAACTTCCGTTTGTAGAGGCACAATACCAAGCCATAGTGAAAGAGGAGGGTGAAGAGACAGCCAAAGCCTTTTTGACTGGCTATACTAGCGACTTTGTAGGAGCCACTATTTTGCGTTGGGACGAGTTGACTCGCCAATACTGGCACGATTATAAATTTGGATTCTAATACATAATTCTATAAAAGCATGAAAGTGATGAGAACAAAGATGCTGGCATTAACGCTGGCTCTAGGTGCAGCGGCTACGCTCTACGCACAAGAAAATGGATACCAATTTACTGATGTGGTTACTCAAGAAGTGACTTCGGTTAAGAATCAAGCATCGACCGGTACCTGCTGGTGTTTTGCGACAGGCTCTTTCATGGAATCGGAGCTCATTCGTATGGGCAAAGGTGAACATGATCTTTCGGAGATGTTTATCGTTCGTCAAAAATACATGAATCAACTAAATGATAACTACCAACGTGCAGGTAAGGGTAATGTATCGCAAGGAAGTTTGGCACACACTTGGAAGAATGCATTCGACCAAGTTGGTATCGTGCCCGAAGAGGTGTACGGAGGTATCAATTACAATTCGGATCGTCACAACCATGCCGAGCTGGCTAAGTATGTGAGCGCGCTAGCTACTACTTCGGTAGGACTAAAGAAGCGTAGCCCGGAGTACTACAAGTTGGTAGAGAATCTATTTGACACCTATCTAGGCGAAGTGCCTGCTAGCTTTACGTACCAAGGCAAGGAGTATACCCCCCTTACGTTTGCAAAGAGCTTGGGCTTGAATATGGAAGATTATATAGAGCTTACTAGCTTTATCCACAAACCTTATTATGTAAAGTTCTCTCCCGAAGTGCCCGATAACTGGGAGCACCAATTGATGTACAACGTTCCGCTAGATGAGATGATGGAGGCGACCGATTACGCCTTAAACAACGGCTTCACGGTCTGTTGGGATGGCGATGTAAGCGAAAAAGGTTTCTCCTTTAAGAATGGAGTAGCCATTAACCCCGAGGTAAAGAAGGTAGATGATTATGCCACTACCGACCGCGCTCGCTTTGAACAGATGGATGAAAAAGAGCGTTTAGAGGAGGTGTACAAATTCGAACAGCCTTATCCCGAAGTGGTGGTAACACCCGAAGTGCGCCAAGAGGGCTACGAAGCTTTTGTAACGACCGACGATCATTTGATGCACCTAACGGGTATTACGAAAGATCAAAATGGAACGAAGTATTACATCACTAAAAACTCGTGGGGCACGGAGCGCAACAAGTTTGGTGGTTATCTGAACATGTCCGAGAGCTATGTGCGTGCTAAAACGGTTTATGTCATGATGCACAAAGATGCACTGCCTAAAGCGTTGAAGAAAAAGTTAGGATTGTAAAATACCCATTTCTATACTCCATAATTAAATAGAAACCCTAAAGATTGAAAGATATGAAGTACCTTTTAGTAGTAAAGCATTTTATATGCTTGCTCCTGCTTACGACACTCGTTGGCTGTAGCTTAAAAAATAAAGAGCAGGAGAGAACGGTAACCGACTACCTAGAGTATGAGATTGTAGTAGCCTCCAAGAAAGTGCCAGGCTTAGTGGGAAGTGGTATGTATGCCGTTGCCGATCTCTATGCGGTGAAGATCGCTGATGCCCAAGAATGGACCCCCTTTACTGCTAGTTTACCTGATTTTGAATACGAAGAGGGATTTGAATACCGCCTCAAGGTGAGTCAAACCAATTACCTGGATTATAGAATGGGCGACCCTGCTTGGAGTGAGTACGCACTCCTAGAGGTTCTCTCCAAAGAGGAACACGCCTCACAGGGGTTGCCCGGTGATTTTATTCCCACTTGGTACAAAGAACGAAACCCCTAAAACAGATAAGTCACGCTTCTTGGTTATTAAGCGTTTTATTTTTAGCCCCTTTCTTACAATTCAAAGAGTGTAAGAAAGGGGCTAAAATATGTATAAGTAAAGCGTGTCGTCGAAACGGAGAAAAGCAATTTAGCTGACCCTTACCATGCGTCCTCCTATAATTTCTGAAATAATCTTATCACTTTTGCAGCAACCCCTTTTTATTTCTACCTTTGCACCTCAATTAACTAATTACATCCGATGCTGCGAATAGCAGTCGTGTATTCTAGACCACCACGTAAAAAACAAGAAGATGAAGAATAAAACTGTATCTGTATCTTTTATGCTCATGGGCATCCTTTTCTGTGTATGCCTCATTGCAGCCAATTTGTTGGAAACCAAAGTTGTCCAACTCTATGGAATAACCGTCACTGCCGGTTTAATTGTATTCCCTATCTCCTACATTATTAACGACTGTATAGCCGAAGTATGGGGCTTTCGTAAAGCACGCCTCATGATTTGGGTGGGGTTTGCCATGAACTTTTTTGTCGTTGCCCTGGGGCAACTTGCCGTCTCTATGCCTGCTGCACCCTTTTGGGAAGGCGAGGAAGGCTTTAATTTTGTGTTTGGCATGGCTCCTCGTATAGCTGCTGCTAGCTTTACCGCCTTTTTGGTAGGATCGTTTCTCAATGCCTATGTAATGAGTAAAATGAAGATAGCCTCGGGTGGGAAGAACTTCTCCCTTCGAGCCGTAGTCTCTACCTTGGTGGGTGAGAGTGCCGACTCCTTAATTTTCTTCCCTCTTGCATTTGGCGGAGTCATTCCCTTCAATGAACTTGTAATTATGGTCGGTGTACAAGTTGTACTTAAAACCGCTTATGAAATCCTGGTATTGCCCCTCACGATCAAAGTCGTAGATTATGTGAAACGCGTAGAGGGAACTGATGTGTACGATACGGATATATCTTACAATGTGTTAAAAATTAAAGATTTATAGCCATGAATAGAGAGAGTGCTCTGGTGGTTTTTAGTGGAGGGCAAGACTCCACTACCTGCCTGTATTGGGCCATCAAGAGGTTTAAAAAAGTCTATGCCCTTAGCTTTATTTATGGGCAAAAACATGTAAAAGAGGTCGATTTAGCCCGCGAAATAGCGAAGAAAGCTGGGGTGGAATTCGAAGCAATGGATGTTTCTTTCCTAGGCTCTTTAGGTAGAAACTCCCTGACCGATTCCACCTTGGTTATGGATCAGGAGAAGCCAACAGACTCTTTTCCTAACACTTTTGTACCGGGCCGAAACCTCTTCTTCTTGAGTATTGCTGCGGTCTATGCACGCGAAAAAGGGATTAATCACATTGTAACCGGTGTTTCTCAAACTGATTTTAGCGGCTATCCCGACTGTCGCGATGCCTTTATTAAGTCGCTCAATGTTACTCTAAACCTAGCCATGGATGAGCAGTTTGTGCTACATACTCCTTTGATGTGGATTGATAAAACAGAGACTTGGGCGTTGGCCGATGAACTGGGTGTACTTGAACTGATTCGTCACGAAACGCTTACTTGTTACAACGGTGTGCAAGGTGATGGTTGTGGGGAGTGTCCTGCTTGTAAGCTACGTCGCGAAGGATTGGAGTGCTATTTGGCTCATAAAGAGGAGAGCAATTCAATGAAATAAGAGTTAAGGTGTGCAGATGGTTTTGAAATAAACCAATTCGCTGCTCGCTTTTTCCTAAATACTGGCTTGTTTTTGATGTTGCACTCGGGTCAAACACTAACTTTGTGCGTACAAGTGGCTAACTTTCTCAGGTAATTGTTACTACGTATGAGGCAAAGTAAGTTAATGCCGTATCTGCTTTGCCTAGATTACTACAGATAGAAGAATAAAAATATGCATATGAAAAGAGAAGATGAACTAACGTTGCTAGGTGGTACCACCACTTACCGTTCCGATTATGCACCCGAGGTGCTTGAGTCGTTTGTAAATAAACACCCTGGTAACGACTATTGGGTGCGTTTTAACTGTCCTGAATTTACCAGTCTTTGCCCCATTACGGGTCAGCCCGATTTTGCAGAGATTCGCATCAGCTACCTACCCAATATTAACATGGTAGAGAGCAAGAGCTTAAAGTTATACCTATTTAGCTTCCGCAACCACGGTGATTTTCACGAAGATTGTGTAAATATCATTATGAAAGATCTGATTAAGTTGATGGATCCTAAGTATATTGAGGTTACGGGTATCTTTACTCCACGCGGTGGTATCTCTATTCACCCCTATTGCAATTACGGAATGCCGGGTACCAAGTACGAAGAGATGGCAGCATATAGATTGCAACAACACGATTTGTAAAAATCGAGTAAAGTGAAATGAAACATCCGTTTTCATATGCTAAAGAGAGCGTATGAAAACGGATGTTTTAGTTAAGCCTGTTGGGGTATTCATCCAGGCTGTTTTTAGTTAATGACACGAGGATATTAGCAAAATGCTAGTTTTTTGCTCCTTTTGTTAGCCAAGCAAACCCTTTCTTTCCACTATTTAATTACGTAAAGAAACTCTTCGCGAACCTCTTGGAATGGGTTTGTTTGCGCTCCTTTTGACCATGCTTCGAAGTTAGGGTAAGCCTGGGTGATTGTTACTTTCTCTTGAGGGTAAAGAAACGAATTCGTGTTGGGAATAAACAAACCATAAGGGGTGTTGTTTAGCGTAAGCTGTTGGTTGTGTGTATTCGCACTGTATCTTTTCTTGTCTCCTACTTTAATGAAATAGTTTACGTGGATATGATCCGTATGTAAATTATCGGGTGTATAGGCTCGGTGGTCAAATTTATTATGAAACAGCTTGGTTTCTACAAACTCTTTGTCAGTTTCTGTATTGATAAATCCCTCTTTACCTCCGAAGGCCTCTTGGCGAATATCTTCAAATATGAGTACATCGGCAATAATTTCATTGAGATCTGTGCGTACAATCTCATAGCCAAAGGCAATAGGCAATATATTTCCCAACGCTTTGGGAGTTACATCGAACGATTCGAATTTCATATTTTGAACAAAAATAGAATTTGGTTTGATGTTAGCGCGCATTGTATTTTTTATGTGGCATACAAAGTCGTTGTAATCGTTGTCACCATTATCTAAGTCTTCAAATATCAAGGTTCCCTCTGCAGTGGCATGGTAAAATTTATCATTGCCATTATCAGGAGTATAGGTGGTTATAGTTCCCGATGAACGAGAAGTTGTTTTATACTTTGGTATATCGATAGCCACCGATACATTTCCTACAAAAATTGTATCTTCTCCAAGCATTACGTTGGTAACAAAGCCTTCCTTCACAGGTACTTGGTATTTCTCCGTAAGAATAAAGTTCTCTATGTTTGGTTCTACATACAAAGAGGAGAACTCTTTATGGCAAGAAGCCAAACTGACGCTCGCTAATACGCCCAATAAAATTTTTTTCATGTTTTAATTTATCTAAAGTTATAACAAATCCAGAGCAAATCGTTTCTCTTGATTCTATTCATTTTAAGGTTTTAGGAATCAAATAGTTCTAAGGATAATAAATAGGGTTCTTTTAAATATATTTCGCAAACGTAATACATTTTACTTGTAAAATAAAATAAATAGTGATTAAAAACAGAAAAATATATCCTTCGCTGTAAAAACAGCTTTATTTATAGGAGAGTTTGAGTTTTCTAGTAGGCAATGTTTTTTGCAAGCTATTTTTTGAGTCATAGTGCAAGATGTTGTCTCTCCTATTAGGACTATTATGCCATTGCTTCAATTGACGAAAATATTTGGATTGCATTCTTCTATTCGCTAAACTAGCCGTAAGAGATGAACTGAATCATAATTAATCGTGCTTTTGATAAGTTGCTAGTTCATTAACCACATTTTATTATTCATACCCTTTCTAAAAAAGCTTTTCCATTTGCTAGCCAAATCGACTTCCATTATCTTTTCAGTATGCTACTTAATTAGTGGTTAATAGGTGATTAAGTAGTAAGTGGAATCTTAAATATAAAACGCGCACCCTCTTTATAGGTCGTGTCTAAATAGACCTTTCCTCCGAGCATATTCGATATAAGCTTACAAATGTGTAATCCCAACCCGGTACCAGTTACCGATTTCTCGAGCATACTAAAGCGCAAAAAGATGTTTTCGGCATCTTTGGAGTTTATACCCACTCCGGTGTCACTTACTGAAAACAAGATACTGTTGTCTCTTAACTCATATCCCAATGTTATGCTGCCCATCTCTGTATATTTACACGCATTCGTCATAAAATTAATTAAGACTTGTTGTAAGCGTTGTGCATCGGTTCGAATCGTTATGCCTTTGGGATGGCATGCATACTTTAACTCAACGTCGGCTTTGTTTTTTCCACGTACACTCTCTATGATTGTAGCGCATAGATGCTCAGGATCAATCTCGGTGATTTTTACGTTGTAAGTTCCACTTTCGAACTTCGACATATCCAGTACATCACTTACTAACGTTTGAAGTAGCTCTACATTCGTTTCGATCATCTGAATAATCTCCTTTCTCTCATTCTCGTTCAGTGTATCTCCACTATTCTCATGAAGAATATGATTAAAGCCAACAATAGCACTGAGTGGGGTACGAATTTCGTGGCTCATATTTTGAAGGAAGAGACTTTTAAGTTGCTCCGTATGTTCTGCCTTCTCCTTCTCGGCTTTTAGTCTTCTCTCTTTTCTTAATGTGTTTTCTGAGTATTAGAATAAAAGCAGTTGCTGCTACAACGATAAATAGGATAAAAAATGCCAGCTGCCAACTCTTACGCTGTTTGGTAAGAAGTGCCTTCTCTTTTGCAGCCTCTAATTGGCGGTGAGTTGTTTCCAACTCCTCTTTGTGAATTGCTCCTTTAATTACTTCGTAGTCATACTGCTCTAAATACTTCTTTAATTGGTAGCCTATTTGATTCGACTGGGTTATTCGTATCTTTTCTAATGCTTCTTTGTAGTTGTCAGCAGCAAGTTTATACTCTTTAGTTGCATAGTAGGCTTTGGCATTATTTAGGTTAGCCATCAAGTATTTGCCATCGTTTAAATATTTCTTTGCCACGAAGGGCTCTTTCTTAAAATCGGAATAATAAAAAAACATGGCATCATTGTAACGACGCTGGTGGTAGACTCTTAAGGGAGGATGCTTTACGATCTCTTGTTGTATTTCATGAAAAATGTTCTCGACTACGTTGCTACCTACAGAGTCACTTATGGCAATGTAATCGCGTAGCAGTCCTGTTAGCAGTAACATATAATCCTCATCTGATCGGGCCAAGCTTTGGTAGCTTTCCATCGCCTTTTTTTGGTACTTTAGACTCAACTCGTAGTTGCCGTTTAGTCTTGCACATGCTGCTACATTGTGATAGGTTCCAAATCCTATGTTTAATTCATTTTGTTCTCCATACTGAATTGATTTCTCAAAATGATAAAGAGCGGTAATATAATCACTCCACGAATAATAACAGCTTCCAATGATGTAGAAACTAGACATGACTGCTTGCTTATCATTTAGTTGAATGGCTAACTTTTGGTAGTTTATAAGCTCGTCAAGGGCCTGCCCAATTGTGTTACCTTTTGAAGAGTAGTATCTTATTAGATTTCCCCAGTTTTTAAGATGCCTTTTTTTATCATTCAAGCTGTCGCAAAGCTCTACACAAATAGTGTAGAGTGAATCAATAAATTCGTCTTTGTTATAAGTACATGCATGAATAAGCTTGAGCTCATAGGCTCTTAGTCTTTGGTCGGTACGATTTTCCTTATTTGCCATCTCTAATAAGGTGTCCGTCATGAGTAAATGTTGCTCAGGTATTTTATTTCTTTCTATATTTTGAGCATACTTCTCGAACGTAGTCTGAACGCTATCCGTGTAGTTGAATCCATACACTAGTTCTGTAGTAAGGAGGAATAGAATAATTAATCGGTAGGCCATGATCACTCTGGTGATTAAAAAGGTGTCTAAATGAAATAGGTTTTTACAAATATAGTTATTTGTTTTTCTTTCTTTGCATTTCTGGCTATTATGTAAGGAAATTCTTGTTTGATATCCATTCCGCTCTTTTCATTTTTAAGATGGAATGACATTTTAATTAGTCACTTTTATGTTCTGTTCTTCTTTGCATTTTTTTCTCCTTTTATTCTTTTCACTTTCAGTAGCTAAGTGATGTGTAAAAAAGCGCGATTCCTTTATCGCCAATCGAATAATTTAGTGTAATTTTGTCCTTTCAAATTAATGAGTTATAAGCAGTATGGCAGCAAAACCCGGAATTCCTAAAGGAACTAGAGACTTCTCGCCTGTAGAGATGGCGAAACGAAACTATATATTCAATACCATTCGAGGCGTATTCCATCTCTTTGGATACCAACAAATCGAAACTCCATCCATGGAGAATCTATCGACTTTGATGGGTAAGTATGGAGATGAAGGCGATAAACTATTGTTTAAAATCCAGAACTCAGGCGACTACTTCTCGGGCATTACCGACGAGGAGTTGTTGAGCCGTAACGCCACGAAGCTAGCTAGTAAATTTAGCGAAAAGGGACTTCGTTACGATTTGACTGTTCCCTTTGCACGCTATGTAGTGATGCATCGTGACGAAATTTCGTTCCCCTTTAAACGTTACCAAATTCAACCCGTATGGCGTGCCGATCGTCCGCAGAAAGGACGTTACCGCGAGTTTTACCAATGCGATGCCGATGTGGTAGGTAGCAACTCATTGTTAAACGAGGTAGAGTTGGTGCAAATGATTGACCAAGTATACCAACAGTTGGACATTCGCGTATCGGTTAAAATAAACAATCGCAAAATCTTGACAGGTATTGCTGAAATCATTGGCGAAGCCGATAAAATTGTAGATATTACCGTAGCTATTGATAAGCTTGATAAAATTGGTTTGGACAACGTAAACAAGGAGTTGGCTGGCAAAGGTATTCCCCAAGAGGCGATTGACAAACTGCAACCTATTATTTTGTTGAGCGGAACCAACGAAGAGAAATTACAAACTCTTAAAACGGTTCTTGCTGCAAGTGAGGTGGGTGTAAAAGGGGTAGAGGAGAGCGAATTTATTCTCTCTACTTTGGCTACACAAGGCATTCAATGTGATGTAGAGTTAGATCTAACACTAGCGCGTGGATTAAACTACTACACAGGAGCTATTTTTGAGGTAAAAGCACTCGATGTACAAATTGGTAGTATCTGTGGGGGTGGTCGTTATGACAACTTAACCGGTGTGTTTGGCATGGATGGGGTATCGGGTGTTGGTATCTCTTTTGGTGCAGATCGTATATTCGATGTGTTGAACCAACTCGATCTTTATCCCAAAGAAGCGGTGAATGGTACGCAACTTTTCTTCGTGAATTTTGGTGAGGCCGAGGCGGCTTACTGCATGCCTATCCTAGCGGCTGCACGTAAAGCAGGTATTTGTGCCGAGATGTATCCTGATTCAGCAAAGATGAAGAAGCAGATGAGCTATGCTAATAACAAGCAGATTCCATTCGTGGCGATTGTGGGTGAGAATGAGATGAAAGAGCAAAAAGTAATGCTTAAGAACATGACTACCGGTGAGCAAACATTGCTTTCTCCCGAAGCGCTTATTGAGGCTTTGGCTAACTAAAAAGTCTAGCATTTATATACAAGCTCAACTTTGATAAAAAGTGTCAATTCATTCTACAAGCTACAATTGTGTAGCAAGAATGAATTGACACTTTTTTTTTATCTATCTTTTGTCTGCTTTAGGTAATTGTATTCCTCTTTTTTAAACTTCTCACAATCAGGTTTTTCTGAGTTTTTTCTATTTGATGGGGTTAATCAAATAGAGCTTTAGTGTGGTAATTCTACGATTGTATATTCTATACAATTTAAGTCTTCTTTCAAGCTATTTGTCAACCTGAACTGTTTGTTTTGTAGATTATTTGCTATATTTGTCTAAAATTTAAATGATTCTTTAGCGCATATTCTCTGGGTATTGTTTATTGACGATTAACCAATAAAACTGAAAGATAGCGATGAAAACAAAAATACTTCTATTACTTTTTGTAAGCTTTTATAGCTTTTCTATAGGGCAGGCACAGACAGATGCGCCTTCGCCTACTGCTCGCTGGCAGACTTTTACTCAATTGAGTGAGAAAAAACAATATCAGCAAGCAGTTGAAGAGGGTGTGAAAGTAAGTCTCTCATTTACGCAAGAGCAGCGCTATCAAGATGCTTTTGCAACTTGCAGACAATTGGATGCGCTAATTAGCAATGCAGAAAAAGAGACTCAGAAACCACAAAATGAACTTCGTTATTGGGTTAATAAGGAGCGATTGAGAATGTACACTCGCTTAAAGAATAGTGAACAAGCCAATCGTTTATTGCAGTTGCTACGTACCTATGTACAAGAATTAAATACTCCCTCACTACTCGAAGACTTTTGGCTGACAGAGGCTAATTATTACCAGCAAATGGGCCTGACGGAAAAGAGCCTTGAAAGCTATAAGCAACTTTTTCAGTACCGTACTTTGGATAAAACTGACTCAGAGAAAGATTCTTCGTATAAGGAGATGTTGAACTATGCCGAAACATCCAATAATGCATCGCTAGCTATTGCCATGCGTAAACTTTATACCCATTGGAAAGATTCTATAAAAGGGGTTGAGGCTACGAAAGAGTTGCAAGAATTAGCACTTGAGAAAGAGAATACGCACAAAATACTGGAAGAGAAAGAGAGTAAGATTAAAACCCAATATTTAGTGATTGTTGTGTGCTGCATTGTGAGTGGTTTGTTGCTTGCTGCTCTTCTTATTACTTGGCTCTCTTTGGCAAAAAAAACCATCCGATGCCGTAAATTAAGAAATCGATTGATAACGACGGAGGCTACCAATGCACAAAAATCAAAATTAATTCGCAACATAGCGGCACAGTTTGAGCCTTCACTCTCGATGATTGAAGAGTCAACTAAGCAACTTATGCCTGCCAATAGTTCTGCCTCTCAATCTATTCAGGCGCTAAATAAGTTGGTGAAAGATATTGAAACCTTTATTGGGGTGGAAGAGCGGAAAGATGAGCCCTATCCAATGCAAAGTATTTCCATAAGCAGTTTGTGTAAAGAGGTGATGGAACAAGCTCAAGTTCAATTTAAACCGGGGGTTACAGCTGTGGTAAATACACCTCCGCATGTCATGCTTAAAACCAATGAGGAGGTTGTAAAGAGAATACTTCTTCACCTTTTGCGAAATGCATCGGTTCACACTACTGAAGGAAGAATTACCCTTGAATTTAAAAAGCGAAGAGCCGATTCGGGGCAGTTCATTGTAACAGATACAGGTGCTGGAATCGCACCCGAAGAGCTTGAAACCCTTTTTATTCCCTTCTCCCGCGTACGCGATTTACTTCGTGGCAATGCGCTAGGATTACCTATTTGCTCGCTGATGGCACACAGGCTTAACGGTGCACTCTCAGTAGATACAAATTATAAAAAAGGTGCTCGGTTTATATTTGAGTTGTATGCATAACTTCATTGAGCGATGGACTGGTTTTGCTTAATTTGTATTGTTTGACAATAGCCAACCTATTATGGCCTCCAATGTAAATATTCGTTGGAGGTCATTCTATTTTATCAAGACTTCTATGTTCAAATCGATACATCTACTAGGAGATACTTGCCTATTGCTGAGGAGTACGAATTCTTTTTGTGTAAAAAGAGAGAGCTCTGCTTAGAGGTAATCAATCGGTAGAAGATAAACCGATTTTATAGCTCTAGAATGTCAAATCTTTTCGTTTTTAATAACCTGTCAGATCAGAGCTCTCTAAATTGAAGTTGATATGCATTCTGTACTATTACCAATCCGAATTTAGAGATTGATTTTCAGGTAGTTTGCCTGATTGGGTAATTGCTTAAGAATGATCAGTTACCTTTGTGCAACCTTAACCAAGCTGTTAGTATAGATCACCTTGAATTCTCTAAAAACAAGCAGTGAAAATAGAGAATAAAGAATTCAGGAGTAGCCACAACCATTGTTTCAGTTATTTGTTTACATTTGCATATACAAATTGTGCAATTGTTTCTAATTATGACTAAAAAACAGATACGCTGGATAGTGTGGATTATCGCTTCTCCCTTCCTGTTATTCACTTTACTTGGTATCCTTATTTATCTGCCTCCTATACAGAATGTATTGGTAGATAAGGCTGCCAGCTATGCCTCAAAAGCCACAGGAATTACGATACAAGTAGGTCGTATTTCACTCTCTTTTCCGCTTAACTTGGTGGTGACCGAGGTTGAAGCCATTTCGGATGAGGCCGATACACTGCTTCACTTAAAACGTATGGAGGTAAAAGTCGAACTGCTTCCACTCTTAAAAAAGCGAGTGGAAATAGAGGGTATCTCTTTGCAGCAAGCATTGCTTAATAGTGGTACGCTTATTCCGGGTATGCAAATAGAGGGAAACATAGGCGAGCTCTTTATTCGTAGTCGTGGAGTCGATTTAGGACCCGAGGAGGCACTTATTAACCAAGCATTACTCAAAGATAGTGATATAAAACTCTCTCTTACTGATTCGCTTCCCGAAGATACCACTCAAAGTGAGAGCCTTTTCTGGAAGTTGGTGCTTAATCAGGTAGATGTGGAGAATGTATCATTTGCTATGCAAATGCCACTCGACTCCCTCTCTCTAGCGACTACGATCAGAAAAGCAGAGCTAAAGAATGGTTTTATTGATTTGCACGAATCGGTTTATTCTCTCGATAAGTTTCATATTCGCGATGCGATGTTTCGCATGGATCAAGGAGAATTGCAACTTTCGGAGGATGAATTAGAAAATCGTTATTTTGATCCTGCCCACCTAAACTTTTCAGAAATTCAGGTACAGGTGGATTCTCTTTTCTACAAAGAGCGCGATATGCGTGCGGTTATTCGTCAACTTTCTATGCGCGAAGCTTCGGGGTTGGAGTGGGCATCTACATCTGGAAAACTTCTTTCAAATAGCCAAGTGATGCGAGTTACAGGGCTTAGAGCTGCTACTCCATCATCGTTCGTAGAGCTAGACGCATCGTTCGATTGGGAAGTGCTGAGTGGGCGCAAAGAGGGGTGGATCACAGCTCAACTGATGGGAGAATTAGCTAAACCAGATCTGTTGCTCTTTATGAATGGAGTCGATGAGGAGTTTCTCGCTAGTTACCCCGATGAGCCTTTCCGATTGCGTGCAGGAATTGATGGTACGCTACAGGAACTCAAATTGACAGGTGTGCAAGTGGGTATACCTACTGCTTTCGAGCTGACTATGCAAGGCGAACTGGTACACCTGGTAGATAGCACACAGCGTGGGGGTGCTATTAAATTAGAGGCTCAAACCGAAAATCTTGATTTTATAGGTAAACTAGCACCTGGTATTGCCATACCTACGGGTACCCGACTCAGTGCAAACTTTTCGGTCAAGGGCAACCAAATAATGACCGATCTTATCTTAGCGCAACCCCGCTTTAGTGCCTACAACCAGATGGATACCTTGTTGGTTCATGCCGGGAATGACTCCCTTTCGTTAAAGAAAGATTTTACCATGAGTCATGCAGCCAGATTACTTGCCGAATATAACTTGGCAACTACAGCTTACCGTGCCGAAGTGGCTATCAATGATTTTGACCTGAATCAGTACCTGCCTACCGATTCGCTCTACATGCTTACCTTCCATATGTTGGCCAATGGGGTAGGTTACGACCTCTTTTCGCCAACTACTACTTTTCAAGCAAATGCACTCTTGGAGCAGTTTCAATACGCCTCTTACAACCTATCGGGTATAACCCTAAACGCCTCGAAAGAGCGTGAAAAGGCCTTGATGGATCTAGTTGTCAAAAATAGAGAGATTGATTTAAAAGCCAAGCTCGATGCTACGTTGAATCCTCAAGAGGTGATAGCCCAACTCTTGGTAGATGTAAATGGATTGGATTGGGATGCTTTGCGCTTAAGTAAAACCAACCTAAATACGGCACATCAGCTTGATGTGAAGCTAGAAACCAATTTAAAAGAGAAGCTATCGATTGATGCCTCGCTGCTAAATAATCGTTTTATTACCGATAAGCGTACCGTAGTGGCTAAGGATTTAGTAGCAGGTTTCTATACTCTGTCCGATTCGGTAACTGCTTTTATGAAAGCGGGCGATTTAGATTTGACCTTTGTGGGGTTAGGCGGGCTCGATGCCTTTCTTGCACAAGTTAATAGCTGGGTGGCCAAGACGCAAGAGCAGTTAGAACGAAAAGAGATAAATCAAGAGGCGCTCAAAGCCTTGTATCCCACCATGGATCTTAAAGTAAGTGCGGGTAAGATGAATCCTATTTACAATGTGCTCTCTATGAATGGTGTGGCTTATGATAATTTATCACTCGCTTTTCGCACATCCCCCGAGACAGGGGTAAATGGCAACTTCTTAATGAGGGGATTGCATGCAGATAGTTTGGTAATCGATACCATTTCTATACGTATTCAAGAAGAACTAGAGGCCATTCAATTAAGAACGAGTGTGGTGAATCGTACCAAGCCGAACCAAGAGGGCTTCGAGATGAAGCTGGATGGAGAGGTAAAGGCCAATCGCATAGAGCTAGTTATGCAACACCTGAATGCACGCAAAGAGAAGGGTGTCTACTTGGGATTGGCAGCCGATTTAGAGAAAGAGGGGATTCGTTTAAATTTCTTTCCCGAACAACCTACCATTGTGTACCGTCCATTCAACCTAAATGCCGATAACTATTTCTATCTAAGCAATCAAGGGTGGATAGAGGGAAATGTACAGATGTATGATAAACAAGGGTGTGGTGTTCATATGTTTACGTCGAAAGAAGATTCGACAGCTCTGCACGATTTCTCACTCGGCCTCTATAAGATTGACCTGAAAGAGTTTCGTAGAGTCATGCCTTATATGCCTAATATAGAGGGAGTGTTGGGGGTGCATGCACACTATATAGCTACAGAGGCTACTCAAACCTTGAGTGCCGATGTAGAGGTGGAGCAGTTTATCTATGAAGGTAGTAATCTAGGCGACTGGGAGTTGAGTGCAGTTTATCTGCCTCGTGAGGATAAAGGCCATTCGGTCGATGGATATGTGCGACATAATAGCAATGAAATAGCCCGGTGGGGAGGAATTTATCTGCCTGAAACCGAAGAGAAAAGTGGACTCTATGCTGGAATAAAGCTGAATGAGTTTCCACTCAATGTCTCTAACCCTTTTATACCTGAGCAGATGGCTGAGTTGAGTGGAACGCTGAATGGTACACTCACTGCCAAAGGAAATCCCATGAAACCGATGCTAGATGGTGACTTGATGTTCGATTCAGTAGCGGTTTATATGCCCGATTATTCGGCTAATTTTAGATTTGATAACCGTCCCATTCAGGTGGTGAATAGTAAAATGCTCTTTAATAATTTCTCTATTTACACCAAGGGTGAGAACCCTTTTACAGTCGATGGAGCTGTAGATTTGACCAATCTAGAACAAGTTAATGTCGATTTGAGACTCAATGCTGAGAACTATGAGTTGGTAAATGCACCCAAGACCAAACGTGCTTCTGTATTTGGAAAAGTCTATGTAGACTTTAGAGCAACCGTTCGGGGTCCAATTGAAGGGCTTAACATACGGGGTAATATGAACTTGTTGGGAAGAACCAATGTAACCTACATCATGAAGGATGCACCGCTTACGGTAAATGACCGACTAGATGACTTGGTAGAGTTTGTAAACTTTAGCGATACCATAACGTATGAAAGTACGACCTCGAGAGATGTATCCATTCAAGGTATGGATGTAAGTATGACCATCAATATTGACCAATCGGCACAAGCACAAGTGCATCTTACTCCTGATGGGTCAAACTATGTGTTGTTAGAGGGGGGAGGTGATCTTTCGTTCCAATACACACCTCGCGGAGAGATGTTATTGTATGGCCGATACGGGCTAATTAGTGGGGAGATGAAGTATCAAATACCCATTATCCCTTTAAAAACCTTTAAGGTCTTAAATGGAAGTTATGTGGAGTGGACGGGAAATCCGATGAATCCTACCATGAATATCACAGCTACCGAGGCCATACGCGCCTCTGTCTCAGAAGAGGGAAAGGCTAGCAGGATGGTATCGTTCAATGCGGGGGTTCAAATTACCCAACGCTTAGAGAACCCAGGGCTTAACTTTGTACTTACAGCTCCCGAAGATGCTACTATACAAGATAAACTGAATGCTGTAAGTGCCGAAGAACGAGGTAAAATGGCCGTGACCATGTTGGTTACTGGTATGTATATCGGCGAGGGATCGACTTCAGGATCCTTTAGTGCCAACAATGCGCTGAACTCTTTCTTGCAAAGTGAGATCTCGAATATTGCTGGAAAAGCACTCGATATAAACTTGGGTATGGAGACTGTAGATAATGAAGAAGGGGGAGGCAAACGAACCGATTACAATTTCCAATTTGCAAGAAGATTCTGGAACAACCGTTTCCGCATCGTGATTGGTGGAACTGTATCGACCGGAAAAACAAGCAGCCAAGGCGAGAGTTTTATCGATAATGTTGCCATCGAATACCGATTGGATCCGAGTGGAATGCGAAATGTAAAACTATTCCACGAAAAGAACTACGAAAGTATTCTAGAAGGCGAGATTATTGAAACGGGTGTGGGTTTAGTGCTTCACCGTAAAATGAGTCGATTGGACGAGCTATTTATTTTTAAAAGAAAGAAATGATGAGTTGGAAGAATAGATATATAAAACTAGGATGGTTTATAACGTTGCTTATTTTCTTTGCCTCTTGCTCTACGACCAAACATTTGGCCGAGGGTGAGCAGCTCTATGTAGGGGTAAAGAAAATGGAAATTGTGAACCAAGATAAGAGTGATGCGGGTGTAACAGCCTTTGAGGAGGTTGACGCTGCACTTGCATACCCACCCAATCATGCCATATTGGGTAGTAGTTCACTACGTTTCCCTATTCCTTATGGATTGTGGATGTACAATGGTTTATACAAGTATGCAGATAAGAAGGGGATAGGTAATTGGTTCTATCGCCGATTGGCTTCTACACCGGTTTACCTATCGGCAGTAAATCCTGATACGCGGGTGAAGATTGGTGAGAACTTGTTGCGTGAGTATGGTTTCTTTCAAGGGAAGGTTTCTTATTCGATAGATACGCTCAAAAACCCGAAAAAGGTGAAGCTGAACTATCGGGTTGAGATGAATAGCCCCTATTTATACGATTCGATTCGTTATGTGAATTTTCCACTCCGAGCCGATTCGCTCATACAACGCACAAAGGAACGTGCCGTAGTTAAAAAGGGCGATCCATTTAGTGTTATTAAATTGGAAGAGGAGCGTCAACGATTAAGCACCCTCTTCCGCAATCGAGGCTACTTCTATTTCCGCCCCGAATTTGTAGCTTATCGTGCCGATACCATTCAGAAACCAGGCTTTGTGCAGTTGCAAATAGTGCCCAAAGCTGGACTGCCTAGTGAAGCACAAAAAACCTATCGGATAGGGAAGACCGTTGTACACCTGACAGGTTATAATGGGGAGGAGCCTACCGATTCGCTTGTGCATAACGATATGATTATTCATTATCATGGCGACAAGCCAGGTATACGTGAGCAGGCTTTGCGTAGACGCCTCTACTATCGCGAGGGCATGTATTACTCGCAAGCGCTCCAAAGCTATTCGCAAGAGGCATTGGCCAAACTAAATGTCTTTAAATATGCAGAGTTTCGGTATTTGCCTAAAGATAGCCTCCCTAGCTGTGATACCCTCGATGTACATATTAATGCGATGTTCGATCTACCTTATGATGGAGAGCTCGAGTTTAATTTAAAAAGTAAGAGCACCAACCAAGTAGGTCCAGGTATTATTTTTAGTCTGACTCGACGGAACTTTCTGCGTACGGCTGCCAAACTCTCTTTTAAAGTAAAGGGTTCTTACGAGTGGCAAACGCGTTCGGTAGGAGGTGTTAGTGATAAATCGACCCTGAATTCGTACGAATTGGGTATCTCATCCTCTTTAGATTATCCGCGCTTGGTGCTTCCTTGGCAAAGTGCTCGTGAACAACGTACTTTTTTCCCTGCACAAACCAGTTTTAAACTCTATGTTGATCAGTTAAATAGAGCGCGATTCTTTAAGATGCTCTCCTTTGGTGGAAATGTAACCTACGACTTTCAATTTAACCGTCGTTGGAAACATTCGGTTACCCCTTTCCGCTTAACCTTCAATACCCTTCAATCTACAACGGTTGGCTTCGACTCCATTATGGCCAATAACAAATCATTGGCGTTGAGTCTGGGTAATCAGTTTATTCCAGCCATGGGCTATACCATTACCTACGACAATGCCTCGGCTCGCAATAGAAACCAATTGTGGTGGCAAGGATCGGTGACATCGGCTGGTAATATTACATCACTTATCTATGCTGCTTTTGGAAGTGGTTTGAAAGAGACCAACAAGAAGCTTTTGAATAGCCCTTATGCGCAGTTTCTTAAGTTTACCTCGGAGGTGAGACACTTGCATAAAATTACTGAGAAACAACACTTAGCCTCTCGGTTTATGGTAGGTGCACTTTTTGCTTATGGAAACCAATCGATAGCCCCTTATAGTGAGCAATTCTATATAGGAGGAGCAAATAGTTTGCGTGCATTTACAGTTCGTTCATTAGGGCCAGGCCGTTACATACCCGATGCTACGAATCAATACGGATACATAGATCAGACCGGTGATTTTAAAATAGAGGCCAACCTAGAGTATCGCTTCCCTATATTGGGCGATTTGTATGGAGCACTTTTCCTCGATGCAGGTAACGTGTGGCTATTGAAAGAGAACAGTGATTTGCCCAACTCTAAGCTTACAGACGGTGGATTCTTGAATAGCATAGCACTTGGTACCGGTGCTGGTGTACGTTATGACTTAAGTTTCTTGGTTATTCGTTTGGATTTAGGAGTTGCCCTTCACGCCCCTTACGAAACGGGTAAAAGCGGATATTACAATATTCCGAAGTTTAAAGATGGTTTAGGTTTACACTTTGCAATCGGTTATCCATTTTAATAGGTAAATGGCTAAAATCTACTATTTTTTGGTCGATTTGTTTACGATGCGCCCACTATATTTTTTAACTTTGCATCCGAAACAAATGTTTATGTAATTAAATAAAAACTATGAAACCTACTTTATTCTTATTAGCTGCTGGTATGGGCAGCCGTTACGGTGGCTTAAAACAATTAGACGGTTTGGGCCCTAATGGCGAAACGATTATGGACTACTCGATTTACGATGCAATCAATGCTGGTTTTGGCAAGTTGGTGTTCGTAATCCGTCAAGATTTTGAACAAGATTTCCGTGAAAAGATTATTTCAAAATATGAAGGACACATTCCATGCGAGTTGGTATTCCAATCGATCGATGCACTACCTGCCGGGTTTACTTGTCCTGAAGAACGTGTGAAACCTTGGGGAACAAACCATGCAGTAATGATGGGTGCAAACGTAATTAATGAGCCTTTTGCAGTCATTAATTGCGATGATTTTTACGGTCGTGACTCTTTCCAGGCTATGGGAAAATTCCTTTCTGCTCTTCCTGAAGGTGCCAAAAATGTCTACTCAATGGTGGGATTCCGTGTAGGAAATACGTTGAGCGAAAGCGGTACTGTATCGCGTGGAGTATGTGGTACAACGGATGCAAACCTTTTGACTTCGGTTGTTGAGCGTACGAAGATTCAACGTATTGATGGCGAGGTTAAGTATCAAGATGAGAACGAAGCATGGGTAGCTATTGGCGACAATACCCCTGTTAGTATGAACTTCTGGGGATTCACTCCTGATTATTTTGCATACAGCAATGACTTCTTTGTAAACTTCTTGAGTGATTCAAAGAATATGGAGAATTTAAAAAGTGAGTTCTTTATTCCTTTGATGGTCGATAAGTTGATTAACGATGGTACTGCCACAGTTGAGGTGCTTGATACGACTAGCAAATGGTTTGGGGTAACTTATCCAGAAGATCGCCAAAGCGTAGTAGAGAAAATCTCAGCTTTGATTGAAGCGGGTGAGTATCCTGCTAAATTGTTCTAGTAGCTTTTGATAGGGGAGTGACAGCTATTCTTAATCTTTTTTAAAAGAGAATGATTGGCAAGCTGTTTGTTCTAAAATATCTATATATTTAAAATTGTAATTATTAAAACGAATTAGACTATGTATTGGATATTATTTATTGGGATTGCAGTTGTTAGCTTTATTGTTCAACAAAGCTTAAAGAGTAAGTTCGCAAAGTATTCTAAGATGCCTTTGGGAAATGGTATGACAGGTAGAGATGTAGCTATAAAGATGCTTAATGATAATGGCATATATGATGTGAAGGTAATTAGCACCAATGGTATGCTTACCGATCATTACAATCCTACCAATAAGACCGTAAACCTAAGCGAAGGTGTGTATGGTAGTAGTAGCGTAGCTGCTGCAGCAGTAGCAGCACACGAGTGTGGACATGCTGTTCAACATGCTACTGCTTATGCTCCGCTTAAAATGCGCTCTTCTTTGGTACCTGTTGTGCAATTTTCATCGTCAATTATGACTTGGGTATTACTAGGAGGTATTATGATGGTTAACTCATTCCCTCAGTTGTTACTTGCTGGTATTATCTTGTTTGCCATGACAACACTATTTAGTTTTATTACGCTGCCTGTAGAGATTAATGCGAGTCATCGTGCTTTAGTTTGGTTGAGTAAGTCTGGAATTACCAATTCGTACAATCACCACGGTGCAGAAGATGCGCTTCGTTCGGCTGCTTATACTTATGTAGTTGCTGCACTTGGCTCTTTAGCTACTTTGGTCTACTATATCATGATTTATATGGGCCGTCGTGACTAAACTTTAGCTGTCGCTAGCCAATAAGTAGGATGAATTGTCCATTTTCATAATCGTCCCTGTTTCAGATTGCTGTAACAGGGACGATCTTTTTTTAACTCTCTGATTCTTTTAGGTATAGTTTCTTTTTGTCTCATGTTAGCCTGCTTTTTCTATGCAAAATAGAATATGGAATGTAATTGGCAAAGAAAACTTTTTTACTGAATTGAGCGTTTTTTTTGATTTACTATTTGTTTATTAGAAAAAATAGCGTACCTTTGCATCGCAATTACGGGAGTAGCTCAGTTGGTAGAGCACCGGTCTCCAAAACCGGGTGTCGGGAGTTCGAGCCTCTCCTCCCGTGCGTAATGAAAGAGCTGTAAGTCTGTGACTTGCGGCTCTTTTTGTTTTTTTTCTATGATGCTTACTTCGGAATAAGAAATGGATCATGCGAAATAGTAGATTAATCCCTTTTTTTGCA
>JBOFRN010000096.1:0-25302 GCA_051651025.1 Phocaeicola sp.
AGACTCTGGGCGAAAGACCCGAATAATTTTTTATATCATTATCATTAAGTAACAAACAATTAAAATTATACAAAAATGGCAGATTTGAAAGCTTTTGCAGAACAACTAGTTAACTTGACAGTAAAAGAAGTTAATGAACTTGCTACTATCCTTAAAGACGAATACGGTATTGAACCTGCTGCTGCAGCTGTTGCTGTTGCTGCTGCTGCTCCTGGTGCAGCTGCTGCTGAAGAAAAAACATCTTTCGATGTAGTTTTGAAAAGCGCAGGTGCTGCTAAATTGCAAGTAGTTAAAGCGGTTAAAGAAGCATGTGGTCTTGGTTTGAAAGAAGCTAAAGACATGGTAGACGGTGCTCCTAGCGTAGTTAAAGAAGGTTTAGCTAAAGACGAAGCAGAATCTTTGAAGAAAACTTTGGAAGAAGCTGGAGCTGAAGTTGAGCTTAAGTAATATCGCCTGATTATCAGGTAATTCGGTTAAGAATCCTCGTAAAAGAGGATTCTTAACCTTTTTGCGTCTTATCAAAATAAGTTCTACAAATACATTATCAGATGTCTTTACAAACTGAAAATCAAAGAATTAAATTTGCTTCTATTAAGAATCCGATGCTTTATCCGGATTTCTTGGAAGTGCAATTAAAGTCGTTCCAGGACTTCTTACAACTGGATACTCCGCCTGAAAAACGTAAAAACGATGGGCTGTACAAAGTGTTTGCCGAAAACTTTCCAATTGCAGATACGCGTAACAACTTTGTCCTTGAGTTTTTGGACTACTACATTGATCCCCCTCACTATACCATCGATGATTGTATAGAGCGTGGGCTCACTTACAGCGTGCCCTTGAAAGCTAAATTAAAGCTTTACTGTACGGACCCTGATCACGAAGATTTTGATACGGTTATTCAGGATGTGTATTTGGGACCAATCCCTTATATGACACCCAAAGGTACTTTTGTTATCAATGGTGCTGAGCGTGTAGTTGTATCGCAATTACACCGTTCGCCAGGGGTATTCTTTGGACAAAGCGTTCACGCCAATGGCACGAAGCTATACTCGGCTCGTATCATTCCATTCAAAGGATCTTGGATTGAGTTTGCTACAGACATCAACAACGTAATGTATGCCTACATTGACCGTAAGAAAAAGTTACCTGTAACGACCCTTCTTAGAGCTGTAGGTTTTGAAAATGATAAAGATATCCTTGAAATCTTTAATCTTGCAGAGGACATTAAAGTTAACAAAACAAACCTGAAGAAGGTAGTTGGAAGAAAGTTAGCTGCACGTGTTTTGAAAGCATGGACGGAAGATTTCGTAGATGAGGATACAGGTGAGGTTGTTTCTATCGAAAGAAACGAGGTTATTATTGACCGCGAAACAGTTATTGAACCTGAACATGTAGACGAAATTATAGAGTCAGGTGTGCAAAGTATTCTTGTACACAAGGAAGATGCTAATCTTTCTGACTTTTCAATTATCTTCAATACACTTCAAAAAGACCCAAGTAACTCTGAAAAGGAGGCGGTATTATACATCTATCGTCAGTTGCGTAATGCAGACCCTGCCGATGATGCAAGTGCACGTGAGGTTATTAATAACCTTTTCTTCTCTGAAAAGAGATACGATTTGGGTGAAGTAGGTCGTTTCCGTATCAACCGTAAGTTGAACTTAACGACTGACGCAGATGTGAAGGTATTGACGAAACAAGATATAATCGAAATCATCAAATATCTGATTGAGCTTATTAACTCAAAAGCCGATGTAGATGATATCGACCACTTGAGCAACCGTCGTGTACGTACTGTAGGCGAACAGTTGTCTAACCAATTTGCTGTCGGTTTGGCTCGTATGTCTCGTACTATCCGTGAACGTATGAACGTACGCGATAACGAGGTATTTACTCCTATCGATTTGATTAATGCGAAGACTATTTCTTCGGTTATTAACTCATTCTTTGGTACCAATGCCTTGTCACAATTCATGGACCAAACCAACCCATTGGCCGAAATTACGCACAAGCGTCGTTTGTCAGCCCTAGGTCCTGGTGGTCTTTCTCGTGAACGTGCAGGTTTTGAGGTTCGTGACGTACACTATACGCACTACGGTCGTTTGTGTCCTATCGAAACTCCTGAGGGTCCAAACATTGGTTTGATCTCTTCTTTGTGTGTATATGCGAAGATTAATGATCTAGGATTTATCTCTACTCCGTACCGTACGGTAGCTGATTCTAAAGTAGATTTAAACCCTGAGAACATTACCTACTTAACTGCCGAAGAGGAAGAAGATAGAATCATTGCACAAGGTAATGCGCCGCTAAATGACGAAGGTGGATTTATCCGTACCAAGGTTAAAGCGCGTCGCGATGCCGATTATCCAGTAGTAGATCCTAGTCAAGTAGAGTTGATGGATGTATCTCCACAACAAATTGCTTCGATTGCAGCTTCTTTGATTCCTTTCTTGGAGCATGATGATGCCAACCGTGCACTGATGGGATCGAACATGATGCGCCAGGCTGTTCCATTGTTGCGTACTGAAGCACCTATCGTAGGTACAGGTATCGAGAAACAGCTTGTTGAAGATTCACGTACACAAATTGCTGCAGAAGGCGATGGTGTTATTGATTACGTGGATGCAAACATGATTCGCATTCTTTATGATAGAAGTGCCGATGAGGAGTTTGTAAGCTTCGAACCAGCGATGAAAGAGTATGTGGTACCTAAATTCCGCAAGACTAACCAAAGTATGACCATTGACCTTCGCCCAACTTGTGTGAAAGGACAACGTGTTACAACAGGTGATATCTTGACTGAAGGTTACTCAACTGCAAATGGTGAGTTGGCTTTGGGTAAGAACTTGTTGGTAGCTTACATGCCTTGGAAAGGTTACAACTATGAGGATGCTATCGTGTTGAACGAACGCGTAGTTCGTGAAGACGTTTTGACCTCTATTCACGTTGATGAGTATATCTTGGAAGTACGCGAAACAAAACGCGGTATGGAAGAGCTTACTGCTGATATTCCAAACGTAAGTGAAGAGGCAACAAAAGATTTGGACGATAATGGTATCGTGCGCATTGGTGCACGCATTGAGCCAGGAGACATTTTGATTGGTAAGATTACGCCTAAGGGTGAATCAGATCCTTCTCCTGAGGAAAAACTACTTCGTGCAATCTTTGGTGACAAGGCAGGTGATGTGAAAGATGCTTCCTTGAAAGCTTCTCCTTCATTGCGTGGTGTTGTTATCGATAAAAAATTATTCTCGCGTGTGGTTAAATCACGTAGTGAGAAAAATGCAGATAAAGCGTTACTTCCTAAATTGAACGATGAGTTTGATGACAAAGTAGCGGCACTTAAAGGACTTTTGATTGATAGACTTCTTGCGCTAACAAATGACAAAGTATCTCAAGGTGTAAAAGATTATTTGGGAACTGAAGTAATTGCTAAGGGGGCTAAATTCATGAAACGTGATTTGGAAATCCTTGACTTTACAGTAACTCAATTAAGCAAGTGGACAACTGACGATCGTACCAATGAAATGATACGCCGTTTGGTTATGAACTACTTGAAAAAATACAAAGAGCTTGAAGCTGAATTGAAGCGTAAGAAATTTGCGATTACCATTGGAGATGAACTTCCATCAGGTATTATTCAAATGGCTAAAGTTTACATTGCTAAGAAGCGTAGAATTGGTGTAGGTGATAAGATGGCGGGTCGCCACGGTAACAAAGGTATCGTTTCACGCGTAGTGCGTCAAGAAGATATGCCTTTCTTGCCAGATGGTACTCCTGTTGATATCGTATTGAACCCACTTGGTGTACCTTCGCGTATGAACATCGGTCAGATTTTCGAAGCGGTATTGGGTCGTGCAGGTAGAGAACTCGGTATGAAATTTGCAACACCTATCTTTGATGGTGCTTCTTTGGAAGATTTGAACGAATGGACAGATAAAGCGGGCTTACCTCGTTACTGTAAAACTTATCTAACGGATGGTGGTACAGGTGAACAATTTGACCAGCCAGCTACAGTAGGTATCACTTACATGTTGAAACTAGGTCACATGGTTGAAGACAAGATGCACGCTCGTTCTATTGGACCATACTCACTCATTACACAACAACCTTTGGGTGGTAAAGCTCAATTCGGGGGTCAGCGTTTCGGAGAGATGGAGGTTTGGGCACTAGAAGCATTTGGTGCAGCACACATCTTGCAAGAGATCTTGACATTGAAATCGGATGACGTTATAGGACGCTCTAAAGCTTATGAAGCGATTGTAAAAGGCGAACCTATGCCAACTCCTGGTATCCCAGAATCATTGAATGTATTGCTACATGAATTAAGAGGTTTGGGATTAAGTATCCACCTAGAATAATAAACTGTAACTCTTTACAATATAATTAAGAAGTATGGCTTTTAGAAAAGAAACTAAGATAAAGAGTAATTTCTCGAAAATCTCCATTGGTTTAGCTTCTCCTGAAGAAATCCTTGAAGGTTCGAGTGGCGAAGTGTTGAAACCAGAAACCATCAACTACCGTACGTATAAACCCGAACGTGATGGATTGTTCTGTGAACGCATCTTCGGTCCAGTAAAAGATTATGAGTGCCACTGTGGTAAGTACAAACGTATCCGTTACAAAGGAATTGTTTGTGACCGTTGTGGTGTTGAAGTAACCGAAAAGAAAGTACGCCGCGAGCGTATGGGGCACATCCAATTGGTAGTGCCTGTAGCACATATTTGGTATTTCCGTTCATTGCCTAACAAAATTGGTTATTTGCTTGGATTGCCAACCAAAAAATTGGATTCAATCATTTACTACGAACGCTACGTAGTTATTCAGGCAGGTATCTTGGCTGAAGAGGGCGTAAACAAGTTCGACTTATTGACTGAGGAAGAGTACTTAGACTTCATGGATAAGCTACCTCGTGAGAATGAGTATTTAGATGATAACGATCCTAACAAGTTTATTGCGAAAATGGGTGCCGATGCTATGCACGACCTATTGGCTCGCATTGATTTGGATGCTTTGTCATACGAATTGCGTCATAAGGCTAGCAACGATACCTCTCAACAACGTAAAAACGAAGCGTTGAAACGTCTACAAGTTGTTGAGTCATTCCGTGCTTCACGTGGTCGTAACAAACCAGAATGGATGATTGTACGTATTGTACCTGTTATTCCACCTGAATTGCGCCCATTGGTTCCATTGGATGGGGGCCGTTTTGCTACATCGGATTTGAATGACTTGTACCGTCGTGTAATTATTCGTAACAACCGTTTGAAGCGTTTGATTGAGATCAAAGCTCCAGAGGTAATCTTACGTAATGAAAAACGTATGTTGCAAGAAGCGGTTGATTCATTGTTTGACAACTCTCGTAAATCGAGTGCGGTTAAAACAGATGCTAACCGTCCATTGAAATCACTTTCTGATAGCTTGAAAGGTAAACAAGGACGTTTCCGTCAAAACTTGTTGGGTAAGCGTGTTGACTACTCGGCTCGTTCGGTAATCGTTGTTGGTCCTGAATTGAAAATGGGAGAGTGTGGTATTCCTAAACTGATGGCTGCTGAGCTTTACAAACCATTTATCATCCGTAAGTTGATTGAACGTGGTATTGTAAAAACAGTAAAATCGGCTAAAAAGATTGTTGACCGTAAAGAGGCAATCATTTGGGATATTCTTGAGCACGTAATGAAGGGTCACCCTGTATTATTAAACCGTGCCCCAACTCTTCACCGTTTGGGTATTCAAGCATTCCAACCTCACATGATCGAGGGTAAAGCTATCCAGTTGCACCCACTAGCATGTACGGCCTTCAATGCCGACTTTGATGGTGACCAGATGGCGGTTCACTTACCACTAGGTAATGAAGCAATCTTGGAAGCACAAATGTTGATGTTGCAAGCACATAATATTTTGAATCCTGCGAATGGTGCTCCTATCACTGTACCTGCACAAGATATGGTTCTTGGTTTGTATTACATTACGAAACTAAGAACTGGTGCTAAGGGTGAAGGTTTGACATTCTACGGTCCTGAAGAGGCATTAATTGCTTACAACGAAGGTAAAGTAGCTATTCATGCTATCATTAACGTACGTGTGAAAGATCTTGATAAAGATGGTAACATTGTTGAGGTAATGATGAAAGAAACTTCGGTAGGACGTGTCATTGTAAATGAAATTGTTCCTGATGAAGTAGGCTATCTAAATAAAATTGTATCTAAGAAATCATTGCGTGATATCATCGGTGATGTGATTAAAGCAGTCGGTGTAGCTCGCGCTTGTGAGTTCCTAGATGGAATTAAGAACTTGGGTTATCACATGGCCTTTAAGGGTGGTCTTTCGTTCAACTTAGGTGATATTATTATTCCTAAGGAGAAAGAAATTCTAGTGAAACGTGGTAACGAAGAGGTAGAGCAAATTATGATGAACTATAACATGGGTTTCATCACAGACAACGAACGTTACAACCAAGTTATTGATGCTTGGACACACGTAAACAGTGAACTGTCTGATATTCTCTACAAAACGATTAAGAATGACGACCAAGGTTTCAACTCGGTATTTATGATGCTTGATTCTGGAGCCCGTGGTTCGAAAGAGCAGATTCGTCAGCTTTCTGGTATGCGTGGTCTGATGGCTAAACCGCAAAAAGCGGGTGCTGAAGGTGCACAAATTATTGAGAATCCTATCCTTTCGAACTTTAAGGAGGGTCTTTCGGTACTTGAGTACTTTATCTCTACCCACGGTGCGCGTAAAGGTTTGGCCGATACCGCCTTGAAAACTGCCGATGCGGGATACTTGACTCGTCGTTTGGTTGACGTATCGCACGATGTGATCATCAACGAAGAGGATTGTGGAACACTTCGTGGTTTGGTTTGTACAGCATTGAAGAGCAATGACGAAGTTATTGCAACACTATATGAACGTATCTTGGGTCGTGTTTCTGTACACGATATCATTCACCCAACAACTGGTCAGTTGGTCGTTTCGGGAGGTGAAGAGATTACGGAAGAGGTTGCTCAAGTAATTGCTGACTCTCCAATTGAGAGCGTAGAAATTCGTTCAGTATTGACTTGTGAGTCTAAGAAGGGTGCTTGTGCGAAATGTTATGGTCGTAACTTGGCTACTAGCCGTATGGCACAAAAAGGTGAGGCAGTCGGTGTAATCGCTGCTCAATCTATTGGTGAGCCTGGTACACAGCTTACACTTCGTACGTTCCACGCCGGGGGTATCGCAAGTAACATGGCAGCGAACGCTACTATTGTTGCTAAGAACCCATCTCGTTTGGAATTTGAAGAACTTCGTACGGTAGAAACAGTAGACGAAACAGGTGAATCAGTTAAAGTAGTAGTAGGTCGTTTGGCAGAGGTACGCTTTATCGATGTAAACACAGGTATCGTTCTCTCTTCACAAAACGTTCCTTACGGTTCTAAACTTTATGTGAACGATGGTGAAGTGGTAGAAGCTGGTAAGACAATTGCTAAATGGGATCCATTTAATGCAGTAATCATTACTGAAGCTACGGGTAAGATTGAGTTCGAAGCAATGATTGAGAACGTAACTTACCGTGTAGAGTCGGATGAAGCTACTGGTTTACGTGAGATTGTAATCATTGAGTCTAAAGATAAAACAAAAGTGCCTTCGGCGCACATCTTATCTGAAGATGGCAACTTGATTCGTACGTATAACTTCCCTGTGGGTGGTCACGTTGTAATTGAGAATGCTCAATCAGTGAAAGCGGGTGATATTATTGTTAAGATTCCTCGTGCGGTTGGTAAGACTGGTGATATCACCGGTGGTTTGCCACGTGTAACTGAGTTGTTCGAAGCTCGTAATCCTTCTAACCCCGCTGTGGTTTCTGAAATTGATGGCGAGATTGCAATGGGCAAGATTAAACGTGGTAACCGCGAAATTATTGTAACATCGAAAACAGGTGAAGTGAAGAAGTACTTAGTGGGACTTTCTAAACAAATCCTTGTTCAAGAGAATGACTATGTACGTGCAGGTACACCTCTTTCTGAAGGTGCAACTACACCCGCAGACATCCTTGCGATTAAAGGTCCTACGGCTGTTCAAGAGTACATTGTTAACGAGGTACAAGACGTATACCGTTTGCAAGGTGTGAAGATCAATGATAAGCACTTCGAAATTATTGTTCGTCAGATGATGCGTAAGGTCGAAATTGATGAGCCAGGTGATACTCGCTTCTTGGAGCAACAAGTTATCGACAAGCAAGACTTTATGGAGGAGAACGATCGTATTTGGGGTAAGAAAGTGGTTGTCGAAGCTGGCGACTCACAAACTTTACAACCCGGTCAGATTGTAACTGCTCGTAAGTTGCGTGACGAAAACAGTATGCTAAAGCGTCGTGACTTGAAACTTGTTGAGGTGCGTGATGCAATCCCTGCTACTTCTACTCAGAAGCTACAAGGTATTACTCGTGCTGCATTGGGAACTTCAAGCTTTATGTCGGCAGCATCGTTCCAGGAAACTACGAAAGTATTGAACGAAGCAGCAATCAACGGTAAAGTAGATAGACTTGAAGGTATGAAAGAGAACGTAATTTGCGGTCACTTAATTCCTGCAGGTACTGGCCAACGTGAATTCGATAAGATTATTGTTGGTTCTAGAGATGAATATGATCGTGTTCTTGCTAATCGCAAGACAGTGATTGATTATTCGGAAGCAGAATCAAACTAATTCGAATAGATAGATTTTAAAAGGGGTTCTTCAATTAATTGAAGAACCCCTTTTTTTGATTCATTATACACCGTCATGAGTGTACGTTCAGAAATTATTTTCGATTAGAATAAAGTTACCTGCAACTTTTGTTTAGGAGTAATAATCATGTTCTCCACTTCGTAACGTACTTGTTCTCCGTTCGAATCCTCTTTTGAGAAGACTACCATGATTGACTTGTCTGCTGGAATCTCAATTGTATCCGGATACCCTTTTTGATTGACATCTATTTTTTTCAATTTAAATGGCACATCACTACTATTCTTTATTGTTACGTAGTTACGTTTCTCAGTGCTGTGATATACCGGACTCACCTTAATAGAGCCTTCGAAGAATTTGCTTAGATACTCCTCTTTTCCCATCAGTGTATTGAAGAAATAGATTAATGTACGTCGATCAAATAGTGCTTCGCGAATAGCCTCCTCAGTTCGCTCTTTTGTTAACACCAATGTCATGGGACGGTGCCCCATTGTTTTGAAATCATACAAAGATTCAGTTACATCATGCACATCGGTATTGCCTATGAGTGTTAGGTTCTTTTCGTTTACCCAATTAAGTGCTACAGGGTACCACTCGAACTCATTGAAGACTTCTATTCCATGTAGCCATCCCTTTTGGAAAAGCTCTTCATGTACACTGTGCCATTTGATCTCATCCACACCCCAACCTGGATGATTCCACATAATAAATGCACCTTGATTATTAGCCTCCTCAATAGCCTTCATGTAATCTTTCTGATCGAGTATATTCACATCTTTAAGGAAAAGTGCATTTAAGTGTCCCGGAGGCATTGATCGTGTAATCTCTCCCCCCTTAATAAGGATGATGTTTCGGCGGAGTGCCTCCTCTTTGGCATATTCGAAAGATTGGTTGTGATCTCCTTTTACCAAACCTGGACGTGCAGGTTGCCCTTCGATGTGATCAGTAATAGAGATGGCATCAAGTCCCTCTTCCCATGCCTCGCGTACACGTAAAGTAGGCCATACTATACCGTCTGAGAACATGGTGTGTATGTGAAAGTCACATTTTAAGAGTTGGTAGCCCTCTATCTCTGGCATTCGAATCTCTTTACGAGCCTTCATCCGCTCTTTGCCTACCTTAATCTCTTTGGGAAGTGGATTCTTTTGTGCTAAAGCACAGAATGGGCTGCAGAGTAATGCAGCTACTACAAGCATGTTTTTAGTCTTCATAACTGTTTGTTTATTTAAGTGCTCATTGTTTATTGACATCATTTGTGTTTAAACATCCTATTTGAGATTATTCCCAATTCATAAGTTCAACGAACATTTGACCTAAACTAACTTAGTGCACCTACTTATTTATTAATTCGATTTCTTTGTTACATTCCAACCATAATCTACGTAACTCCAAGTAACTTGATTGTTGTTGTTTACCTCGATTAGCAAGTACCCCTCTTCTGTTTCGAGGAACGAACCTGACCACCAATAGGCCGATACTGCCCCTGCTGTAACAAACCAGCGGTTGCGTTCTTGTATCTGTTCATAAATGTGCTGGTGTCCTTGTAGAATAAGTTGTATGTTGTAGCTATTCAAGACTTCGAAAACCTCTTTCGTGTTTTGTATCATATCGAGTGGTTTGAAGTTACCCTCTACCACGGGGTAGTATAAAGAGAGCATAGGTACGTGTAACGATACAATCACTGGTACTTCGGTACCTGCTTTCTCTAAATCGGATTTAAGCCACTCTAGCTGCTCGGGGTTAATTGAGTAAGCACCCTCGGCAGTAGGGTAGAGGCTATTCAATACAACAAAGTGTACTCCCTTGTGTGTATAGGAGAAGTAGGTCTCTCCAAAGCGTTTTTCAAATAGTTTGAATCCTAACGAATCTACTTCCCCATTCTCTAGGTAGTAGCGATCATGATTTCCTATTGTGTAATATGCAGGTAGTGCCGATTCATCGACTATTTGTTTAAAACGTGCCTGAAGTGAATCGGCGGTTTGCTCTGCCTGACCCAATCCATCCGAGTCGGTATTGTCGCCGCCGAAGAGTACAAAGTCTACTCCTTTTGCTTTGGCATCTGCTAGTGCTTGGCGAAGCCCTTCATCTCCATTCCCTCGATTCTCCTTATTGAGATGTACATCGGTTAGGAATGCAAAACTGAACTTTGTTTGGGTTGCATTATTTGGCTTTCTATTTGTGGTTTGGCCGCAGCCAGATAGTGCCCCTACTAGAGCAATGGCCGAAAGCCAATTTATGAATGTTCTTTTCATACTGGGTATTTGTTTCATCTTCTTGTTTATAATTGTTACGCTTTTCTTTTTCGTGCGATTCTTTATCGGATAAGATCCGAATCACCTTTAGCGCGATTCGGACCAGTTACAACTTGTTTAAGTTGGCTAAGCCAATTGGGGATCGAAATGTTACTTCTATGATTATTCCGAGTGTCTAACGAACACTTTCTATTCCCACCCAAAGAGTTGAGGTGCTAAGTTCGGATTTAACTCCATTTCGTTTCTAGGTACGGGGCGATAGTAGAACTTCGGTTCTTGGAAGGTTCCCATGCTTTTAGTGGTAAGGATGGTTCCTTTATCGCCACCATCTAGATAAACCGTTGCTCCGGCATCATCAATGCTTCCTGTTCGGTAGTACATCAGTTTTTCTCCCAATGCATTCTCCTCTTTGTCTGCTTCGGCAGGAATGGATTGACTAGATGGAATTAAGTAGATGTCTTCTACTCCATCGCCCGTTAGATCATATTTACCGAGTCCGGGGAAGTAAAGACCTTCGGGTACCTTCTCGAGTAGCTTGCCCGCTTTCCAGCGCATAAGATCGTCAAAACGAAACCCTTCGAAAGCAAGTTCCACTCTTCGTTCACGGCGTATCTCTAGCAAGAGCGATGAAACTCCTGGGAAAGCTGCTTGCATAACGGGATCGGTGCCTGGTGTCAAGGTTAGGTGTGGCATGCCTGCTCTATCACGAATTAGGTTGATGGTGTTGTTTAACTCCTCTTGTGTTAGCCTTCCTAGTTCGGCTTGTGCTTCGGCGTATGTAAGCAATACCTCGGCATAACGAATTACGGGAAAGTCAATACTTAGGTAGTACTCCTCCTCTTTGTTGTTGATAAACCCTTTTATCTGGTGATATCCCGTGAAGTTCTTGTTTAAGCTTTGCACATAGATACCAGCTCCGGGTGCATAGGTCATGGTATTGATAAGTTCCCATCCAGGATAGGCAAAGGTTTGATTGACACGTGGGTCGCGATTTTCGAACTCCTCTACAAACTGTTTCGTTTCATAACCGGGTTGCTCTGAATAGAACGATCCATCTTTCATCAGATAAGCCTGAAGCAAATCTTTGGTAGGGCAGGGGATGTAGTTGCCAAACATGTAGGCCCAAAAACCATTGCTAGCAGTCGATCTTTCATAGTAACGAGCCTGAATCATTTCGGGATTCGTTGTTAAATCCAAGGTGTTAAATAGGGTAGAGTAGTCACTCTCTGGTTGGCCTGTGCTATACAAACGGAATCCACCCTCATCCATGAGTTGCTTAGCTGCATCAGCCGCCATTTGTAGAAAGCTGTTGGCACTAGTTTGTAGGTTCAATTCCTCGTGATACTTGCGGTAGGTACCTTCGTAGAGTGCATGTCTAGCCATTGTAGCGAGCACTATCCATTTATCGATCGCCCCCTTCACTTGGTTGGTTTTTACATGTTGGGCAGCAAATTGGTAATCCTCAAAGATCTTTTCTACAACATACTCACGCTTGTCACGCGATTTGTAAAGATCGGGATCATTGGTGGTAAGTGTTTTATCGTACCAAGGTACATCCGAGAAGCGTTTGACTTTGTCCATGTAAAAGGAAGCACGATAGTAGCGGACAATTCCTTGGTAGTGCGCCAATACATCGGCCGATACTTGGGCCTTTTCGCAACGCTCCAAGAAGAAGTTAATATCGTAGAGTCGTTCCCAACTCCAACCACCGGTAATGGTGGTAGAGGTTGGGTTGGGAGAGGACATGATGTTCTTTACCTCCACATTGTCGGTAGTTGCTTGATTGTCGGTTCCCGCATCCGCCACATAGTCGTAGCCAGGTATATTGGTTAAACCGTAGCAGTACATGCGTAGATCCTCTTCGGTATTGAAGTAGCTGTCAGCACCAATTTCGGTTTGTGGCAGGCGATTCATAAAGGCATCGTTACACGAGCTAAGTAGCAAGCCTGTAGCTAGGCTTAAGCAGATAGTGAGTCTATTTATCATAGGGAGTTAAGTTAGAAAGTTAAGTTTACACCAACAGAGTATTGGCGGTTGAATGGATAAACATATCCGTACGAATCTTCGTTGGTTACAGCCTCGGGATCAAAGTACTTTTTCAGTTCACTCCATTCGCACAAGTTGTCTCCACTTACATAGACACGAACGCGATTCAGTTTGGCCTTCTTTGTCCATTCCGTAGGTAGGGTGTAGGCAAGCGTAATATTCTTTAAACGCAAGTAAGCACCATTTAGCAAATAACCAGTTTGAGGAATAGCTAGTCCCATGGCATCGGTTCCTGTTCCTAGGTTCTTATCGGCCAACCACGACTGAAATACCGGATATTTAGCATTCAGGTTTTGATGAGCCAGTCCTGCATTAATATAGGCTTGTGAGTGTTTACCCATCTCCACATCGTTGTCGGTCGTAGGGCGATAGAAATCGAATGCATGCGTCTGTCCTCCGGTGTAAGGCTGCTGATAGAAACTCCAATATAGGTAGCTAACGGGGTAATAATCGCGTTTACCAATTCCTTGGAAGAAGCCCGATATTTCGAATCCATTCCACTCAGCATTTAGGTTAATACCGTAACGGAAGCGAGGAGTAGAGTTTCCAATAATGCTCAAGTCACCTGGATTATCGACGGTCGTTCCTTTGGTGATGCGTTGGTCACCATTCAAATCTTTATACTTGGGCCATCCCTCTACAATTTCGAGTGCTCCCCATGGAATAATCTCAGTCTGATCCAAAGCGGCTATCTCCTCTTTGCTATTGAAGAAGCCATCACTTTGCAATCCCCAGATTTCGCCCAACTCTTGTCCTTCGTAATATTGGTTTAGGGTTCTGTTGGGGTTATCGAACTTGGTAATCCACGAGCGGTTGTCCGATAGTACAAAGCGTGCCCCCCAGCTTAGTGGTTTACCCTTTACATGGAACTGATCTTTGTATGCAACGGAAAGCTCCCAACCGGTTGTTTTTAGATTGGCTGCATTTTCGTTGGGCTCTGTTTTTCCCAATACACCGGGTAGCTCTTTCGCTAAGGTTAGCATCCCTTTGGTATCGCGGCGGTAGATGTCGAACGAGGCAGTTAGCTTGTTGTTCATAAAACCCAAATCGATACCTCCATTCAGCGTGTTTACCTGCTCCCACGTATAGTCGGCCGAAACCAATCCGGGTGCAGTAACCGTTTGTTGCAATTTGCCATCGATCAAGTAGCCACCTAATGAGGAGCCCATTGAAGGGATGTAGCCATACTCCGAAACCAATTGATTACCCAATGAACCGTACGAAGCACGTATCTTAAACTGCGAGAAGATGGAGCTGAGTGGTTCAAAGAAGGGTTCTGCATCTACACGCCATGCTGCCGACCCCGAAGGGAAGAATCCGAAGCGTTGATTCTCGGGAAAGCGAGAGGTACCATCGTAGCGTCCATTCAACTCGAAGATGTATCGATTGTCGAAGGTGTAGTTGGCACGGAAGAACATGCCTCGGATGGCCCAATCTTTGTATTTTTCACTTACATACTGTTCGCCCGATGCCAATCCAATGGATGGGAGTGAAGAGGAGATTAAGTTGTAGCGTTCGGCTGTAAATTGATTCCACTGGCTATATTCCTGATTGAAACCCGCAATAGTGGTTACCTGGTGTTTACCAAAGGATTTATTGAAGGTAGCATAGAGGTCGAGTACTGTATAGAAATCGGCAGTATTTGCTTTGTATGCACGGCTTGTTCCCTGTTCACGCACATCGTTTGGGCCATAACCTATTTGGTATTTCGTTCTGTACCAGTCGTACTTCTCATTTCCGCGTACAAAGGTGAAGTTGGCATTTACTACAAGAGCTCTCTGCCAGAAATCCATCTCTGCCGAGAATGAACTTTGCAGACGGTCGTATACGGTTTTTTCCTCACCGCCATCAACCAGCTGTGCCAACGCCTCACCTAGCTCATTGTTGGCCCAAGTCCCATCGCTATTTACGTCGACATGGTGTGGCTCGGCATCATACAATGCACCTAAGTTATAGTAACTAGGCTTTCTACGGGTAGTCGATACAAACGAGGTGTTGTTCGAGAGTGTAAACCAATCCCATATTTTATAACTCACCTTGCCACGCATACTGTAACGCATGTACTTGTCATTGTTCACAATGCCCGAAAAGATACCCTCTTCATCATTTACACCCCCTGATAGATAGAACTTGGTGCGTTCACTTGCTCCCGATATTGAGATTTGGTGTGCATGGCTAAATGTGCTTTTATTGAGGAAATGGTCTGTCCAGTTGGTATTCCCCATATACTCCCATTGTGTTTGATCCAGTGGATTCAAGCGGATGGCACTTGTGCCAAATGGGTTGTCTGAACGTTGACGTGCCCACTCCAATCGTTCATCACTCGTTACGTGACCCGAGCTCCAAGGAGTATTCAATACTGCAATGTTTTTAAGCTTTAGGTAGATGTAAGGATCCGATGTTTTGTCGGTTAGTGACGAGGGACGTTTCCACGAAAAGTTGCTATTGTAGGTAACCTGTATGCGATCGCCCTTTCCTTGTTTGGTCGTAATCAGAATAACCCCGAAAGCGGCACGCGCTCCATAGATGGCGGCCGACGATGCATCCTTCAAGACCGAAATGGTTTCGATATCTTCGGGCAAGAGGCGATTCATCTCTTCGGCATCCGACGCCACCCCATCGATTAGAATAAGCGGCGATCCACCATTGATGGATGCCTCCCCACGAATGTTTACCTTGGCCGCTTGCCCCGGTTCACCACTGGTAAAATCGATGTTCAAATTAGGAACCATCCCCTGCAATCCGCGGGATAGATCGGTTATGGGGCGTTGCTCAAGTTGTGCAGCACCTATCTGATCGACCGATCCCGAAAGGTTCACCTTCTTTTGTACTCCATATCCTACCACAATTACATCTTCCAATTTCTCAGCATCGTCATCCAGCAGAATCTGGAAGTCTGTTTTTCCATTGATGGCTATTTGTTTGCTTTTATAGCCGATGTAGCTAATCTCAATTACAGCATCGGTAGGCACTGCTAGTGTAAACCGCCCATCTACATCGGTAATGGTACCATTGCCACTCTCACGCTCCTGAATGGTAGCGCCAATCAAAGGTTCGCCCGTACTGTCGCTTACCAAACCCGAAATTTGAATCTTCGTACGTACCTGCTCTGCTGCATAGATGGGGTTCTCTCCCGTAGTAGCATGGACAGGAAATAGGGTGGTCCCCCATGCGGTAGTCGATGCTAGTAAGAACGTTTTTAGCCAAAAAGAATTGTTTTTTTGCATAAAAAAGAATTGCATTTGTTAATTTGGCTGCGAATCTAGTAGTGATGTATTGCAAAATGATTGCGAAAAAGTCTCATTTTATTGACCTCGTCACTTTCTTACTTGTTGAAGATGCTTGTCGGTGGCTATTCTTAATAGGTGTTACATCGGGGTGAATACGTCACTCAATTTTTATCTATACGGCTTTAAGCTTATACATTGGCTCCTGTTGTGTAGCTTTCTGGAAGGAGAACACGGCTAATTTTCCATAGATAGGGTACTTTAATTAGATGTGACAGCTTATATTCTTACCCTCTTTCTGTTACATTCTTTAATTTCTGTCAGAAATTAGATAATTTTCATCAGAGTTTAGACTATTTCTGTTAAAGATTGTCTAAACTCTGATGAAAATCAAAGAATAGATTTGTTTCTGCAAAAGAATAGGGCTGTAAACCTCAGGTTTTACAGCCCTATAAAAAGAAGTATCAAAACGAGCTACCGCTAAACTATTTATTTTGACTCGGAGGAAAGCGCATCTCTTTAGGAGCTGCTCCAGTATATTGCTTAAAAACTTTAGTGAAATATTGTGGTGAACTAAATCCACATTGAAAGCAAATCTCTTTGATTGATATGTCTGATATGCGTAACAGTTCCATAGCTTTATTAATTCGAACTTGATTGATATAAGCTGTAGGAGAACTGTTTAATTTCTGTGTAAAGAGGCGACGTAAATAACGGTCACTTATGTTTAAATGCTCTGCCACCTGTAGCGTAGAGAGTTCTTTGTTGTAGTTTAGCTTTATATATGATATACCTTCATGCAAGAGTTCGCTAACTTTCCGATTGGACTGTTCCTCCTTTAGATGGCGATTAATTAGTATCAATAGCTCTGCATAATAGAGCATAACCAAGTGTTTATGAAAATTCGATTTGGAATTGATTTCGGTTATAATCTTTTGAATACACTGCATGATTCGAGCATTGTTCACACTCTTAATAACTCCTCCATTCTCCTCCTTTAGAAATAGGTTAAGTTCACCACTTTCTGGATCCTTCTTATGGTTAGTGAGTATCCCAAAAATATCGGGAAGAAACTCCAACTGCAACAGCGTACAACCTTGCGCACCCGCCTCAAAGGAGTGATTTACATTGGAGGTAATAAGCATCAATTCGTCCTGTTTAAAGTATAAAGAGTCTCCTTCGGACTCAATCATACAGCTCCCTCGTTTTACATACGACATCTCTAAACGCGCATGTTGGTGAAGATGGTAGGTTTCGAAAGGCTTAAATGATATACTTCGAAATACATCGGCCAATTTCTGTAACTCTCTATGCTCAATTAGTTTCTCGAGGCTTCCAAAAAAGCTATCGTTCATAATTATTCTCTTTTTATTCCATTACTCATGGGCTATTCTTCTATCTGATCTATCGGTGAACTTTCTCTTACTATTAGCCGAAATATACAATAATCTCTTTCTTCTTTTTTCGACTACCTTCTCTCATTTCCTGCTAATCAGATAGCAACTTTAGTTCGAAGATATGTTTTTTATTGCATAGTTTTAGTTCCGAATTGTGCAATTCTTTCTATTTGCTCATGATTTTAAGTACAATTAAAAGCATGACTAAAAAAAGGAGGGCTTGTTTAGTTGCTGTACCTTTGCTGCAAACCTTTTAAAAGAGATATATAAGCATGAAGAAAGCAACTATTTTTACACTTCTACTACTATTAACCTTATTTGAAACCCGTGCTGAATTGATAGAGTACCTACTCCCACAGCAGGTTACAGATGTGAAGCAACCCTCCCTATCACTCAATGGACAATGGCAGTTCCGTTATACACCCAAAGGAAGATGGGAATCTATAACAGTTCCTGGCGAGGCTTCTATGCAGGGATTCGCTATCGAACACGATACCCCCTATATGTACCGTCACTTCATTACCGTTCCGAAAGATTACGCTGGAAAACGTATTATTCTACGATTTGACGGAGTTTATAGCTATGCCCGTCTATTTGTTAATGGTACCTATGTACGCGACCATCGAGGTGGATTTACTCGTTGGGAGGCCGATGTAACTGATTTGGTGCGATGTGGTAGCAAAAATGAAATTCAGGTAGAGGTAACAGATTGTCTGGATGATGTTTCGTATGGATCGGCTTATGCGCACCATACCATTGGTGGCATTTTGCGCGATGTGACGCTTTATGCCTTAGATCGTAATGTCACTCTATCGAATCTGGCTATCGAAACCCATTTGGACGAAGAGTTTAAAGATGCTGTACTTAAACTAACCTATAATGCTGCAACGAAAGTCAATGCTACCAATCAATTGAAGCTCCTTCTTAAAACGGAAGGTCGTATTGTGAAAGAGGCGCTTTTCAGTCTAGATTCGGGTGTGCAAAATCAAGAAATTAATATTGAAAATCCCAAGAAATGGGATGCCGAGCATCCCAATCTATACACCATGGAATTGACCCTACTGAGCAACGGTGAAGCATGTGCTACATATGCTAAAAAGGTAGGCTTTCGTCATGTTGAGATTAAAGAGAATCGCATGTTGGTAAATGGAAAACCTGTGAAACTACGTGGTGCATGTCGCCACGATGTTCATCCTACGTTGGGGCGTACCACCGATGCTTATCTTGATAGCATGGATGTGGTACTTCTGAAACGATCAAATCAAAACTTTGTGCGTACTTCTCACTATCCTCCCACCGAGCGATTTGTTGAATTTTGCGATGAAATGGGGGTTTATGTGGAGTGTGAAACTGCAATCTGCTTTATCAATACACACGCTCAAAAGAACTATGCAGAATCTCGCAAGGCGATGCATTTTGATCCTGATTATAGTGATGCTATACTCAACCAGTTGAAAGAGATGGTAGCTACACACCGTACCCATCCCTCTATCCTCTTTTGGAGTATAGGCAATGAATCGACTTATGGAGAGAACTTTCAGCGCTCTTACGATTGGATCAAGGAAGAGGATACGACTCGCCCAGCTATTTTTAGCTATCCAGGTACGGTACCTGCGGGAATTAAATGTTACGATATTGCCAGTATGCACTACCAAGATGTAAATGGGAATTTGTGGCAATATGGCGTACGTTCCTACAATTACCAGGTGAACGGATACCCGGCACTCTTCGATGAGTGGGCACATGTGCCCTGTTATACCTACTCAACACTGCGTGATGATCCTAACATTCGTGAGTTTTGGGGACAATCACTTGATAAAATGTGGAGTGGTACCTTTAATGCGCAAGGTGGGCTTGGTGGTGCCATCTGGGGCTATATAGATGAGACTTTTATGCTTCCTAAACCCAAAAAAGGTAACGCCTTTTGGAAGGAATTTGCACACACTGCCAAGCCTGAGGGATTTAAAGGAGAGTGTGTAGGATACGGTGAATGGGGCATTATTGACGTGTGGAGACGAGAAAAACCCGAATTTTGGGGAACCAAGAAAGCCTATTCACCTGTGCGCTTAGAGACGCAAGTTGTATCGGATTTTTGGGAGCAAATGCCTCTAAAATTACTTGTTCACAATCGTTTCGATCACTCTAATTTGAATGAAATAAGAGTGGTTTATAATTACCAAGGTGTCGATTTTGAGGGCGTGATGCCTCATGTCGAACCTCACGCTAAAGGAATACTGGTTGTTCCAGCCCAAGAATGGAGTAGGGGGAAGCAAGTTACAGCGAAGTTTTACGATCAAAAGGCGGAATTAATCGATGCTTACCAGGTTTGGCTAGGAGCTAAAAAGGGTAGTGAGAAAGTTGTTGAGCGGAAAATGGCTCTTGCTGTAGAGAATAGTGCTACCCATTATACGGTGAAAGGGGATGGTTTTGAAATTCCATTCAGTAAATTGACCGGTCTAATTGACGGTGCGACATCGAATGGGGGGGTTGTCTTAACAAAAGGCCCCTTCCTTCATATTGATGTAAACTACAACCACCTTACTGGAGCCGAAGTGCGTAGCAAAGCATCGAACTATATGGTAAAAGATGCAGAATGGAGTCTGAAGCGCTTTGCACTGGAACAGGTTACTGATGAAACGGTCGATTTTATTGTAGAAGGCAACTATCAGGATGTAGCATTAAACCTTCGTATGCAGATTACCTCCAGCGGCGAAATTACCTTTTATTATCAAGTGGATGGCGAACCTAATGGCTATCTAAGAGAAGCAGGCTTAAATTTCGTGCTTCCCGATAACTTTGAAACTTTGCAATGGGAGAGGGATGGATACTGGAGTTATTATCCCGAGAATGATTTTGCTGGTAATAGCGGTTCTGCACCTTTATATAATAGTCATGTACCTGCGTATGGGGACAATCCTTCGCAGTTGTGGCAGCTTGATACTCATAATTACTACTATTGGTCCGATGCTGGTGCTTCTTGCCAGCGCCCTTTAACGCAGTGGGCCAAAGGTATGAAGGAGAATATTTACCAGTATACCTTGTCGAAAGGTGAAACAGCTCTCTCAGCCTATTCATCTGATGCTTCGATTGCCTGTCGAATCAATAAGCATGAAGAAGGAAAAATAATGTTCTATATAAATAACCGTTGGGATTATCCTGAAATAGCGTGGGGTGATTATTGCAAAGCCGAATCTTTGCATCCTACCGTGGGAGTAGTCCGTGTAAAGCTCTAGTAGATGAGAGGATAGCTTTGCTGCCATCTCCTTTTGAGGTTTCGCTGAATAGTTAAGTATGATTTTCGCGCCGTTGTAATAGCAACGTGTAGTTGCAAGCAATAGAGCCCATGGGATCCCTAAAAATTTGGATAATTCCTTTTTTTAGTTACTTTTGTGGTGCTAATATGTTAAAACGAATAAAACTATGGAACAAGAAAAAAACAACAACCAACTTCAGATAGAATTAAAAGAAGAGGTAGCACAAGGCACGTATGCCAATTTATCTATCATTACTCACTCTACTTCGGAGTTTGTAGTTGACTTTGTACGTGTAATGCCGGGTCTTCCAAAGGCGAATGTACAATCACGTGTTGTATTGACTCCCGAGCACGCTAAACGTTTGATGTTTGCTTTACAAGAAAATGTAAGCAAGTACGAGCATCTTTTCGGTACAATTCGCATGCCTGAAGATATGCAACAAGGCAAACCTGAGGGTAAAACCTTCATTCCACCAATGAATGGATTCAAAGGAGAAGCGTAAAACTCAGGAATGTCACTAATTTTTATAATGGTCTGTTAGTCAAAAACTTTTTTTTGCTAACAGACCATTTTTTATTGTTGGAAATAATTGCTTATTAAAATGTTATTCGTAACTTTGCAGCCCAAAATGTATAGTTTTGGAATGGAGTAGATAAGAAATAAACAATATATATATAATTAAAATTCAAACAAAATGCCTACTATTCAACAATTAGTAAGAAAAGGAAGAGAGGTTTTGGTTGACAAAAGTAAGTCGCCTGCGCTTGATTCATGTCCTCAAAGACGTGGTGTTTGCGTTCGTGTGTATACTACAACTCCAAAAAAACCTAACTCGGCAATGCGTAAAGTTGCTCGTGTGCGTCTAACAAACTCTAAAGAGGTGAACTCTTACATTCCAGGAGAGGGTCACAACTTGCAAGAGCACTCGATTGTATTGGTTCGCGGTGGTCGTGTGAAAGACCTTCCAGGGGTACGTTACCACATTGTTCGTGGTACATTAGATACTGCAGGTGTTGCAGGTCGTACTCAAAGACGTTCTAAATATGGTGCTAAGCGTCCTAAAGCAGGTCAACCAGCTGTAGCAGCTAAAGGAAAGAAGAAATAAGCGCTAAGCTTATTTCTTTCAAATAAACAACAGTTTAATTATTAGTTTTGGTTTGTTGGATTTCGCTATAAAGGTTGAGTAAACCCCTCAGAGGAGGAGTTGAAGTTAGACAAAATGCAGCCCCAAACAAAACGTTATTTTCAAGAAAATGAGAAAAGCAAAACCAAAAAAACGTGTGATCCTTCCAGATCCCGTATTTAACGATCAAAAAGTATCTAAATTCGTAAATCACTTGATGTACGATGGTAAGAAAAACACATCTTATGAGATTTTCTATGCCGCAATGAATACTGTAGCTGCAAAACTTCCTAACGAGGAGAAGGCTGCACTAGAGATCTGGAAAAAAGCACTTGACAATGTAACTCCTCAGTTGGAAGTTAAATCTCGCCGCGTAGGTGGTGCAACTTTCCAAGTTCCTACAGAAATTCGTGCTGACCGTAAGGAGTCTATCTCTATGAAGAATATGATTCTTTATGCTCGCAAGCGTGGTGGTAAATCAATGGCTGATAAATTGGCTGCTGAAATTATCGATGCTTACAATGAGCAAGGTGGTTCTTTCAAACGTAAAGAAGATATGCACCGCATGGCTGAAGCTAACCGTGCATTTGCTCACTTCAGATTCTAATCTAGTATAATAAATAAGTAAAGGAAAAAATGGCTAAACAAGATTTGCATTTGACCCGTAATATCGGTATCATGGCTCACATTGATGCTGGTAAAACGACTACTTCTGAACGTATTTTGTTCTACACTGGTTTGACTCACAAGATTGGTGAGGTTCACGACGGTGGAGCTACAATGGACTGGATGGAGCAAGAGCAGGAGCGTGGTATTACTATTACCTCTGCTGCAACTACTACTCGTTGGAAGTATGCGGGTGATACTTACAAAATTAACTTGATTGATACTCCAGGGCACGTTGACTTTACTGTAGAGGTAGAGCGTTCATTGCGTGTATTGGATGGTGCTGTGGCTACTTACTGTGCAGTAGGTGGTGTTGAGCCTCAGTCTGAAACCGTATGGCGTCAAGCTGATAAATATAATGTACCTCGTGTAGGTTATGTAAACAAAATGGACCGCTCGGGTGCTGACTTCTACGAAGTTGTTCGCCAAATGAAGGATGTTTTGGGTGCAAATCCTTGTCCAATCGTGGTGCCTATCGGTTCTGAAGAGTCTTTCAAAGGTCTAGTTGACTTGATCAAAATGAAAGCTATCATTTGGAATGACGAAACTATGGGCGCTGCTTATGATGTAGAAGAGATTCCTGCTGAATTGATGGATGAAGTGAACGAGTGGAGAGAAAAAATGCTTGAAACTATCTCTGAATTCGACGATGCATTGATGGAGAAATTCTTCGATGATCCTTCTACTATTACAGAAGAAGAGGTTCTTCGTGGTTTGCGTGCTGGTACTTTGAAAATGGATATCGTTCCTATGTTGTGCGGTTCTTCTTTCAAAAACAAAGGTGTACAAACATTGCTTGACTATGCTTGTGCTTTCTTGCCTTCTCCATTGGATACTCCTAACATTGTTGGTATCAACCCTGATACAAACTTGGAAGAGGAGCGTAAACCAGATGAAGATGATAAAACCGCTGCGTTGGCATTTAAGATTGCAACTGACCCTTATGTAGGTCGTTTGACTTTCTTCCGTGTTTACTCAGGTAAAATCGAATCAGGTACTTACGTATACAATACTCGTTCAGGTAAGAAAGAACGTGTATCTCGTTTGTTTCAAATGCACTCAAACAAACAGAACCCAGTTGAGGTAATTGGTGCTGGTGATATTGGTGCAGGTGTAGGTTTCAAAGATATCCGTACAGGTGATACATTGTGTGAAGAAGGAGCTCCAATTTCATTGGAATCTATGGACTTCCCAGAACCAGTAATCGGTATCGCAATCGAGCCTAAGACTCAAAAAGATATGGATAAGTTGGCTAACGGTTTGGCTAAATTGGCTGAAGAGGATCCAACATTCCGTGTACATACTGACGAGCAATCTGGTCAAACAGTAATCGAAGGTATGGGTGAGCTTCACTTGGATATCATTATCGACCGTTTGCGTCGTGAGTTCAAGGTAGAGTGTAACCAAGGTCGTCCTCAGGTTGCTTACAAAGAGGCTATCACGAAAACAGTTGAACTTCGTGAAGTTTACAAGAAACAATCAGGTGGTCGCGGTAAGTTTGCTGATATCATCGTGGCAATCGGTCCAGTTGATGAATCATTCGAAGCAGGTGGCTTGCAATTCGTTGATGAGGTGAAAGGTGGTAACATTCCTAAGGAATTTGTACCTTCAGTTCAAAAAGGTTTCAATACTGCTATGAAAAATGGTGTATTGGCAGGTTACCCACTAGATTCATTGAAAGTTGTGTTGAAGGATGGTTCGTTCCACCCTGTTGACTCAGATCAACTTTCTTTTGAAATCTGTGCTATCCAAGCTTACAAGAGTGCATGTGCGAAAGCAGGTCCAGTTTTGATGGAGCCTATCATGAAACTTGAAGTTGTTACTCCAGAGGAGAACATGGGTGATGTGATTGGTGACTTGAACAAACGTCGTGGACAAGTTGAAGGTATGGAGTCTAGCCGTTCTGGTGCTCGTATCGTTAAAGCTATGGTTCCATTGGCAGAAATGTTCGGTTATGTAACTACATTGCGTACTATTACTTCAGGTCGTGCTACATCTTCTATGACTTACGATCACCACGCAGGTGTGTCTAGCTCAATTGCTAAGGCAGTTCTTGAAGAGGTGAAAGGTCGCGCAGACTTAGTATAACAAAAAACAGGAAGCGGGGCTACCGTGTTAGTGAATGACTCTTAATAGGGTCCCCGCTTCTATATTATTTATATTTTTAAATTAATAACAATGAGTCAAAAGATCAGAATTAAGCTGAAATCTTACGATCACAACTTGGTAGACAAGTCTGCTGAAAAGATTGTAAAGACAGTAAAAGCTACTGGTGCTATTGTAAGTGGTCCAATTCCATTGCCAACTCACAAACGTATCTTTACTGTAAACCGTTCAACTTTCGTGAACAAGAAGTCTCGCGAACAGTTTGAATTGTCTTCTTACAAGAGATTAATCGACATCTATAGCTCTACAGCTAAAACCGTTGATGCTCTTATGAAGTTAGAATTACCAAGTGGGGTAGAAGTAGAAATCAAAGTTTAATTATTAAAAACAAACTGAAATGCCAGGATTATTAGGAAAGAAAATCGGAATGACATCCGTTTTCAGTGCCGATGGTAAAAATGTACCATGCACTGTTATCGAAGCAGGTCCTTGTGTAGTTACTCAGATTAAAAGTGTAGAAACAGA
>JBOFRN010000097.1:0-1020 GCA_051651025.1 Phocaeicola sp.
TGACAAAGGTTTAAAAAATGGTGTACTTCAACTCTCTTTTGGTTGGAGGCTATAATAAGTAGACAGCGACCATTTTAACTAAAAAGAGTCGAGAAACAGCTGTTTCTCGACTCTTTTTAGTTAAAAAAGCAACTGTTGATAGAAATATGTTCCTATCTTTGGAAGCAGAAAAAAAACGAAAAATAGATAGATATGAAAAAAGCACTTATAGCATTCGTTGTAGCTCTTTTATTTTCTGCTTGCTCTGAAATTTCTTCACTAGTTATTACGGTTAAGAATCCGCTTGCTCTGAATCGCACAGCCGAAATGGTAGAGATCTCGATGGAAGAGATTACCCATATGCTTCAGTTATCTGAAACAGAACAAGTCTTACTTTTAGATGCACATGGAGCAGAGCTTCCTTACCAAATTACGCACGATGGCAAACTTATATTCTCGGTTTCACTACTAGCTACCGATTCGGCCTCTTTTACCCTAGTTAGAGGCATACCTACCCCGGTTGAGGTGGTAGCTTGTGGAAGACAATACCCAGAGCGAATGGATGATTTATCGTGGGAGAATGATAGAGTAGCCTTTCGGGCTTATGGGCCAGCAGCTCAGGTGCGTGGCGATCGATTGTTTGGATATGACTTATGGACAAAATGTGTGGCTGAACCTGTAGTCGAAGAGCGTTATGATAACCACATAAATCAAGGGCTCTCCTACCACATTGACCACGGCAATGGCATGGATTGTTACGCAGTTGGCCCTACTTTAGGAGGCGGAACTACGGCTCTATTCCCCAACGATGAGTTGATTTATCCTTACAACTATGCTACTTGCGAAGTACTCGATAATGGTCCGTTGCGTTTTACTACTTACTTAACTTTTCATCCCATGGTGGTTGGTAGTGACTCTCTGGTTACCGAAAGCCGCTTAATTACGCTTGATGAAGGTTCACAGCTTAATAAAACAGTTATAACCTACCACAACTTAACGCAACAAATGCCGTTAGCTACAGGCATTGTGCTGCATAAGGAG
>JBOFRN010000098.1:0-23813 GCA_051651025.1 Phocaeicola sp.
GAATTGGCAAACCCATTTTCTTGGTACCACTTAGAGCGCTACGAATGGTACCGCTTACAGTGTCATGATGGTACCGCTTGGTGCGCTAGAGTGGTACCGCTTAATGCGCTGTGATGGTACCGCTTCGCCGATACTATCATATACTAGCATGTCATCCAATATTATACAGCAAAACATACAACTTAAAAATGTTAGCAATACTGCATCGCTTTCGAGCAATATAGAATGGAAAAGAATTAAAAATGTAAGTTTTGTCTATAAAGCTACCGGAAGAATTATATGGAATAATAACAATTTAACAGAAACGGCACCATTAATCGATCTTATTCAGAATTTAAGTTTATATTATTTTCCATCTAAGAGAATCGATTTATCTTTAACTACAGATTATATTGTGTATGAAAGGGAGGAAAATAGTTACTCAAACTTCTTCTTCTTGGATATGAAAGGAGCTTTCCGATTTAAACGTATAGAATATGGCTTTCTTCTGAGAAATCTGTTGAACAATGATTTTCTTTCCTTGACGGAATTGTCATCGATCAATAGTTATAATCAGCAAATGCCATTGAGACGAAGAGAATTCCTATTGTACTTCAAGTTTAAATATTAAAAACTAGCTTGTGACACAATTCAACTGTAAGACCTTAGAGCATCTATTGCATTCATTCTCTACTTGAGTGTGATTTTACTTGTCATTTGATTGCTTCTTGCCATATGGCAAGAAGCAATCAAATGACAAATCATATTTTTGTATTCATACATAAGTAATCTAATTCTCTTAAAAACATTTTTTTGAACTACATACTGACATGAATTATATTTAAAGATTTAATAAAAAGAACTGCTTATTTTATGAAATAAAGTAGTAAGTATTGCTCTCAAACGATTTAGCTTAAACCATAACGAATTAATGAGATTCGTTACTCACAGACTTTGTTTATTATAATTACTGTTTTATCCATGCAACTTAATTTTATCTCAAGCAACATAATGTGGGTATATAGCTAAAATCGTTTGAATACTTCTAAGTCTATCATTGATAATGAATCCAGAATCTAAAACCGCCGAAATCGATTTAGTCATTAACCTTAATAATAATACCAATGAAACGATTAACAAGTATTCTACTTTTGATGATTTTAACAAAACTCTTTTATAGTTGTTTGACTGAAGAAGTGGACAAAGAAGAAAATGTCGTAATGACAATTTATCCTGAAACAACCTATGGGAAAAGTATCTTAAGCAATGTATGGACAGAAACAGTACTTTTCTCTGATAGTGATGAGAATAAAGTTAAACCTTTGATTAACATTACCTATGAACAATTTGATTTTGAATATGAACGGGGATATGAATATACTTTTAAAGCAAGAAAAATATGGATGAGTAATCCACCACAAGATGTTTCCCAAATCAAGTATATATTTGTAGGTCCAGTTTCCAAAATTAAAAAGATATTAGATGATTCTCAAGAGGAACTGGAACTTACCATTGCATCTGAAACCGTGATGCTTCAGCCAAGTTTCCCTACAGAATATGAAGGGGAGATACCAAAGATCTATCATGCACTTTTCGCTAACACAAAAAATAACGATTCACCGCCACTTGTATTAAAGGAAATTGAAGGTTTCGATTTCCAAAAAGGATATGAGTATAAACTACGTGTAGTAAAAGAAACAATAGCGACCCCATATTCTGTAAAATATCGTTTGATTGAGGTAATAGATAGGGTTGCAAAATAAATTTGATGAACAACAAATGCCTATTTAATGTACTAAGCGAGGCGATTTGAAGATTAACTCAATAAATTAAGGCTGCTTTTTGTTTCCAATTACCATGGATCTAGATTAATTCACTGCCAATAATGATATTTATGATGTTATATAAATAGTATAAGTTTTAAATCTAACTTCTATTAGACGTTAAGATTGTGTTTCTTGACCGCAAATATTGTCATTATAACATATAACGTTGAAACTCTGTTTTTGAATGCAACACAGAATTGGATGTAATTCATGATCTGATGGAGCAACAAAGGAGGATTCTTTATTAATCAAGAAGATCAGAACAATGCAAATCAAATAACTCCATGGTTAAATACAATCACCAAAGCTATGAGTCAAATGAAAAAACTCGTCGGAGGTGAATTATATGTATGCACCCGCTTAGGCAACGAATCGCGTGGTGTATAAATAGTAAAAAAATAGAAAGATTATGAGACAATTAATTCCCTTGTTACTTGTATTATTTTGTTCTTTGAACGCTTATTCCCAATGGGGGGTAAAGGGAGGTTTGAACTATTCCAATATGACTGGATCGGATGTACGTAAATATGCCTACGGCGCGCACATTGGAAGTACTTATGAACTGAAGCTTGTACTTACAGCCCGAACTACTTTTCACATCCATCGGATGTAAATTACAAAACGATGGTTTGGTGTTAAAAGGAGGGCATGTTAACATATACGCCCTGGAACTACCAGTAAACTTCTCGTTCAGGCCAAGAATAATACAAATTTATTGCTTGATTTCGGGCTATATGCTCGATACGGATTGTTTGGGAATAAAAAATATAGCTACCACAGCAATCCGGAAGTAAGCGGTAACCCTTTTGACGCATATAAACGCTTCGATACTGGTCTTTATTGGAGTTTGGGTATTCAGAAAAAACATTATTACGGAATTCTTTCTTTTCAACGAGGTTTATCGCATACCGACAAAAGGGGAAACAGTTATCATCAGGAATTTAGGTTAAGCGTAGGTTATAAATTCTAAGCACAACCAATAGCCGATCCAACGCCAGTAATTATATTGGCGTTGGATTTTTTATTTCTCTAAATTAAAAATATTAATTTTCCACATATGAAAAAAGTGTCAGCTTTCCTCTAATTCTGAAAGTTTCTTACTAGACAATATCTACTAATTTAGTTATTCTGTTTTATCTTTGATATTATTTCAATCAGACTATATGATGGATTAGGAGCATCCATAGGAGGATTCTTTAGATATATTCTTAATGCCTTTAATTCATACTGAAATCCTTCTATATACTCAAATAGATCAATATCATTTGTGTGCATGGCAAATGTTTTATTACTATTTAGATCTGTAACTGTCATGTATTCCACATCTCGACTAGGATTACCTTCTATGGTAATTATCGTTAGATTTGGTCCAATAGTGAGTTTAACTTCTGCTTTAACAGCGCTATCAATATCATAAATATCTCTATCACAGCTGACTGATATTATGGATATAACAACTATTATTACTAGATTATGTAATTTTGTTTTCATACTATTTTTTTGTATAGAATATGATACGTTTTACTGATTCAAGAAGAAAGATAATTGGAACGCTCTCCTCGAATCAGTATGACTGAATTTAATTTCTTAATGGGTATGAGCATCTATTTATATTCAACCGCCTTTCTAGCTCTATTCTCTCATCTTCTGTGAGTCTATTATTGTTACTATCATAAACCACAATATCTAATTCTGTACAGATGTCTTTTCTTGCTATATATGGTAAGTAAAATGTATTTAGAAATCTTCTATCATTCTCAGATAAATAGTTGTTATTACGCCATTCATCACCATTTTTCTTGGTCATAGTAGGTAAGTTAGGAGTAATAGGTTCTTGTCCTCTCGAAGCATAAAGCATGATTGAGTTAAAATCAAAATTGCCCACAGTATAATAGTTAGATGTCTCTTTTCTGTAATTTATATTTGACGTACCTCCTATTATATTTCCATATAAAACATTTATATAATTATCTCTATCCCATCTAGATTGTTCATGATACATTCCTAATGCATGGAGTAATTCATGAACAATAATGCCTCTTGTGTAATCTGTTTCTCCAAATAAAGGTGACAATACAGCTGTGCTCAGGATTAAATCTTGTTGTCCTCCAATACGCCCGATATATGAACTGCTGGTACTTCCATGACTTCTTTTAAACATGATACAAGGATATACGAAGCCATATGGACGATTATCTTCTGGTTCTTCTGTTGCATCAAAAAATCTAACATTAGTCTGGCTTTCAATATATCTCATTGCACTTTTGATGTTGTTTCTTTCATTTATCGAGGAAATATGCTTTAAAGAGTATCGGCACATTGCCCAAAACATATTTTGATAAGGATGCCTTCCTACTGCTCTACTATTTTCAGAGTCATAATACTCTAGTATACCAGAAGTAGGGTCAATTGGTATAAAGTCTTTTGGTTTATTGATTTCAATATCCTCTGGATTAATAAAAATGGAACCTGTTTCATCAAGTCTTTTAAGCTGTTCATCGGATATCATAACGTCATCCGCAATAAAATAAATGTCACCTTTCTTCTCAACTATTACACCTGAATTAAGTGTAACATACTCTGACTTCAGTTCTTTTATAGGAATCTTACTATTCTCCTCAAAATCAGAATTACATGAAACGAATAAAGAGACGAATGCTGCTAGTAACAGTAACGATTTAGTTTTCATAATCTTAATTTTTAGTTATACTTTTAGGTACTATATATAAAGCAATTATTGCCTATTTGATTTTCAACTTATTTCAAGATGTTATTGCTCCAATGAATCATATTTATAATTAATTCGAATTGATTATGCGTAATCATTTCCATCGGTTATATAGATATCGTATTCATCATTAAAATTTGTGTATTCGTATGTAATTATCTGCTCGAATTATGCACTTAATATACGATTAAGCTACCACTCTTTTCTGGCCATATGACAATAAATGACAGAGGATTAAGATGTAATTTCGTTTATATTCTACTTTAAATCATCGAATGGGATGAAATAAGAAGATTAATAAGCTATCATATTCATATATTGATTCACATAATAGATTCCTTTCATCTGATTGATAAGTGTTCGATCATACTCACTATCCCAAAAAATAAGATAATTATTGATAGTGATGTTGCCCAAATGTATGGCGTAGAGACAAAACGAATCAATGAGGCGGTAAAAAACAATCTAGATAAATTCCCTCAAGGATATATTGTGTACTTGTGTGAGAAGGATTTAGAAACTTTGCGGTCGAAATTTTCGACTACACAATTCAACAAATCCTGAGTCGCTCCCAAAGCATTTTCCGAAAAGGGCCTATATATGTTAACAACCATTCTCAAAAGTCCCATTGCGACCAAAGTGCATAAAACGGAGCACTCCCAGCCATCTATGTTGGTTTTCTCTTATAAGTGCTCAAAGGGCCTTCAAAAACGGAGCATATCGATTGATAGGCAAAGACAGTGAACAATGAAGATTGTGTGATCCCTGTTTCAGTTGGAAAAGAGGTAGACTTTTGAATTGGAATCTACATGTCAGGCTATCTACTCCGCCTTTATCAAAGCCAATGCGAGTATGGATTCTCTGCTAGAAAAACAGGTAGTTGCCGATGTCTCAGTTTGTGCAGACGAGCTCAATTAGCAGAGCGAGTTTCAAGTAAGGGCAGAGAAGAAGCGTGAAGTAGCTCGTCATAACGCTTCGCAAAAGAGAAGTTACGTTATGATGTTCGGAAACAAGTTCAAAAAGGAGAAGTTAAACGAGAAAGGCGAAGAGGTCCGTCCGCAATGCCTAAGCAATCATACTCACTACTCTCCAGCCGGTAGCGATGCCAGAATTGCATAAAACGGAGCATTCCCAGCCATCTATGTTGGTTTTCTCCTATAAGTGCTCAAAGGGCCTTTAAAAACGGAGTATTCCCGGCCACTTGATTATGTTATTCCTCTCGTAATCAAAGGTATAACGGAGTATATCCAGCCAATTTCTTCTAAATAGACACTGAGGTTGTTTGTAACTTTGCGTTAACAATTAAATCACGCAAGGCCATGGCAGGAACAACAACCCAAATGAGTAAAATAAAACAAATCTTACGATACGACCAGCAAGGCGTATCCCATCGAAAAATTGCCAAGATAGTTGGCGTAAATCGAGAAACTGTAGGTAACTATGTTCGCAAGTCTCATGCAGGCCCCATGTCACTTGACCAACTTCTGAGTCTTGATGACATTGAGCTTGAGTTCCGCCTGAAAGCAGGAAGCCCTGCTTATCCTGAAGAGGAACGCTTCAAAGAGTTCCAACAATGGCTACCCCGTATCATAGATGAAATGGGGCGCTCCAAGAAGACCCATGTAACACTAAAACTTTTGTGGGAAGAATATAGTGGGCAAGTAAATCACCCTTACTCACTTACCCAATTTAGATATCACTTTACTCAAAATAGCAAGGCTTCTAAACGCAAGACCACCACGCTATTGAAAGACCTCTATGAGCCTGGTTTACTAGTGTATGTTGATTATGCCGGTGATAAAATGGAATATATCGATAAGGATACTGGCGAAGTTGTAAAGGTGGAGGTATTTGTAGCTTCATTTCCCTATAGCGATTATGGCTTTGCCTTGGCCATTCATTCGCAGAGGGCAGATGACCTGGCCTATGCAATGGTTCAACTTTTTAAAAGTGTGGGTGGAGTACCACATATAATAGTACCAGACAATCTAAAGTCTGACGTTATCAAGTCTGATCGCTATGCTCCTCGTCTCAATGACCTACTGCTTGATTTAGCCAATCATTATGGTTCTCTTGTAGAGCCTGCCCGAGTGCGCCATCCGCAGGACAAGGCACTTGTAGAGAATTCAGTCAAGCTTACCTATCAACGAGCGTATGCCCTCTTCGTAATCGACAGTTCTACTCGTTAGAAGAACTCAACCAAGCTCTCTCTGAATGCATGTTAGCACATAACCAGAAACGTATGCAGCAATATGATCATACTCGAGAAGAGTGTTTCCTTGCCAATGAAAAAGCTGCGTTAAAGCCATTACCTTCTACAGATTATGAGGTAAAGAGAGTGTACACGCAATAATCTTTAATTGCTATAGACGTGAATTTAGGAATATCTATATATTGTCATAGTAGATTATTGCCCTTACATTTTGGGCAGCCTTTTCCTCTTAATAAATTGTAAGGAAATGGTGACCATACATATTCACACTTTGAGCATCTGCATTCTATTCTCTTCCCGGATGCTTGATAATCCGTAAGAAGTTCAATATAAGGAAACATCTCTTTAAGTTCTTTTTTGTATACAAGTGGAGTTTTAATATTTCCAGAGCACTCAGGGCACCCTGATTTTAGGTGTGCTCTATTGTAAACCATAGCTTTGTATGGTCTATGGTCACGATTTTTGCATTTCCAATAAATTTTCTTTTCAGATCCACACGTAACCTCTGAAGGTTTTAGATTATTACTTTCATGCCATTCTGAGACCAAATCTGGACGTAAAAACTCTAGGCTTGTCTCATAAGTTATTTGCTTCCCGTGGCAAACGGCACAACCCGATTTCCTTTTCATTCTATAACTTATAGTAGCATGGTAACTATGTGGTTTACCATGATTACATTTCCACCAGTATTCATTAGTACTATCAGTGACAACAACGTTTAAAGGTGTTAAGCCTTTATTGCCTGCATGTTCATAGTCCCACTCCTTTGCTAGTTCTGGATAACAATATTCTAAAGTGTTTAGATCATGAAAACCTCCTTGCCCCCCACACCATTTGCAGCCTTTACCAGATAGATGCTCAGATGGCACTTGCTGAAAAACACCATGAATCGAACATGTAATACTTACAACTGTTTTCGAATTGATATAATCAGTAAGAGAATAATCATACCTGTCTCCATGAACAGCTATTGCCTCTTCTATCCACTCTTCTGTGGAATATTTATGTCTTTTTGCACACCAATCGCATCCATAGCCTCTTGATATGCTTTTTATGGGTGCATACCTTCTATGATTAGGGTTCTTCTTACATATCCAATATACGTAATGGTCAGAATATGGTTTTACCATTTCTGGAGTTAAAGGATTATTCCTTTTGGTGTCCCAAATAGAATCAAGCATGTCTGAATTGTTCTCCAAAAAAGCAGCGAAGCTATCACTATAAGGTATACGATACAAAGATGCAGCTAATTCATTTCTTATTGACTTTATATCAATATTTACTGTATTTACAATATTAGCTCGGCTGCACAATTCGTTTATTACTTTATGTAGAATAGGAACTAAGTATCTATAGTCATATGTATGTATAAATGTATAGACAGTACACACGTCGGCGTCTATTGGATAACATTTACTTTCTCTTATCCTAATCATTTCTATACCATGGGAAATTAGATATTCAGTTTTATGCTTATCCGTGATGTATTTGCTCTTTGTCTTATGAAAGTGTTCTCCATCATATTCGATACCAATATTGAGAGATGGTATATACACATCAATTTCTTTGCCATCGAATTTATAACCATTTATTGCATCAGCAAATAATTGACTTACATAATGATAAACAATTAGCTCAGGAACTGAAGTTTGTGTCCCTTTGCTGCATTGTGGACACCCTTTACCACTATTCCTACTATTTATTTTAGCCTTCCAGATATGACCTTTTGAGCATTTCCACCATGCTTCTTGATTAGAGTTTACAGATACTTGCTCTGGTGATAATTCATTGTTAGTTTCACACCATTCGCTTGCTAAAATGGGATTACACTCTGACAAACTATTTTCTATCGTTAATTTTTGATGTGAGCAATATGGACAATTACCCCCTGTCTGACTAGTCTTATTATTAACAGATGCGTCATAGCTATGCCCTTTTTTACACTTCCACCAATATTTAGGTTTATTTCTGTGGGGAGGAATTGTATCTGGATCTATAGAGTTCTTTTGGTAATCCCACTCTCTTCTCACTATTTCTGGGTATTTTGCTTTTAGGCTATTAAATCCTGGAATAATTACTCTGCCTAAGCACACTGGGCACTTAGCACTTTCATTTCTGACCTTACTCGGCGCAGTTCTGTTACAAATCTTTTTTTTATATGATTGATTGCAGATTGGACAAATCCAATAAACATTAGCATGAGATCCTGCAGTTACATCTTTTGGAGTTAACCCTCCATTTCTGTTGTAATCCCATTCCTGAGCTATTTTAGGATGTTTTTCAGCTAGAGTATTATCTATTCTCATTAGAGACTGTAGTTTGTGTATATTTTTAGGTATAATGGAAAATGCTCATTTCTGATAGTGAGTTTCATTCTTTATGGAAGCATGGGATATGAGGAATAGCACCAAATTTACCAAAACGATATGCTTTTTGGAGTGAACTAATACGATTCAATCCTTTGAAATCAGTAAGTGGATAAAGTACTGTTGCACCGTCATTAGTCTTCTCTGTAAACCAAATATTGTCATTGCGTAATAAATCATCTTGAGCAAGGAGCCCATCGTAGTGTGTTGAAACAATTAATTGCGCTCTATCTGAATCCTTTACAAAGCGTTCTATTATATATTCAATCAATTTTGGATGTAATGATGACTCTATTTCATTAATTGCGAGAAAAGCATTCTTTGAGATTAGCTCATCAATATATCCCGCTATAATCATTGTTTTCAAAGTTCCCTCAGATTCAAATCTTTCGGGGAAATCGAAAAAGAACTCTTTTCCAGACTCATTCTGAACTTTGTGTTTGAACAGAGTGACTGGAGTGAAGTCTCCAGTAGTATTTTCTTGTGTATAGATATCTGAAATATCAAAATTGGCCTCTTGAAGATATTTAAGAATGTATTCTTTCTTTTTTACCTCTTTAAGTCTCTCCTTTATCACAGTTGTTTGAGGTATAAACGATGCAATAGGATTCATTAGTCTATCGCTAAAATAGCTAATCACATTCTCAAGTTCGATGATATTGAGATTTACCTGCATATAAGCTGCAAGAACAGACATATTGGGTAGGCATTTTAAAGCCACCTCTTCCTTTGCAGCAGCTGATAGTTTAATCTTATTACCAAATTGTACAGTGGAAACCCCATTCTGTATTTCTCTCTCAAATAGAGTTGCTGGTTGTTGACTGGGATAGAATATCAGGCTTTCACTCTTGATATGATTTCTATTTAACGAAATTGAATATACATATTTGATGGGAATATCATTGGAGGAGTGACAAACATAAAATGAGATAGAAAGACCTGAGTACTCCTTTGAACTCTGTTCATTCATTAGAAAAGGAATAATTCCCGTTGGCTCTTTTTTATTGGTAGGAGTATATAATATAAAGTTCTTGAGAAAGTAATATGCCTTAAAGAAGTTGCTCTTACCTGAGCCATTAGCACCATAGATAACAGCAAATTTTAGCAAACGGATGCCAGGAATTAATTCCACTATGTGGTAGGACTCCATTTGTTTGTTTTTATCAGCTTCAAAACTGAATATGACTTCGTCTCTAAATGAAAATAGATTTTTGAATTTTATCTCGGCAATCATACTCTTAGGGTTTATCTATTGCAAAGCTAAGAATTGTTCTGTCCTATAAAAGCTAAAATGCCATCTCTTTTGCAAGATTAAATAAGGAATTTGCGAGATTAATTCTTCTCATAGGTCAGTATCATCACTCCACTACTATATGATTCGTTGTTGGTTAGTTTCCAGATAGATTCTTTGGGTTTATTGGGGAAAAGAGGAATTCCCTCGCCAAGAATTATTGGAGCAATAGCAATCTGCATCTCATCAATCAGATTATAATCAAGTAGCATGCTAGTTAATACACCACCACCGACGAGCCATATATCTTTGCCTTTATTCTCTTTAAGCTCTGCTAATTGCTGATCAATATTTTCCGTAATGAACTCAACACTCTCTTCTTGGGTTACATTTGTGTTAGTTCGCGAGATTACATAGGTTTTCTTCTCCTTGTATGGCCAGCCTACACCAAATCCTATAATTTCATGATAGGTTTTACCACCCATCACCACTGAGTCTATAGAATCTAACAGTTTCTTATAGCCGTAATCTTCATTGGTTGGGTTTGGAATCTCATTCAACCATTCAACACCTCCGTCAGGTGTGGCAATGTAGCCATCAAGTGACATCGCAATGTAGAGCACAATCTTTCTCATAATCGATTCTGTTTAAGCGTTTCTACTTGTAATCATTCGCTAAAACCGAACAAAAAAGAAGCGTGGTACTCACGCTGCTCCAACACGAGGCACTGGTATACCTAAGAGAAGAAACAGGCAAGCCCACGCTATGACAAAGCATAGCATAGACATTGCGCTGAAAATCTCTTCTCTTTGAAAGTTACCAGTTTTCGTGTTGAGACGTTCTGCGAACGAATATGTTATATAAAAGCAAAGAGATCTCTACTCTCTACTATTTTACTAAAGTTTATAATGCAAAGATAGATATTCGATGTGAATTACCACACGTTATATTGAAAAACACTTCTACAATGTTTCTCGAATAAATTTCAAAACATCTGAGGAACGATACAAACACTTACCTCCATCTGCGCTCACATAGGGCAACTTGCCATTACTTCGAAGCCTTTGCAGGGTACGTTCTGATAATTTTGTAATCATCATCAAGTCTTGATTATCAAGTAATTCTTCTCCATCTAGACAATTTCGAACCTTTGTCATACGCTCTAATCGCTTTTCTACTATATCAAAGCGATGTTGTATTCGCTCCATCCATGCTTCAAAGTTCTCTCTATCTATATTCATTTCTCACCTCCTTTTAAATATCCTACAATAAAGTAACTTTGGTTTGAGGGGTCTTTGATAATTATCTCTTTCTCCCGCATAAATCGGACATAACTCTTAGCAGTTCGTTCTTTCACATCTAAAACAGCTTGAATCTGGTCGCATAGATCGATATAGGTGATATGCTTTTGTCTTGAAAAGACATCGTTGGCTACTCGAAGAAGTTCCTGCTGTTTGCGTTTATCTTTGTCCTCACGAGATTTTTCTCCACGATAGGTATGCATTCCTAACTCTTTGTCCCAAGCAAACTGCATCAAGGGAACATCCAACGGACTTCCATCTCTAACTTTGAGTGCCTTTACAACAGAAATGGTTGGATCATCGTCTTTCTCTATTGAGAGGATGGAGGCAGCCTTTCTTTGTAGTTCAGAACCGATGTGCCCTCTTAACTTCATACCATTGGGTATAAAATGGAGGACACAAATAATACAGGTTTTATATATTCCAGCTAGGCGATAGAGATTATCTATGATTGCGATACTCTCTACCTCGTCATTGGCACTCCGAATTAAGTCGGCAATCCCATCAATTACAACTAAATGAATGCCACCGAACTGATGGTAATAGATATCCATGCTTTGTTCAATGGATTGAAGTCTCTCTTTGCGAGACATTGCCGTAAGATAGAACGCATTGAAGTGCTTTGGCATAGTAGGGTAGAGTCTACATCGTTTTAGTAAGCTACCTGTATTTTTATAGAGTTGTACTTCCGATTGTTCCGTGTCATAGAGCAATACTGCTTTTTTCATGACATTTGCTGAAACAGAAATACCCAAGGTATCAGTGGTTGTACTCGGTTCTACCAATGCTCCAGCTATAAGCGCAGCAACATAGTTACTTTTACCTGTTCCCTCGCCACCGGTAACACAAAGTAGATTCCCCTGAGTTCCTAGAGGCACATCGTTCACATAGACTACCTCTTGTGCCTTCTCTGGTGGATTTGAAAAGTCTATTTGACATGATTTGAGCATAATCATCGTGTCGTTATAAAGAGTTTGAAGTAATTCAAGAAATAGTTTGATTAGACTCTCTCTAGAATTTCCCATTTTGAAATAATCAGAGATGTCTTTTTCTGTTTTAGTTCCAGTTAATGGTAATACCAAGCGCTTTACACCAAATTCAACTAATAATTGTTGATGCTTCAGTGAACTCTCTAATCCTGTTTTATCAACATCATAGAGCAACACAATGTGTTTAAATCTATAGGTGAGCCGATGGATAATCTCTTTCGGGATATTTGATGTTTCACTATTAAAACAGATCGCATGGAATCCGTATGCAGCAAGAGAAAGTACATCTTTCTCTCCACCGGTAATATAGATCGTATCTCCTTTGGCTGGTAGTTGTTCTAATCCGAAACAGTAATTATCACTTAGGCTACCCCCGTAGAGAAAGCGAATTTCAGACAGAGGACGATAAACTTTTATATGCTTTCGACCCAGATAGCCAAATATTGGTTCATGTGCAGATGAATTTAGAGTGTAAGGCCTTCCTTCTTTGTTTTCACTCTTAAACTCCTTAAGAGAAACAACGCGATATTGATTTAACACCTCAGTCTTGATACCATATTGCAACCAATAATCAAGCTCCTTATAAGTAAATGGCTGATCAATGATGCTGTAATTTTTAATTTCAGTTCTCAGATTCGTTGTTGCTTGAGTTGAAGTTGAATAGGAGCTGGAATTCTTAGACAGTATTAAGTTCATATCACGGACAATTATCTCCATTATCTGAATGAAATGATTTGTTTGATTACAATCCAAGCCGTTTAACATACCTACCAAGAAAAAACAATCTCCAGAGTATTCATGATTTCCAAAATCCTTCATTTTGTAGGTATTACTAGGTTTATCAAAATAGATATTGCATGATGCTTTGGTATCATCATAAAGTGGATTGTGGAAGTTTCTTCCAATTTTCCAGTTCCCTTTGATGTAGTATTTGAATACAGCCAAGCCATTATTTGTTCTCTCTAGTATCGAAGATTTGTTCAACATGGCGTTTTCGATTATTGACTAATAAGGATAAATGCTCCTGATCTGACTTGATTATTCGTTCCTGCAAAAGACGCTTGATCTCTTTAATCTGATAGTAGTAGCGTCCTCGCTGCACTGAATAAGTGATTAATCGTTCCGATCGTAATCGTTGTAGAGTTCGCTTACTAATATTTAGATATGTTCGTACATCATAACTATCGACCCATTCTTCATCTATGTTGACCTCTGAACTCTGCTCAAATTTTGATACAATTCTAGCAATCATATTTACCTTTTCAATAAGCTCCTTATAGGCTTTTGACTCAATCGTTATCACTTCCATAAATTGACATTTTAAATTCTGAAGCAAATTTGATTTATTCTGCTAGATTAAAATGACAACTATATACCACCTTGGTTGAAATATATTTCTTCGTATTTATAATAAAATCGTCCATATATATCTGGGCTTACAGTAAATAAATTTTGTTTGATGTTATTCTTTTGTTTTCTTGCCATATGAAAAGAAAACATTTGTAATCATGTTGTATATTGCACACCAGAATTTATAGAATGATAACTATAGTCTGAAATTGACGTACATGTATCTTCTTACTATTGAGTAAAACGAACAGGAAAACAAACCCTATAAATTATATATTATGAAACAAATTCGACTACTACCTTTTGTGCTATTCTTTTTATTATTAGCATCTTGCATCCATGATGATAGTGCTTTTGAAAAAGAAATATCGATCGATCCAGAAACTTATAGTTCAAATCTAATAACTCTTAAATCAGGTGTTATTATTGAAAGAAGAGATGATGGCTATTATTTCAATGGAGATATCTTACTTACACCAGAGCAAATAATCTTACTGGATGAGACAGGTAGTATAGATGGAACTATTGAGCTGTAGGCAAATATCCATTAAACTCGGAGGTAGATACTCTGCGCTTGAATTCTCAATATCAGAATTATAATCTAATAGGTGACAACTGAGAGATGTTCACTATTCTTTACATTCATCTAGCTCTGAAATTATTGCTGCTGAAATAATTCCCGCTTGGTGGGATTCTTCTAAGAATAATTGTATTAACCCTAGAGATCTTAGAATAAAGACTTTTATCATAAATGGTTATGCATATATGATTTCAATGATTCTGATATGCTTTTTACTTCCCATTCTGAACATCTATGCAGATTAACTAAACGATCGAATATGATTTATTGAGAATCGTCATTGTCCATCTTTCTTTCCAGCATTTCTATGAGCTTACTTAAATATGCGGTTCGGTCTTTCTTACGGTCTTTAATTGCAATATAGGTACGGTAGTAATCACCCATGTCCACATTAAAGACGCTTCCAAGAAAATCCATCATTTCTTTAATATCTACATGTCCATTATTAATATCACCAGAGTTTGCTAAGGCATATCCTAGCTCAACTAGTGCAACTTTTTTACCCGTAAATTTCATTGGTGATTTTACATATTTGCTTCTTAATTCCTCTAGTTCACGCTCTTTACCAATATTTTGTAACCTTTTATTGAGATAGATTCGTAGCATTTCATAAGCTAGTATTTTAGCTATCTTAAAATCATAACCAGTAGAGAACTTCGGGTCATGATTAAATGAGGAACTATCACTATTTAGGCGTAAATCTCCTTTCCCCCGAATAAAGTAATATTCATCGTAGATTGTCGATTTCGATCGATAGTATTGATAGAAATCAAGATTCCGATTAAAGAAGTAGGTCAAGCTATCTAATTCATTGTGTAGATAGTTAGATGCAATATTGTCACTTCCGTTTGGGAATTTAGATTCAATTTGAAATATTTTATTGAAATAGAGTAGTTTACTTAGTAACTCTGGCTTCTGTTCTTTGAAGAAAAAGACCTCTTCCTCTCTGGATGAAAATGAATAGGAGCCAATATATGAACGACAATCTGTCATGGCCTTTTGAATAATTAAGATGAGATTCATGCTTTCCTCAATTACATTGCTTCCATAGATATCTATCAATTCGATTTTACTGTTAATTGAATTTAGAATATCATTGAAAAATTCAGTAATCGTTCTCATGGCAGTGTTAATAAATAATGTGATTTCTCTTAATTCAGTGTTGTGCCTGTTGAATGATTCATTTGAATATACAATCATAATCTTTAGATGTTTTGCGTGTTTCTATTGTTTTGGTGTCTCAGGTTCTGCTTCAACTCAAGAAGATTTAGGCATTTTACAAATATAACCTCACTTACTACGCAAAGAGTTGTCTTATGACAATATGAGCATGGAATTCCCTTAATAATTCAAATAGAGGTTGTTTAGCCTGAACTATACAACCTCTATTTGAATTATTACTTGTTTTTATCCTTATTCGAGGCTCGAATCCTACTTAGCGATGATGGAGTTACTCGTAAGTTTGCTGCTAAATACTTCAGTGGTACCCTGTTTATTAGTTCAGGCCTTGATTTAACAGCCTTCTCATACGCTTCTTTGGCTTCCAAACCGGCAAATTCAAAATACTCCTCTGCAAGAAGACAAATCAGGTGTTTGAAAAGGTGGTAGCTAAATATAGAGAGTTCGTGGTGAGTATGTATCAACTCCTCAAATCTTGAAAATTTGATTTTAAAGATTATGCAGTCTTCAATCACAAGTAAAGTAGCGGGACTTATGGATGATTTTTTGAAAGGAAAGGCTACAATGTCTCCTTCGAAAGATATATTGGTTACAATTTCCTTTCCATCCCGAAAGAATCTTGTCACAACGATTCCTTTACTCAAAAAGATAATATCATAAATGTGGCAATCTTGCTCAATGATGCTAGCCCCTTTTTTGTAGAAGCACTCTTCGAATTCACCTCTTAGAAGTTCTGTAATCTTGTAAGATAATTCGTATCTGTCATGAAACAGTTTGAAGAAATCCGTTTTATGCATAGCGTTATAGTTTAACGATGTTAGCGAACAGAACAGGTACCGATATACAGTTTGGCAAATATATGTATGATGTAAATATTTTCATAATCAGTTGATAATAAAAAAACTAAAATGTATTGACATTGCTCTTTAAACTTAGTTTTGAAAGGATCTTTCAGAATCACTCAGTGAGAAAACTTTAATGCAGCTATCAAACTTATTTGTCTCAATAGATAATGCACTGTTTTGAGAGAGCCAAAAGTCTAAACAGATGCTTTCAGGGTATCTTCTACCAAGATAACCTGCTATTACGTCCAAATCACGTTGGTCATCTAGGAAGATGTATACGGTCTCGCATATTTTATTCTTTTCAAAAATGCATAATAGGGTGATTCGTTCTCGCTTAAATCTGAGCTCTAGCAGGATTTTATCAAAGTTCTTTTGTATATCAAAAAAGAGCGCGCTAATTCTTTTTATGAAATGTTTCTTCTGTATTGTTCTAGTCGATTCCCCAATGATTGAGAGTGCTGTATCAAATAGAATCTCATATCTTGAATCGTTTATTAATTTCTTCATGATGGTGTGAATTTTATTTTCGTCAGGATGTATTCATCTAGTATGTTGATCAGTGTATAGCTAACTCCTAAAAGTTTAGATTAATGGGTTTATGATACCTCTGTATGCTATGGGATTAAAAAAGAAAGACTCTCCTTTAAAAGCAAAAGAAGAGTCCTCGATTCAAGTAAAGAAACGACTTTAGCGCCATCCATTATAGGATACATTCTCAGGATTCCATTTGTCTTTTGGTGTGCCTTTTCCTGCTGGGTATCCAACTGGTATTATATTTAAGGGTACAAGGTTAGACGGTATATCAAGTATCTCTCTCAAAACTTCTCCTCGTTCTACTCGAGGGTATAGCCCAACCCACACAGCACCTAAATCTAGGGAGTGAGCCGCTAAGAGTAGATTCTGTGTAGCAGCAGAGCAATCTTGAATCCAATACTCCTGTTCTCTTCCTTCAGGAGCCTTCGATAAATCCCCACACACAACAATGGCTGTATTAGCTGTTTCTAGCATTTTAATATAAGGCATTTTCTCTTTCATTTGGTCGAGAATTGTACGATCGTCAATCACGATAAACTTCCAAGGCTGTTTATTTAGTGCGGTTGGGGAGGCCATTGCTGCACGTAGTAAAATTTCGATTTTTTCAGGTTCTACCTTTTTATCGGTATATTGCCTTACGCTATGTCGGTTGAAGATGGTTGACAGAGTTGAGATATCATCTACTTTAATACTATCTATTTGTTTACATTGGACAAAGAATAGTGAAACTGCAAGAATCAAGACTGCTTTAGATCGGTTTAAATAGGCTGTTTTAATGTTCATTGTTTTATATGTTTAGATTATTGAATAAGGAAGAAACTATATATAATATTCACTCTGTGTTTGTTTGCTCTAAAAAGATTGTTGTAAAGGCTCTACATACACATAGGTATTGCCTTCAAAATTAAGCGATGCTTCGTTCTTAGTATTGGTATACCATTTTATCATTTTAGATTCATAAAACCCTGTTTTAGCTGAAGCCTCTGTTTGTTGCAGTTCGTAGCAATAATCCGGATTAGTTGATATAATTCTCACGAATGATTTTTCCTTCTCCGGATTAAAATAGAGTACATCTAGGTTGTTGATAGGAGTGGATTCGTTTTTGGCTTTATAAAACAGATTGGTCGGGCTTAATAGGGTAAACCTATAGAAATATCTTCCATCATAAAACAGAGGTTGATAATTAGCGAGCGGAGCTGGATCAACAATGTTCCACATAAGATATCCTGTACTGTTGGTATATTCTATTTCTTGTGAATTCGCTTCGTTTATTCTAAGTCTATACTTTTTTCCTTTAAATTCAAAGTCAGCATATTCAACTCCATCTTCGGTATAAATAGTCACGACATAGTTACTGCCTGTACGATCTTCCTTCATGATGAAATTGTAGTAAGCTGTATTAATGAATTGATCCCTTGAAGTAAGTCTAAGTTTTAGCTTCCCATTTTTCAGAATATCTCCATCTATTGCCATCTCCAACCCTTCTCTTAGCTGCAAATTTACGACCTCATTATGTAGATGAATCGTAACCTTTCCTCTGTAAAAACTAGAGCCAATAGTGCCGATTTCTTTCTCATACAATTCGTAATTACCAAAGCTATCAAGTGAAAGTAGCATATAGCGGTTAGTGCTATTTTCATCCTCCAACACTCCTTCATATGTACCATACATATAGTCAATCGTGTTACTTACTGTAGATATTTTAGACGATCTATTCTTCTTTGCCTGAGTACACGAAAGCAGAAGAAATGGTACAAAGGCATATATAATGCTTTTGATAATCATAGCGTATTGTATTTATATTTATGCGGCAAATATAGAGTAGCAGAATCTTGAATTACTTGTCATATGACAATTTATGTTTACAGCCTGAAGATTTAACAGTTTTACTGCATACTCAGAAGATTATTTGGGCTGCAGTGTTTTAAGAGACTCTAAAATATCCTTGGGATTGGCCCGCTGCTTGTAGTCTTCATTTATATAGGCGTATCTGATAACTCCTTTTCGGTCAATGATGTATGCGGCTGTTATGGGCAATGTTCCCTCTGTACTTCCATTGTATTTGCTCAATGAAAATCTCTTTTCATACAATTGATGCGTCTCAGAATCAAGCTTAAAACTTAATCCATATTTCTGTGCAACTCTATTATCTGTATCTGATACTAGCGTGAATTGTAACTCTTTCTTTTGCTGTAGAGTCAGTGTACTATCTGCTCGTTGAGGACTTATAGCAATCAATTGCGCTCCCAGTTCTTTAAATTCTTTGAGGTAATCTTGTAATTCCACCAGCGCGATATTGCAGTAAGGACACCAAGAACCACGATACCAGGTCAAGATAACAGAGCCAGACTCCAAATGCTTCTTTAATGAAACATTCTCTCCTAACGTATTTTCTAGTATAAAATCAGGTGCTTTATCACCGACCTTTAATGGACCATTTGCTTGAGCTACTCCAGAGTTTGCTAAGCAAAATAATAAGATAACTGCTAAATATTTAATCATAATCTTTTTTGTTTGATGTGTTTATTCTTCTATCCATTGGATAATTTCTTTATCGTTAGGCTCTGTTCTAGGTCCTATACTTTTAATTAATTCCCCCTTCTCATTGATGAGAAACTTCTGGAAATTCCAAGTCACTTCTGCATCCATGACTCCATTCTCTTTTTTGTGAGTTAGCCACGTGTAAATGGGTGCAATGTCATCGCCTTTCACCGAGATCTTTGCCATTATTGGAAAGGTGATATGATAGTTTATAGAACAGAACTCTTTAATCTCCATATTTGACCCTGGTTCCTGTTCTCCAAAATTATTGGCAGGAAAGGCGATAATCTCAAAGTTACTGGACTTATACTCTTCATATAGTTCTTGAAGTTTTTCATACTGTGGCGTTAGTCCACATTTTGAAGCTACATTTACGATTAATAGTTTTTTCCCTTTTAATGTGGTGAAGTCAAACTCCTCTCCATCTACGTTCGCAATCTTAAAATCATAGATCGTTTTAACTTGAGCTTGACTTTTGATGTTTACAATCACACAGGCTAATAGGGTTAAGCAAAATGCTAAAAGTATTCGTTTCATAATTCACTCTTTTATGCTGTTATTTAATGGTATTCTCTAGAATTTCAGCGAGTTGATTAATGCTGAATCCTTTGTTCACAATATTTCCTTCTTTGTCTAACAGTACAAAATAGGGTATAGCATTAAATTCATAGAGAGTAGAAACCTCTTTCCCCTTGTCATCGGTCAATACATTGATCCACTTCAATTCTTTATCAGCCACATTCTTTCTCCAAGCCTGTTCATTTCCATCAATAGAAACGCCTAAGATCTCAAATCCCTTATCTGCGTATTGAGTGTATAAGCGTTTCAACTCTGGAGCAGCAGCATTGCATGGAGGGCACCAAGAAGCCCAGAAATCAAGAAGTAGATACTTCCCCGTAAAATCATTTGGGCTATAGCTCTTTACTTTATCAATTGAGGGATATGTAAATGCTGGCGCCTTATTCTTCTTATTTGATTTAGTCTCTTTTGCTAATGTTGGTAAACTCGTTGCACTGATTGCTAATCCTAACAGCAGAGCTCCTAGTTTAAGTTTCTTGTTGTTCATTTCAATATGATTTTAAGTGAATAATAGTATCTCAGTATAGGAGTATTATAAATCCTTTGAAAGCTTCAAACTATGCAAAAATAACATACCAAACCCTCCCTTTGATTGTCTTATGGCAAGTTCTATGTTTGATATCATGATTTAACTATTTTCCCAGACTAGTTATTATTCGTATGTAGTGATGGATATAACTCTTTATAAGTTGAATCTGACTGTTTCGAGTCGACAGTATGGAATTATCACTTTTTAGAACGTATTTGAAGTCAAAGAGAGAGGGCTATGCATTAGGATATTTTATGCTTCTACTGAGATAGACAATCGGTCAACAGCTTGTTGACCAATTGTCAGTTGATTAAACAACTTCTACAATTGCTCCATAAACTTTAGTTTTGAATTGTAGAAGTCCTTAATATTTGGAAATGATTCAGATAATTTAATGACTGATTGATAAATAAATAGCCCGACCACTCTAGCGTACCTCCCCTGTTAATTCAGCCTATTTTCTTTGAAGTTCTTTTTTTACATTTGTTCCATGACAATGTAAATAGTAATTCATTATAAGCCTTCCTGATTGTATAATACGGATGAAACCAATCATTAAAACATACTGCTAGGTACCCCCCCCGATAAACTACAGGTTTGCCCCATAAAAATTGCTCATTCAAAGTTTTCTCTATCTCTATAGACTTCGAACGAGCAATTTAATAATTCTAGACTTTAAAATCTTATTGGATTCTTATTAGAGTTCTGTTGGAGTTTTATTAGAATGTTCCAGTTTTCATACATTTAGGAGTAATTCTTATATTGACTTCTCTGATCCTTTTTCTAGATTACTAAGCAATCTAGCAATTACATCATTCAACCATTCTCTGGGATTTACCTCTTGCGCTTTGCATGTAGCCAGTAGTGAGCATATAATGGTTGTGTTTTCTGCTGCCTCATGATTACCACAGTGCGGAAAGCACTGCAATTATTTATAGTCTAATGGGATGCTGTAAAGCCGCTGGAGTGGACTACTCAAAAGATTTAGCTGAATTACTGCCTGACAACTTGAAGGCAGTAGGGATTCTCTGAAACCCATCACATCCCTGAAATCATGGAAATCCACGACATCCTTTAAAATAGTCAAATCCTTGAGATGGAAAACAAGTACATCTCAAGGATTTATTATATCACAGAACACGGAGTTTACCGAGGGCTTACGATCTAAAATCGATAGAAACTCATCTTTACTCATTTTGTGTCTCATAACTTTTAGTTTTGAGTACAAAGTAAGGGAAACAAAAAACAGCCTACAACGGGTACTTTATCGGGGGAGGTACAATGTCAATCAGTTTTAGATATATTCATTTTGTAGTTTAATAAATCTAACCATTTTCCATTTTCCATTGACTGTTTTTGGTTTGTTTAGTATATTATCCCAATATGATAATTCAAAACCAACGGTATATTCTTTGAATACAACGTTTATGTGAATGTTTACTGTCGAATTGGCAGCTATCGTTAACGTGTCATTGGGTAAATTGTCGATAGGTAGATTGACATTGTCTAGTGAAAATAAATATTTTTCTTTCGTTAGGTATATTCTTTCATTGTCAATATATTCAGGGATATTAACTAAAATAGAATCATTAAAAAAATAATCAGTAATTTCGTCATTGGATTGAAAAAACATAAAGTTTTTCACAGAAGATACATCCCCAATAGGTAACGTTTGCTCTGCGTTTGTTGGATTGTTATACTCTATTATTTTTAATAATTTCTCAAATATAGCTTCTTCCTTATCCAGAAAATTATATTTTAAGTCAATAAATGTATATTTTTCCGTATCAACCGGAGGCTCTATATTATCTTCTCCATTATTCTTATCACAAGCGATAAGTAACAACGTAAGCATAGAAATAAACAGAACAAATTTCTTTACAGAATATCTCATGTATCGTATAGATTTAAAAAGGTTTATACATCTAATATTTAGTAATAATAAAGAGAAAAGTTGATTCTATCAAAATATAAAATAAATAATCCTTAATTAAAAACTAACAATTGTCTTAGGAACACCTTTAATCGTAATAGATCTTTTACCGGCAGGATTATTCCCAAAGTCTCAAGCCCGCGTATCGCTTTGGCATGACAAACCGACCAGAAACGATCGATATAGAGTGTCTTTTTCTCACTCTTTAAAATAAAGCTGGGATCTATGGCAATAGCTTTGCGCTTACTAGTCAAGATCTCTTTTGAGTGTTCACTATTAAACTCTGCCCAGTCAAACGTCTTTGAGAAATTTTGTCGGAATCGTTGTTTCGAAGAAGAGGAATATCTTTCAAGTTGAAGAAAATTGATCTTTGCTGGAATTACAACGTACAGTAAAAATGTCTCAAGAAGGAAATCTTGGAATCTTTTGTTTAACTTTGTGCTACTTCTCGAAAGAATATCTTTGCAAATACCCATATATTGGTTAAGGGTGCTTGAGTTCAATTGTAATATTTAAAGGGGTTGAATACTTTAAACATACTAAAAATTAGCAACTTAACCAATTGTTTTTATGACTGCTTTTTAATATATCTCATTGTTTTTCAAGCTTTTATTTTAGTTTTTACCGAAGTGTTGTTATGTATACATGCAAAAATAATCTTAGCCAACTAGATATTACTTGCCATATAACAAGAAATAATCTAATTGGCTAATTAAATCATACTTTAAGTTGGAAATCGAAACAATAGACACTCTACTATAGACGAAGGTAAATACAGCCATATAGAAACGCATCTTTTTTCCTGCAATGTAGTGAGTAACCTCACCCCAGTGAAATTCTACAATCTGCCCAGGTTAGTAGTGGGTACGAAGAAAGCACTCCTTGCTTATTGGTGCCTTGCTATCTTCTACTCATTTATGTAGGAGATAATTGCACACAGTAGAATAGCTAATTTCTAAACCCTCTCCTATAGTAAGCCCTCGGTAAACTCCGTCTATTATTCTTGCTTCTTCCTCCTTACCTTTGTCACAAAAAACAAAGAGTATGGTATATTGGAACTTAGCTTACTTTAAGCAGCTCTACGAAGAGTACATTGCATCTGGCACTAGTA
>JBOFRN010000099.1:0-1559 GCA_051651025.1 Phocaeicola sp.
GTAAGAAGCGCGCTTCGCTTGTAAAGGTTAATTTATCGGTTTCGTACTTCTCTTGCGAGTCACTCGCATTCTTTGGAACGCGGTCTATGTTATTAATAATGTAGTTACACTTACGAACGCCACGGTAAAAGTGTTCCCAGGTAGCAGTCAGTTCGGCTGCCCCACCGGAACCGTAGTAGTTACCAATATTAAAGCTGGTACGGGTTCCCCCCGTAGCGTAACTGGTGGTAGCCAAATCGGTAGCCGTATCTAGCCAAGAGTTGTTGATGCGGCGTGCACCGTGGCGCAAGAAGTTGTAGGTATCGTAGTGAAACTGTGTCATCAGGTTCCAATCGCCAAATACCTCCTCTTCGGTCAACTCATTACTGGGTTGTTTATCTAAGAACCCCCCAAATATATCCTCACAAGCGGTTAATGTGGTAGCAGCCATTCCTAAAGCAAAGGCCATATATAGTAATTTCTTCTTCATCGTTATTAGAATTTAAGGTTTACACCAACGTTCATTGTTTTCATAATGGGGTAACGGTTCGAGCCATTGCTCTCGGGATCGACTAATCCATCTAGTTTGTCCCAAGTAATCAAGTTGTTTCCATTTAGATAGACGCGGCAGTCACTGATGCCTGCTCTCTTGACCCAAGCCGAAGGAAGTGTATAACTCAATTCTACATTCTTTAATCGAAGGAAGGCACCATTCTGAAGGAAGAACGAATTGGTTCGTTGGTTGTGATCGCCATAACTATCGTAGTGCAACAAAGGATACTTGGCATTGGCTAAGTTTTCTGCTTCGCTAGCAGTTGGGTTCCAACGATCCAAGTGGTGTTCTTTTACCTTACCACCCCCTACAAAAGCGTACATGGCTTCGGCATCGTAGTAACGGCTCACGTGGTCTACCCCTTGAAACATGACATTTACTCCCCAACCTTTGTAGGTAAACCCAAGGTTCAATGCATAGGTATTCTCGGGAATATCACTGTAACCAATAAATGTTTCGTCGCGGTCGTCAATAAATCCATCGCCATTCATATCGCGGTACTTTAAGTCGCCCACTTGTACATCGCCATAGGTCGATACCGGGAAGTTAGGATTGGCTAAATCGGCCGAGGTAACAAAGCCATCGCACACCAAACCAAAGTATTGGTTAATGGGATGCCCCTCGCGCTTGCGGTATTCCGTTTTACCAGCGGGTTCGTCCATACTTACAATCTCGTTGCGTGCGTGCGAGTAGGTTAACCCTACACTGTACGAGAAATCTTCGCCAATGGTATTGAAGTGTTTCAGTTCAATTTCGTAGCCCGAGTTTTTAGTTTTACCCAAGTTACCCGCAGCCATATTTACCCCCACCCACTCTGGACGAGTTAAGTAAGAGGTTAAGATATCTTGGCGTGTTTCGTGGAAAAGGTCGATGTTACCATTCAGCAAACCATTCCACAAACCAAACTCTAGCCCCAAGTTGTATTTATAGGCACGCTCCCACGTTACGCCGTAGTTGGGGTATTGCGATTCGTAGATGCCCGTTACTCCCGTGGTACCAAAACGGTAATCGTTGGCTACCTGCGACC
>JBOFRN010000100.1:0-1171 GCA_051651025.1 Phocaeicola sp.
CAACGGTGTAACGCTGAAAGAGGCGGTAGCGCTGGATAGCCCCAACTACTTGGTGCTCTACCTCGATGTAAAAGAGGCGGCAGCAGGTTCGTTTACCATCGACTTCCAACGAGGCAATCACAAACTTTCGCACACCTACCCACTGAAGCAACGCAAGGAGGGGGCGAGAGAACGTAATGGATTCAACTCTTCGGATGTGGTCTATCTTTTGATGCCCGATCGCTTTGTAAACGGCAATCCACAGAACGACCTTGCTCCTGTAAAGCACCCCGATAAGTTGGATAGAAGCAACATCAGCACCCGTCATGGGGGCGATATAGCGGGGGTAAAGAGCAAAGCCGATTACTTGGCCGATTTAGGGGTGACTGCCATTTGGATGACTCCCGTGTTTGAGAACGATATGGCCGATATGTCGTACCACGGCTACTCCATTACCGATTACTACCGAGTAGACCCACGTTTGGGTAGCAACCAAGAGTATGCCGAACTGGTAGCCGAGCTGCAAAGCAAAGGGATTAAAACCATTAAGGATATGGTGTTTAACCATTGCGGGGGAAACCATCCGTGGGTAAAAGATACCCCTGCGCTGGATTGGTTCAACAGTACCGATGGCTATGTGCAGACCAACCACAACAAGAATATCTTCTTCGACCCCTACGGTGCCAAGATAGACCACGAACAGATGACCGACGGTTGGTTTGTTACCTCTATGCCTGACCTCAACCAACGCAATCCGCACCTAGCGAAGTACCTTATCCAAAATTCGATCTGGTGGATAGAGTATGCAGGATTGAACGGTATTCGCCAAGATACCTATCCTTATCCCGATACAGAGATGATGGCGGAGTGGTGCAGACGTGTAAGCGAGGAGTACCCCAACTTCCCCATTGTGGGCGAGATTATGGTGGGCAATCCCGTTACCACGGCCTTCTGGCAAGCCAACAGCAAGTTGAACCCTACTAACACTCACCTAAAGTGCGTCATGGACTTTACCTTGAGCTCCATTGCCCACGCTGCCTTTACCGAGGAGACCGGTTGGGACACCGGTTTGCAAAAGATACACAACTACCTCAGTTACGACTTCTGCTACCCCGATATAAACAACGTAATGCGCTTGTTAGAGAATCACGACATGTGCCGCTTCTACAAGGAGCAACCCGCCGATACCAAG
>JBOFRN010000101.1:0-2136 GCA_051651025.1 Phocaeicola sp.
GTCAATAGGGCTCCTGATAGGGCAAATGCAACGAGTACGGTTTTTAAATAATTTGTTTTCATTTGTTTCAAAGATTCAAGGTTAGAACTTAAGGTTTACGCCAAATAGAATGGTACGTGGGCGAGGGTAATAACCCAAATCAACCCCCGATACCCAACCATCCGTACCGTATCCAATTTCAGGATCCATACCGTTGTATTTGGTAAAGGTAAAGGCATTCTGTACTTGTGCATAGAAACGAGCTTGGCTAATGGCTTTGATACCGATTAGTTTGGCAAAGTCATACCCTACCGTTATGTTACTAATGCGTAAGAAGCTACCATCGTGTACATACAAGTCGGAGAATTGCCAGTTAATATTGGTGTCCGTCACACGGGGAATAGTATTCGAGGTGCCTTCGCCCGTCCATCGGTCTAGAATTTCGGTGGTATAGTTGGCTACTTTATTGGCGTGATTGCGGTACGATTGTACAACCTTATTACCCACCATACCCGATGCTACCATCGAGAAATCGAACCCTTTGTAGTCAAAACCTACGTTGAAACCAAACGTAAAATCGGGCATACCGTTTCCTAAATCAACTTTATCGCTATCGTTTATAATGCCATCGCGGTTCACATCTACATATCGCACATCGCCGGGTTGTGGGTCGGCTTGCAAAATACCATTTCCGGCTGCTTTCCAATCGGCAATTTCTTGTTTGTTTTGGAAAATACCAGCTGTTTGATAGCCCCAGAAGTAACCAATAGCATGCCCGTTTTGGGCTCTATAAAATTCGGGAGAGTTATCGTACAGCTGATTGGTAGGACCGTGAATAATACCATCTTCGGTAGGAATATTGCCCACTTCGTTTTTATTGTAGGCACCGTTTACCCCTAGGTTGTAGGTAAGAGCTCCTACACGATCGTTCCAGGTAAGTGCTAACTCAAGTCCTGTGTTTTTAACATCGCCCCCATTAATATAGGGTGCATTGGTTCCTGCTGTAGCTAAAATAGGAGCTTGTACCAACCAATCTTTGGTTGTTTTTACATAGAAATCGGCATTCAAGCCCAAACGACTTTGCAAGAAGCGGGCATCAATACCCACATTTAACTGTTCAGAAGTCTCCCATTTTACATTCTCATTGGCCAAGCGGCTGGGATAAGCACCCCAGTAGCCCGATTGTGCATCGGCACCATACTGGTTACCAAAGATATAATAGGTGTGATCTGTCTTTATGGGAGCAGTATATTGGTAATTAGCGATGTTTTGATTACCTACTTGTCCCCAACTAGCACGAATCTTTAAGAAATCTAACCAACTTTGTGTATGCTTCATAAACGATTCATTGGTCATGGTCCAACCGGCTGATACGGAAGGAAACATGCCCCAACGATTGCCACGTGCAAATTTGGAAGAGCCATCGCGGCGCAAAGTAGCATTAACCATGTAGGTCTCTTTGTAGTTCCAACCCAAACGACCGAAGTAGGATACACGACGGTCTAAATCGTGTGGATTGCCATTGGCATAAAGCCCCTTGTCTTGACTCGTTGCAGTACCATTGTTAACAAATGCATGGTTCCAATCGTCAAATCCCTCTTTCAAGTAACCCGAGCTAGCCCCTACATAAGTACCTTCGTAACGGTATGATTCCATACCAAGCAAAGCATCAAAAGCATGCTCTCTCCATTGGAATGCATACGAAGCGGTATTGGTCCACGTCATACCCAAGCTATGATTCATATTTTGGCTTACACGAGTATAGGTGTGACTCGTATCGTATTTAGAGAACTTACCGATGGGCGAGAAGCTACGATACTCTGATGAGCCATATACTGCACCAAAAACTGTACGGATTTTTAGGTTCTTAATAGGCTGTAACTCGGCATAGATATTACCTGAAAAGGTTGCATTCTTATTTTCGTTGTTGGTATAGGTCATCATCTGGCCGTAAGGATTTCCATCGCCATCGTACCAACAATCTGAATTATCGGTGCTGTAATAAGAGCCATCCTCGGCATAGATGGGAGTGAGTGGAGTAGCTGCAAATGCACCGCGTAGGGTATTGCTGTATTGGTTACCAACATCTACCCCATTGTTCTTCTTGTAAACAAAGCTTACCTGTTCGCCTACTTTCAAGAGATCTTTAAAGAGTTT
>JBOFRN010000102.1:0-1014 GCA_051651025.1 Phocaeicola sp.
GAAAGGGAACAGCTACCTTCCTAATAGCTGGCGACATATGTACCCGCTCGTGTAAATTTTGCAACACCCTAACCGGCAGGCCCCTCCCCCTCGATAGCCAAGAACCCACCCGCATAGCACAATCCATTCAACTAATGCAACTCAGCCATGCAGTAATTACCTCGGTTGATAGAGATGACCTACCCGATTTGGGAGCAGCACACTGGGCACGCACCATCCAAGAACTAAAGCGTTTGAATCCTACTACAACTTGTGTAGTACTCATACCTGATTTTCAAGGCAAAAGAGAACTTATCAACCAAATAATAGCCGAGAAGCCCACGATTATTTCGCATAACATAGAGACGGTGCGTAGAATTACCCCATTGGTGCGCAGCGCCGCCCGATACGATACAAGCCTAGAGGTAATTGAGCAGATAGCCGCGAGTGGAATCGTTGCCAAATCGGGCATTATGGTTGGCTTAGGAGAAACCGAACAAGAGGTGGAAGAGGTTATGGACGATTTACTAAATAGAGGGTGCCAAATCATGACAATTGGGCAATATTTACAGCCCACACGAAACCACATTGAAGTTGTTGACTATGTAACTCCGCTTACATTCGACCACTACCGCGAGCGTGCACTTCAAAAAGGATTTAAAAGCGTAGAGAGTGGGCCATTGGTACGCTCTTCGTATCATGCAGAAAAGCATATTTAACACAATGAAGTTAAAACAACTAATTGAGCAATTTGTTATATTAGTAATAGAAACTTTCTGTTCAATAAGATTGGTATGGTAAGAATAGTACGATATAAGGAGCTAGTTATGACATTAGGACTACTCCCCCTTTTAATATGCATTATTTGTTGCATTTTTTTGCCCGAATCCTACGTCCTATATATAGGTAGTGCATTCACTTTACTCTTTTTCATCTTTCAAAGCTACCACCGTGAAGGGCAAAACAGCCAACTTATTTTGTTATACTCAACCCTTTCGCTGCTACTTTGCGCAGTAATAAAATTGACTAGAATGG
>JBOFRN010000103.1:0-1461 GCA_051651025.1 Phocaeicola sp.
TGGTGCTTTAAATCTCTCCCCACCTGCCACAGCGACTCTTTTATGCTTACCATCAATAGAGAGATTGACTATCTCTCGCTCTTCAAAAAGTGAAATGTCATATTCATTCATGTGAGTTCGTAGCTGATCTGCTAGGACTGCACCCGTTGTATGTGGTGTTGCTATAAGATTTTCTATTGCTACTGTCTCTTTAACTTGCCCGCCAATTCGCTTTGCTATGACTGCTACCTTTAATCCTTTTCTAGCCGAATAAACTGCTGCGGATGCGCCTGCTGGACCTCCCCCAAGTACAATCACATCAAATGCTTTCTCTGGATCTTTCTGCTTAGATAAGTCAGCTTGTGCAAATCTTTCTTCTAGCTTTTGCAGGAGTTCACCCAAGGAGCCACGTCCTACGTGGAGTAGTTCTCCATTAGCATAGACTGTAGGTACAGCTTGAATCTTTAATGCTGTTACCTCAGATTCAAATAGAGTTCCATCTACAATTTCATGTGTAAGATGAGGGTTAATTAGTGCCAAGACATTTAGTGCTTGAACGATATCAGGGCAGTTGGTACAACTTAGTGAAATGAATGATTGGATATGTATAGAACCCTTTAAGGACTCTATTCGTCTAATAATGGCTGCATCTGGTAGATTTTTTCCTTTTCCATCTGCATTGAGTACAGCTAGAATCAGTGAGCTAAACTCATGTCCACTTGGTATGCCTCTAAAAATAATTCCTGTCTCTTTACCTTGTTTGATTAAACTGAACTGAAGTATAAGATCTTCTGATAAAATGGTTTCACATACAATATTTTCTGAACAAGAACTCACTTCACTTAGGAATTCAATAAGTTCTGCTGCTTCTGCAAAGCTCGAGTGATATGTGATGCGAAAGATATAATGTGATTCTAATCCTTGGAAGAGTGTACCTACTTGTTCTAATAAATTATGATCTATCATAGTTGTTTGTTTTAGGTGCCATAGATAGGGTGCTGAAAGATATCATTTCTCTTTTTACCCTTGCTAGAAGGCAGTTTAAAGTTAATTAGGCTGTTTCACCATTCTCTTTACTTGGGTAAAGATATGCTGAACAGCCTAATAGATTGTTTTGTAAGTTGATTCTAAATTTAGATTTTACCAACTAAGTCGATGCTTGGTTTCAGCGTTTCTTTGCCTTTCTCCCATTTAGCAGGGCACACTTCGCCAGCGTGGTTTGCTACAAATTGGGCTGCTTCTACTTTGCGAAGAAGCTCGTTTGCATTACGCCCAATGCTATTATCTTGTATCTCTGCTATTTTAATCTTCCCTTCAGGATTCACTACGAAAGTTCCACGGTAAGCCATTCCATCTTCTTCAATCATAACACCAAATGCACGGCTTAATAGACCGGTTGGATCGGCTAGCATAGGGTAGTTGATTTTGCGGATGCTATCTGAAGTATCGTGCCATGCTTTGTGTACAAAATGGGTATCGGTA
>JBOFRN010000104.1:0-10403 GCA_051651025.1 Phocaeicola sp.
TTACTCTTTACCTTCACTCTAAAAATCGTTTTAAACTCATCCAATGTTTGTTGTGAGCGAGTAATCACAAACTTTCCATTTTTATATTCAATGGCATTGTGATTTTTATTACCATACATCTCAATAGAGAAATCCGCAAACTCTAGACCCGATGGTTTCGTATAATCACCCGCAATGGTACGGAACGATAATTCATACTCCCCAATGTTATTAACATATTTCGTAATATCGACCTCAAAGAGTTTCCATTCAGAATTGTAGCTATCCTTGTCCCAACTTCCCACTTTGTATTCTTCTTGTTTTGAAGCATTCAAAACCATCTCTTTATTTACAAAGAAAAGCTCTACATTCTTAATCATTGGCTCCGCTTTATAACTATCAAAGAGAATACGCACTGATTTAACCGATGCTGCTTTAAAGAAATCAATTTTTTTGTGGCCGATAGATGTACCTTTATAAAGTTCAATCCATTGATCCGCTTCCGTAAGCCCCTCTATGGTATAACTAAGCACACGTTGTCCATACTTTAAATCTTCTTGCAAGATAACATGATCAATCAGTGTACTCTTTTTAAGCTTCACATGGATAGATTTACCCTTGCCTTTTGCCTTGGCAATCGATTGTCCAAAACGCTCCTCAATCTCTGCACCAAACTCCGCATAACGCGCTACGTGGCTTTGCGGTATAAGTCCTGTCGTATCGGGAGTAGCATTCATTAACATAACCGATCCACGACCTACTGATTTGTAATAGAGATCCACAAACTGATCGACTGTCATCATCAAATTATCTGTATCGGGTGCCCAGAACCATTTGTGTCCTCCATTCTTCAAGAAAGGAACATCCGCCTCGGTTGGAGCATAGGCATCGCCATTTGCTGTAGAGTGAATAGCCGTAGCCACTCCAGTAGCTAAATCCTCTTTCGAGAGTGTATACCAGTTAGGGTCGGGCGAACATCCATCCTCATTACCCATCCAACGAATGGAAGCATGAGGACCTTGAAAAACCACTGCCTTTTGAGTATGTTGCTCAATAATGTCACTAATATCAATGTTACAGTTTCCATCAAACCAAATTTCTCGCATGGTGCCATAATTTTCTAGCACCTCGCTAATTTGTTGTCTAAAAACTCGGTTATACTCCTCTTGGCGCGAAGGATCTTTGGTTATACCACCGCTACCAATCGGTGCACCAAAGCTATCATCGCCAGGATATACATAAACACCCATATCCAAGCCATATTTTTTACATGACTTTTGTAGTTCTGCCATCACATCCTTACCATAAGGAGTGTTCATCACATTATAGTCTACGGTTGAGGTATTCCACCAGCAAAATCCTCCGGTATGTTTCGCCACAAAAAGTATCATTTTAGCTCCCCAACTCATAGCTACTTCACACCATTGGTCCGTATCTAGCTCGGTAGGATTCATACTTTCAATGGGAGTAGTTAAATTATCGTATTCACGATGTTGCCATGTAGCCGGTCCAAAGTGAATAAACATGGTACGCTCGTAGTTGTGCCAACGCAATTGTGCCTTAGTAGGCGTGGGAATGTTGGTTTTAGTTTGTGCATTCATGGGCAGCCACAAAGCTACCATCATCATAGTTAAGAATAAGTTTTTAACCATTTTAAGTCAAGTTTTTCGTTTATATTATGATCTATTTTTAGTCCATTCAGGATAGGTTAAGTAGTATCTATCAAGTAGTCGATTAGAGGCGCAAAGAGGAGGAGCGCACATTTAAAACTCCATTCAGAACAATATCTTCCGCCACTCTAAAATAACCGTTGGTTAACTCTTTCAGCAAGAGTTTCGCAGCAATTCGTCCCATCTCCTCAGCAGGCTGCTCCACACTGGTTAAAGAGGGAGTGGTATGTTTAGCAATTCGCGACTCTGTAAAACCAACCAGCGCAATCTCATCGGGCATTTTCACCCCATTTTTCTTTAACTCTTCCATAATCCCAATAGCCAAAGGATCATTGAAGCAAAAAAGAGCATCGGGCCTAGTTTCCATGGCCAGTATCTCTTGAGCCACCCGGTTTCCATCTTCAATAAAAATCCCCCCCTCTAAAAAGCAACCCTCATTCTGCTTTATGCTATGCTTAGCCAAAGCATCTAAAAAACCTTTCTTTCTTTTCTGGGTAATAATTAAACTAGCGGGGCCTAACACATGGTAAATATTTTTATACCCCTGCTTAATGAGGTGTTCTGTGGCATAGATTGACCAGGTGTAGTCGTCAAAATAGACCCGATTGCTATCAAGCTTTTGACTTACTCGGTTAAATTGGACGATGGGTATGTTCTTATTCAATATTTGGTAATAGCTCACGTCTCTGGTTTCTTGGGTAAAAGAGAGGATTATCCCATCTACCATATTTCGTTCTAGCACCTTCATATTTTCGAGTTCCTGATCAGCCTGCTCATTGGAACTCATTATAAGCACCTGATAACCAACCTCTCTGAAAACCTCTTGAATACCCGAAATTACTCGTGGAAAGAACGAATTTATAAATTCAGGAACGACTACCCCAATAAGCGATCTTTTATTTTGAGTCAGATTTTGAGCCATCGGATTGGGTACATATCCCATCTCATGAGCTACATGAAGAATACGCTCCTTGGTCTCGGGTCGAATATCATATTTATCATTAAAAGCTCTGGAGATGGTAGATATAGAGACATTTAGTTCCCTAGCAACATCTTTTATCGTGACGTGTTTCTTCATAGATTGATTTCCTATTTTCGGTAACAAAGTTATCAAGTTATTTTCATCTTCTACTCTCTCATGAAAAAATGGGCTTCCGAAAACTAATCTTTTTCCCGGAAACGTTTCCGAAAACAGCATAAGTAGGCAATTATGAATCCCTTTGGAGTCATAACTACCTACCTATTGCACCCATACCAAAGCTATAAAATAGTAACAAACAATTCTTAATTCATGGAGATTCAATATAGATTCTAGTTCAAGAATTTCAACAAACCAAGATTTACCATCTTATTCTAAAATCAGAAAGCAAGATATAGAAAGAAAGAGACCTAAAAAAAAGGCCATATAGCGCACGGAAGATGCACGAGCATTTATCACACCTTCCAAAAGAGTTTCCTTATTCACCCTTCTAGTTATCCCTTTGATTTGATCCATCATTAATTGAGTCGTTATCTGACCAATCTCCTCTGCTGGTTGTTGCACAGAAGTTAAACAGGGAGAAGTGTATATAGCTATTTTTGATTCAGTAAAGCCTGCCAACGCAATATCACCTGGTATATTCACCCCCAATACCTTAAACTGTTCCATTAAGCCAACAGCTATTAAATCATTAAAGCAAAGAATCGCTTCGGGTTTATTCGGCATTCCTACAATCTTATTGGCTAATTGAGCACCTGTTTGCGTACTAGGCTCACCCTCTACAACCTCCAAACGAAGAGAAAGCGAAGGGTGATCAATCATGGAGTCGAAAAATCCTTTTTTCCGCCTATGGGTAATCAAGAGATTATCGGGGGGTGAGACGTATAAAATCTTTTTATACCCCTCTTCAATCAAATGCTCAGTTACCTTTCTAGCACACTGATAGTCATCCATTGCCACCGAAAGCGTATCTAGTTTTTCACTCACACCAACAAACTGAACTACAGGAATCTTCTCCTTTAGTCGCTCAAGATAACTCACATCTTCTGTATAGAGCGTAAGTGCTATCATGATTCCCTCTACCCTACTCTTCTCTAGAATACGAATGTTTTGTTCTTCTTGTTCAACCGAGTGACCAGAGCTTAGTATTAAGAGTTGATAGCCCATCTTCCTACACTCCATTTGAATGCTCGAAACAATAGTCGAAAAATAAGAGTTGGTAAAATCGGGTACAATTACACCAAGCAATCCATTTTTCTTTTGTGTTAAACTCTGCGCAAGTGGGTTCGGGCGATATCCCATTCGTTTTGCTACTTCCAGAATGCGCATTTTTGTATCGGGTTTTATGGAATAATTAGCATTGAAAGCTCTCGATACAGTGGCAATGGATAGATTTAGTTCTTTAGCCAGTTCTTTTATGGTTGTGTTTTTTTTCATTCTTTATTTAATTTAATCAGGAGCTACAAAGAAATGTAGCTCCTGGTTCTTACCAAGTATCACGCACACAGCGCACGGAGTAGCCCTGACTAGGAGCTGCAATATCAGAGGGATTCCCAGGGGCATATGAGTTACCATTAAACATATTAACAACTACAGTAGGATAAGGAGCAGTTCCCTCTCGCTTAGAGACCACTCCACTCATGTAAAGATCCATATTAAAACTGGGAAAATCGGCTACTTGCTCCATTGCCGGACGAAAAGTAAAGATTAAGAAGAGCTCTCGCTGATTAGGCAGTCGCCAATTCCCACCATTTTCATTCAAGGAATTGCAATACTCATGACCATATGACCAACTATCACGAGAATAGCCACGATTAGCTCTACTCACTTCAAAACGCTTAGCTGGAAATGTATATTCCTTCGGACCTAAAATGATATAATCACCATAAAAATAATTTATAGGGATAATAGTAGGACACTCCCCATAAATGGGAAGCCCCTCACAGTCTATATAGACCCGTTGATTGGGTGCTGTTCCTGTTATTTCTAGCTTCTGAGCATGAAGCTGGAAAGTAGCTAAAAAGCTTACAAACAAAAAAAGAGTTGCTATTTTCATAAGAGTTTATTTGTAAAATCAATGTTCAATTAATCTAGATCACGTACACAGCGTATGCGATGCGCTTCTTTAAGATAGGTTTCATACGTTATGGTAGAATTGTAATGGTATAAAAAGCGGGCTTGGTAATAATAGTTTACTCCATTGGTATTTAGTTTGGAAGAGGTTGGATACCACAATCCCCGAATAGCTCCATTATTGGTTTCCAAATTGGCATTGAATCCCGTTCCATTTATGGCTAAGTTTAACCCTATAAAGTTCCCTCTTGCAGGAAGGTACCACTTAATTTCCTCTCCCTCTATTTTTCCATCTCCATTTAAATCTCTATTCTTATAGAGGCAGTAAGCAGCTGCATAAGTATTGTGAAGCATATCGAGTGGATTTTCGGGTAGTGGATTTCCTCCATTCTCTGCGCCATTTAGCGTGTAGAGTAATATAGAATTTTCTTTTCCATTATACATATCAGTGGATTCATTTTCTTGAATCCCCCAAGGCATTTTTACCAAACTTGCGTCATAGCCACCATTTAAAAGAGCGACTTTGTGCTCTTCACGACTTTCTACACCAAGTTCTTTAGTATAGCCAGTAGGACCATATGTACCACCAAATTTACCTAGTTTAACAATATTAGCCTGATCAAAACTCTTGTAAATAGGTGGAAAACTAAGGGTCTCGTCACTCTCTAACAGTCTCGGATCATTGTAAAAAGTGTAACAGAACTTCACACTTCCTGTTCGGCGGTATGCAACTCCTTGTGCCTTTGAGTAATCTATGTGCTCATCCGTATAAAGAATGCGCCAACTTAAATTATAGCCATCACTTCCCTTATCTAAATTGTGATTAATATCACTTAAATAGGTGACCAATGAAGAGCTGCCTACCCCTGGATACTTTAGTTTATTAGAGATACGTACCCAGTCATATTCTGAACGATTATCGATCAAATTGTGATCCGTATCAAGCAGACGAATACTAGAGTGCCCTCGTTTAGCCCGAACCACAAGCGGACGAAAATCATAATGTGCATCAAAATTATAGTGATTTAAAGGCAAATACCATACATCATCCGTAGCTGGTAAAGCCTTGGGTTGGTACACATCCAATTTTATCCGCCCTTGGTCATTACTACGAGCTAAGTAGAGCGAACTGCTACGCGTAACCTCCGTATTATTTAGCAGGAAGTAGCAATGGAACTGACCCGTTGGTGCATCAAACGGAGCCACTTTGGTCGATTCAAAATAATCTCCCGCACTCTCGTCCGAGAAAGAGATCCAGTCCGTAGCTTCCGTGGCATACTCTGCACGCACCACTTGGGCCGATTTAAAATCCTCGAGTATGTAGAATCCACCCGCAACTGTACCCCAATTTTTAAGGGTAACAGTTTTCACTAAATCACCAATTCGGATGTTTAAAGAACCTGTCGATCCTGTTGTAAAGAGTGCATTGTCCGTAGTTACTTGAATCTGAATTTCTTGGTCTACACCATTACAAAGTGGAAGTACCCCTTTGTTGCCGGTTACACTCGCTAAACCTGTAGCTTGCAAAGTTAAACCATCTCCCACTAACTCTACCCATGCCGAGGTAACGGTAGATGGGGCATTGTGGCTAAGGGTAGTAACCACTACGGTGTTGGTCGCTTCACTACTATACAAACCATATTCACTGTTGGTAACCCCCAAGTAGTAAGCACCGTTCGAAACAACCAAGTCGGTGGCCGCACTGTTGGAATTATCCACTACTACATCATATTCTATGTTTTGCGGTACATTGGCTTTTGCCTCAGCGAGTGTGGCATAACCCGGACCTTTGATAGCGGTTACATTCACTTTGTAAAGCCTATTGGGACGAATCTCGTAATTTAATGCATCCGCTAAACTGTATTGAATACGTACTTTGTAGTAACTATCAGGATAAACCTTCCCAGCAGCATCGGTATACGTCCCTGCAACAATCAAATCGGTAGGATGCGCATCGGCTGCCTCACTTTCAATAGGTGTACAAGTGGGATAGAGGTAAATTGGAGAGACCACTCCATCACTCGCTGGAGTAGGTTGGTAGGTTTGAACCCGATTACTTGTTAATGTACGGCAGTTGTTGTACCACAAATTTCCCGCTGACTCACCACTGAAAGGAGTAACTGAAGCAAGGGTAAAGTTAGCAACATTGGTTTGAAGATCCACTCTTGCAAAATTCATATAAAGCGGAATCTCCAAATTGTTAGTTGTAGCAGGCGAGACTTCTGTTAAGTAAATCTCTTTGGAAGACATGGGGTATTGCGAACGTAAATTGGTTGCCTCTCCCCCGGGATTGTTAGCATCTACATAAAGTTCTTCCAAACCCAAAGCAAATTCTTTCACCTCACTCCAACGCGTGACTTCGGTGCTACTAGCTTCAAGAGTCGTTAACTCACTATTCAAACGGTTTTGAGCCGCCTCCGTAAGGTTGGTGTAAAGTAACACTCTACACGGTTTATCATAAGGTTCCAACTCTATGTAGGCTTTACTCAACAAATTTTCAGAGTAGATATCCTCTAAATTAATCCAATTAATTTGTAGCAATCTATCCTCATCTACCATGCCCGTCTGAGTGGTTGCTTCAAAAAGTAATACACCAATGGAGTGAATTTTCTGTTCATTCTCATTTTTTTCGATAGATCGGCTCTCAACAATAGCGTAGCTAGGCAGATGGAGCGTGAGTGGAATGCGCACCTTTCCCTCGGGTGTGAGAGAAGGGTGTGAAAGCGAATCCCACTCACGACTCGCATCTGAACAAGCCATGAAATGAATAACCAAAAAACAAAAACCTATTATCTTAACTAATACCTTTTTCATAATTCATTAAATTACAGTGATGGTAACAATACGTGAAATTCCATCCGATGTCAGAGTTAACTGATAGACTCCTGCAGCAGCAGTTTCGGGGAAGTTTACCGATCCACTCTTAGTAGGAGCATCGAAAGTAAGTGTCGTAGCGACTTGTGGAGTCACTTGGTGGCTGGGCGAGGCACCATCGGTCGAGAAATAGAGGGTATATGCCTTATCTTTCGAGAGAGTTACAGCCGTAGTAGCTACATTTAAGTAGGTGGCAGGCAGGGTTACATCTACCTCTTGACTCTCCCAGGGTACGACTACCCCCAGCAAGTTAAAGGGCGTATCGCCTCCCCCATTGTATATAAGTTTGTAATCAATGGCTTGTCCCGGATCCCAGCGATTGTTGGTGGGTGCAAGCAACGGGGCATTTACAATGCGTAATACCTGATCTTTCTCTCCCCTAAAATGAATTTCTAGCTGCGGTTCACTCCCTGCACTTCTACTAAAAGATTGAGGCAGCACAAAGAAGTACTCATCAACTATCAACAAAGGTTGCAACGTAGGAGTAAGAAAAAGATTGGCTTGCAATTCACCTGCATCGGTTGACTGGGGTATTTGTGCCACAACCGAGGCTATTTTGGTTTCATCAACTACCCAAGAGGCAGCTGTAATCGTTTGATCAGTAAAGCTTATTTCAGACTTTCCCTGGTAATAGAGATTGTGCAGCACAATCTTCTCGATACACACCGTTTCGCCGCTATAGGTATCGGTGGTAGCACCCGAAAAGGAGAGGCGAGTCAAAGCGTGATTCATTTTAAAATGGACCTCATTGGTCGTTTCTTTGTCATACTCGCGGTTAATGGTCTCACCCAAAGACCATAAAAGATCGTTTTGCTCCTTTACGCGAAAAGGAACGGAGTAGTGTAGCGAAGGATAGCTTCCTACAGTCTGCTCAATGGTGGGAAGATTTTCGTAGGGTGCAAAGGCAAAGAAGTGGTGATAGCCTTTTACGACCCAGTAGCGAGGCAATGCATAACTCCAGCCTCCCAACTCGGTACGGGTTAGTTTTTCATGCTCAAAGAGGCGAGCATATTGGGTGGTAGCTTCACCCAGTTTGGTCTGGGGCGAATAATAACCATACAAGGCCATGGTTTTTAAGCCATCATCGGTAAGTGACGATCCTCTACTCGAGAGATTCCACTCCTGGTTTTGTGAGAAATGGATCTCTTTCGCTTCATCAATCGGCTCCTGCGGATCGGACTGCTGGCAGCTAGCGGCTAGCAACAGAACGGAAAGGGGTAAAATTCGTATATACATATCTGTTAGGTTACAGGGGTGGAAAAACATCGAACAAAGTTAATTCGAAAACCTCAGGTTCTCATCTGTTATTGAATTAAAAAAGAGGGTGGCATTTGTAGCATCTACCTTTTAAAGGAATTCTCGTTTTAAAGGTAGTTTTGGAGAGAGCTATTCTCTCTCCAAAACATACAGAGGTATTATTCAGTAACAGGAGGTTGTGTTACACCTGGTGAATACTCTTCCCAGTTTGCCACTTCCGAGCTGAAGGTAATTTTAGGGCCAAAGATAGGCTCATTAGGATCGCCTCCATCACCAGAATCACCTGCAATGGTAATATTCATGTTGTAGCTTTTACCGGCCAAGAATGTATCATCATCTTCGGTACCCGCTGCATTCGGTATATCACCGGCTTTTACCGTATAAGTAACCGGACCTTCAAATACTACAACACCATTCTTGGTGATAGTTACAGTAGGAAGAATGATTTGGTTGTTCCCAGCAGGTTGTGGCAATATAAGATAAGTGTCGCTACCTTCGTAAAGATCACCACCTTGAGGGCCTGATAAATCACTCCATGTAGGAGCAGACGATGTAACCGAAATTGTACCCGTAGTATTCACGACTTGCAACTGAGGTGTAGTAAATTTCATTTCATAACCTGCTTCTAGCAATTCTTGATTAAGCGCAGCTTTTACCAGAATGCGGGTAAGCATGTGTTTAAATTGTAAGTTTACGTTGTTACTTGACTTGTTTGCTTTAGTAATTTCAAGAGGCAGAGCAATGGTAAAGTCCTCTTGTGCATCAATTCCATTTTCGTCAGTGGTTGTTTTAACAATGTATTTAAACGAAATATCTGCATTGTCAGTGGCACGATCCGCATAGGATGTAGATGCACCGTAAGTAATTTTGGTTGCAGCCGCCTCAATAGAGGGCTCAGAGGGAGCAAAGGCAAAGAACTTCATTGCCCAATCGCCCGTTACATTGGGCCAGTAGTGGGTTTTGGTAGGTAAGTCCGTCGTGGCATTGTTAAAGTCAGTAGATGCATCAAGCCCTGAAGTCGATTTCAACACATCGTCGATGTACCAAGTCGGTGTTCCTGTATAAGTTAACCCAAACGATTTGGCAAATACTTGGTAATCACTCTTGGTATCATTCGCTGCACGCGATACCTTGTTGTTGAGCGTAGAGAATTGAATCTCGTTGCTAAATTGGCCAATCTCTTGAACCTCATTTTGTGAGCAGCTGGCCAATGCGCCTAGTAGTACTGCACTAAAAAGAATTTTTTTCATAACTTAATCATTAAAATTTGTTTGTAATTTTATATTCACTAATACACTGTGTTTTCTTAACTAATACCTTATAAATAGTAAGCTTAAAGTTCCAATGGAATATCAATTGCATCCCAATCTTCTAAGTCCGATCCAAAACCGGAGTTATCCGTACCTTCAGGAACTACATCGGGCAGTGCCTCTGGCAACTCTACGGTGATGGCTATTTGCACCGATCCGTTGCTATTTTGGGTAAACTTGAGCAAGGGAGTGACATCTACCGTGTAGTTCACCACTGTTTTCTCTTCATCAACCAACATAAAAAGAAGATCGAGGTAGATA
>JBOFRN010000105.1:0-27356 GCA_051651025.1 Phocaeicola sp.
AACCAAAATTTATCGAATAATTACCTAATGTAATAATTGACGGTTTTTGTATTTTTTCCTAATTATCATCACTGAAAATCAGGGCTTGTACTACTTTGTTTCGTTTATATATAATCATGTTCAAAGAACGCTTCTTTTATTGTAGTGATTAAAACAACAAGTAAACCTGTTTGTTTGTCACACTGCCTTCGTTCTGAAAGCGGATGCAAAAGTACAGGTTTTATCTATTCACTCCAAATAAAATAGAGTATTTTTTACAAAATACTTTACAAGAAAAAGATAAACGACTGGAAAACAAATAAGTTATAATAAAAACATTTTTCAGTAGCTCACAAAAGAATGATTCATAAATAGGATAGTACACCTTATTATATTATATAGTGGAGAATCATTGGTGAATAATGAAAGAAAATAGTTACAAAGAATGAGGGCCTCATGAGGTAAAAAAGGTAAAAATAAGAACTAGTGAGGCTTCAGATCCAATTCTTCAAAGAATCATAAAGAAATAACCTCTTTGTTTTTATCGGGAATGAGAGATCAACTTTCTAAAATTAATAGAATCAAAGCATCCCGATTTCAACAAAAGCGTAGAAGTACAGAAGCCATAAAGCTATTTTTCACTTGAAGAAACCCGGGCATATAAAAAAAACTTCTCGGGCTCTTCTACTCTATAAAGCTTTGTACAGTGAGTGCCTTAACTAGTAGGAGCCAAACACCCGTTCCTATAAGCGTAAATCAAGACGAACCTATTATTTTCATAAGAGAGTAGTGTGAACAGCGTGAGCACACATTGAAATTACACACTCTTCCCTCTTCTAACATAGGCCATATAGTTTACCTATTTATTAAATCGAATTCTATAAAAAGTATGCAGATAATCCACAAAATGTACTAGATTATTTTTCTGCATGAACTTATGTATTCTTTAATTTCTGATGTAAATTGGATAAATTTTGTCAGAAATTAGATAATTTACGTCAGAAATTGTCTAAACTCTGACAGAAATTAAAGAATAACTCTAGAGAATAAAGAGAATATATAGAGGCAAAAAGAAAAATATTCTCTTACCTATTTATAAATAAGTAAGAGAATATCAAGTTATTGTATGGTTCTACCAACGAAAGCAGTAACTAGCCCCCGCCATAATCCAAAATCCAGGCTGAGGTATATTTCCGTAATCGTAATAGTTGCGGTTAAGTAAATTATTTGCCTCTACATAGATTTTATAAGTTGGAGCATTCCAGGAGAGCTTGGCATCGACCAATGCAAAAGGTCTGTAATAAGCTACACCTGTGGCTACACCACTCTCGTAAGCATTGTAACTTCCCTCTCGCTCTTGCCAGCGGAAAGACCAGTTTGCTTCTAAGTTTTTCCAAATGCGATGATCAAGCTGTGCCACCACTTTGTGTTTCAGATACTCCAATGCATATTGTGAAACATAGCCGGGAAGCTCCTCTTTACGTTGGTCAATGTAGCTATATCCTACAGTCAGCCTACGTAAAAAGCTATTCTCATGCAGTAGTTCACGGAAATTGATGGTGGTAGAGAGCTCTACACCTGTGGAGTTAATACGGGTATGATTGATTGATTTCCAAATGGTTTCTCCTTCCTTCTGTACCCAATCTATCATATTTTTACCACGGTGATGGTAAATACTCAACGCCACCTGAATAGCAGGAGTACCATATTTAATACCTCCCTCGAATGCTTGAACCTCCTCGGCCTTTAACTCCTTATTGCCTTGATGCGTTTCGTTGGTGGTATAATAGAGTTCAGTAAATGTGGGCAATCGCAAAGAGTTATTCCACGAAGCATAAAGCTTCCAATGGTTGCTCATGCGGTATGAAACATCTACACCTGGATAGAAGCGGAATCCATCTTCATTACCTGTATTCTTGGTGGCTATCAATCCAGCCGAGAGGGTAAAGTGATTTAGAATCACATTGTGTTCAAGGTGGAAACTTACATTAGTACGATTTAAGCCCAATGTATACTCACGGTCACTCCCCGAAATAGGCTTCGGTGTAGTAAGGGGTTCACCTAGCGCTGTGCTCCGAATGGCTTCGTTACGCATCTCTCCTCCTATGGCTGTTTTTCCTAAGATAGAAGTAAAGCTGGTATTTAGGTTCATGCCGAAAACATCGGTTTGGTGGTAGTTGTACTTTACTCGCTCTTCACTGCCGCGAATCAATTCAAAGCGATCCTCACCCCGTGTAAAGTAGAGTTGGGGGCGAAATTGAATCACTCCCTTAGTAGTAGCTTGAGCGGCTGCAAAGTACTTGCGAGTTTGTTCGTATTGATCATCGTATCGTGCACTGTAAAAGGTATTGGCTCCATACCCTTTATCGCTATAACCTGCTTGCCAATTGAGATCGACATCGGTATGGGTATAACCACCTTGGTAGAAGGCGCGTGCCATTTGGTTATCGCTATTAAGCGTACCTGCCACGTTGCGTGAGTAGCCGTCTGTACGGTTGTAGCTACCTGAGAAAGCGTGATGAAATGCATTTTGCTTGAGTTGAATGCGAGCACCGCCTTGTGCTGTTCCGTAAGAACCTCCGGCTGCATGCACCTCTACTTGGTTATCTTGTGGGGTGCGAGTGACAATGTTAATGGCTCCTAATAAGGAAGAGGTTCCATACACGCGAGCAGCTGGGCCTTCGAGAATCTCGATGCGCTCAATGTCATTCATGTCTACTGGGAAGTCGGCGGCGTTGTGGCCGGTTTGCGGATCACAGATGTTGATACCGTTCAATAGGATGGTGATTTGATCGAACGTTCCTCCGCGGATAGAGATGTCTGTTTGTGTACCTTGTACCCCTCGTTGGCGGACATCCACGCCAATTGTATACTTTAATAGCTCGTTAACGGTTCGGACGGGGGCCGATTCAAGTTGCTTTCGGTCAATGACCGTTACCATACGTGCACTCTGGCTCACAGTTAGCGGTGCTCGTAGAGCCGTAACCTCCACCTCCTCTAGCTCATACGCTTGATCGCGTTCGGGCTGTTGCGTAGTTTGTGCAGTAGCTTCGGTAGTAGCAGCAAATGTAAGCATGCTCACGGCGAGTACGCCAATGTTTACCTCTCTTTTTAAGCTACGAAACACAGAATACGCTTTGTGGTCAAAGTGACGAAAACGTACGGGTTGACTAAATCTTTTCGATTTTTCGTTCATAAAACTAGTTATTAATAATACCACCAATAGCGGTGGGTTTCTTCTCTCGTTATTGCCTTGTTTGTTGCAAGGCGCCGCAAATGTATAAAGTTTTTAGAAAAAAAACGTCTAAAGGTTAGAAAATGTACACTACTATCGCTCTCGATCCTAGATTCAAGCCTTCTGAGCAGGAATTAGTCGCCAAGAGGTGTACAAACTAAACGTGTTCAAACACCCGAAACTTTAACTACCACAATCTGTACACTACTATCGCTCTCGATCCTAGTTTTAAGCCTTCTGAACACGAATTAGTCGCCAAGAGGTGTACAAATTAAACGTGTTCAAACACCCGAAACTTTAACTACCACAATCTGTACACTACTATCGCTCTCGATCCCAGTTTTAAGCCTTCTGAACAGGAATTAGTCGCCAAGAGATGTACAAATAAGACAAATAGCAGTTATCTCACTAAAGTGAGGTAACTGCTATTAAATAGATAGACCATCTGCTCAATCTAAACCCGACCCTAGTATCTTACTATTGAGTGGAAAGAGAATTGGCTTTAACTTCTATGATTTCTTCAAATCGGCTGCAGCAACAAGTTTATAAAGCTTATCGCTCGGACGCACTTTTTCAGGTACTTTAAAGGAAACACGTTCACCTTTACCTACCTCATCGACCGGTTTCAAATCTACCCGTGCCTCGTCTAGTGTTAAGTAAACAGCTCCGGTAGTAGGACCTGTTATCAACAGTTTGTCACCCACCTTCATGGTCGATGCCTCTACTAGGAACTCGGCTACCCCGATGTTCGAGAAGAATTTCATCCCCTTTCCTACATAGACTTTGCGTTCGGTAGCTTCCGATCCGTAGTTGCGACTCCATTCGCCTAAACGTTGACCCAAGTAGTAACCATTCCAGAATCCACGATTAAATACCGTCTTGAGGCGGTTGTTCCACTCCTCTTTCTTCTCTTCGGTAAATTCATCGGCCAAGTAAGCCTCAATGGCTTCGCGGTAACACTCTACCACTGTGCGCACATATTCAGGTCCACGTGCGCGGCCCTCAATTTTAAATACGCGTACGCCTGCCTCAATCATCTCGTCCATAAAGTGAATGGTTTTCAAATCTTTGGGCGACATGATGTATTCGTTGTCTAGGTGCAACTTGATATCCGTCTCTTTATCTTTCACATCGTACGAACGTCGACAAATCTGCGTGCAAGCTCCACGGTTGGCCGATGTATTCATTTCGTGCAAACTCAAGTAACACTTTCCTGATACTGCCATACACAAAGCACCGTGACAGAACATCTCAATACGTACCAGTTCTCCCTTCGGACCTTTAATTTGGTCGTTCTGAATGGCATCATAAATAACTCGTACCTGCTTTAGGTTTAGCTCACGTGCCAATACAACTACATCGGCAAAGCGGCTATAAAACTTCAAGGCATCGGTATTGCTAATGTTTAGCTGTGTAGAGAGGTGCACCTCCTGTCCTACTTCACAACAATAAGCCATTACCGCTACATCGGCACCAATAACCGCACTAATACCTGCCTCTTTGGCAGCATCAATAATTTTACGCATTAACACTAAATCCTCATCATAAATGATGGTATTGATGGTCAAGTAGCTTTTCACTCCATGTTCATCACAAATATTGGCAATATCGTGCAAATCTTCGATGGTAAACGTACTTGCCGAGCGTGCGCGCATGTTAAGACTCTCTATACCAAAGTAAATCGAGTGAGCACCTGCATGAATGGCTGCTGCTAGTGATTCGCGTGAGCCCGCAGGCGCCATTATTTCAAAATCTTTTATGGTTGGTTTCATCTTTTCGAATGTATTACATTTCTACTCTATTCGGAAGCATCCAGATTATCGATTCTCCCATCTACAAACTGCTAATCACCAGTAAGGAAGCCTTAAAGCAGCTCGATTGGCAAAAGAAAGGCCCTTTAGAACAAGAGATCGTAAATAATTAGATTCATTCACTTAATAATGTGCGCAAAGGTACCTTTTTTTCCCTATTTTTGCAGCCTAAATTGTGTTAGAAGATGAAAATACGCCACATAGATTTGGGAAATCAGCCCATTTTACTTGCTCCCATGGAGGATGTAACCGATCCAGCTTTTCGCCTGATGTGCAAGAAGTTTGGTGCAGATATGGTTTACACCGAGTTTGTTTCAAGCGATGCTTTGATTCGTTCAGTGAATAAAACAGCAGCAAAATTAAATATTAGTGATGCAGAACGGCCCGTTGCCATTCAAATTTATGGAAAAGAGGTCGATGCCATGGTAGAGGCAGCACGAATTGTTGAAGAGGCAAAGCCCGATGTGCTCGATATCAACTTTGGCTGCCCCGTACGTAAAGTTGCCGGCAAAGGGGCTGGAGCAGGTATGCTTCAGAATATCCCCAAAATGCTAGAGATAACCAAAGCGGTAGTCGATGCAGTCAACATACCCGTAACCGTAAAAACGCGCTTGGGATGGGACAATGAGAATAAAATTATTGTAGACCTAGCCGAGCAACTACAAGACTGCGGTATTGAAGCACTGACTGTACATGGGCGCACCCGTGCTCAAATGTATACAGGCGAAGCCGACTGGAGTTTATTAGGTGAAATTAAAAACAATCCCCGCATGCGCATCCCTTTAATTGGGAATGGCGATGTAACTACTCCTCAACGTGCCAAGGAGTGCTTTGAACGCTACGGAGTAGATGCTGTAATGATAGGTCGTGCCAGCTTTGGACGCCCCTGGATATTTAAGGAGGTAAAACACTACTTAGAGACAGGCGAAGAGTTACCTGAGTTATCGTTCGATTGGAAGATGGGCGTGTTGCGCCAAGAGGTCTTGGATAGTGTAAATTTATTGGATGAAAGGCGTGGTATTCTTCATGTACGTCGTCACTTGGCTGCCTCTCCCCTATTTAAAGGAATAGCTAACTTTAAAGAGACGCGTATCGCGATGCTACGTGCCACTACACTGGAAGAGTTATTTGCTATTTTAGATACCATCAAAGAGAGCTACCAACTTTAGCCCTCCAATAGAGAGATAAAGCAACACTACCCCCATCCATGCACTCCGAAAGTGCATGGATGGGGATTTTTTTAATGATGAAGGATTCTTCGATTAAGAACGGCAATCCTTCACCATAAAAAACTGTTATTCAAACTATTTGAAGGATGAAAGATAAAACAAACTAATCAATTTTTCTTAAATGAACCTTAGTAGGATGGTCCATTTCTTGGGGAGTGCCTCTGTATTTAATTTCTCCCCCACTTGATGTTTTTGCGGTCAATTTTCCAGTGGCATAGCAACTGATATCACCACTCGAACTAGCCGATGCAGTGACATTGACTGCCTTTAACTCCTTTGCATCAATATCACCTGAGCTAGAAGTATCGAGTTTCAGATTTTCACAAGTTCCCGTTAATTCAATCTCACTAGAAGAACTGGATTGGGCGGCCACATCGGAAGCTGTTATTCGTTTTAACTCCATATCGCCCGAACTACTCCCTTCAGCAACTATGCGTTTCGCCACAATAAGTTCTAACTTAATATCGCCCGAACTAGAGGCTTTTAATTGAAGTTCATCACAAGCTATATCTTTTCCTTTGATATCACCCGAACTAGAGGCACTTATTGTAAGTTTACCTGAAGTTTTTAAACCATTTTCCAACTTTATATCGCCTGAACTAGAGGCTCTAAGTTCATTTACAGCAGGAGCAGTGATCCGCACCTCTAGGGGTTCATCCTTTATCGAGATGGAACGAGTTGAGCGCTTAAGGCCAACTTTCAGTATACCATTCTCTACAAAGACCTCCACATGTTCCATCAATCTAGAAGTTGTGTAAATTTCCACCTTCTGCTTTCCACTACTTTGGGTGTATATAACATCTACCGAGCTACTAGTCGAAATAGAATGAAATGCACCAACTTCGACCTCTTTCGTAAGGGTATTCTGGTTGTTTTTTGAACTAGCACAAGCAGTGCTTGATAGTAAACAGCAAATGAGTGCTACTATCAGAGATAAATTCTTTTTCATAATGGCTTTTTGTTTCTTTTTTAGACGCTAGAGAATCAAAAAAAGTTGCAGAGTTGTAGAGATATTTCACATTGTTTGGCTACACTCGATAAGAAAAAATCTATAAAAATAGAGTAGTAAAGGAGACGAAAGGTTCAAATAGATAGTTCGTGATAACAACAATCGTACAAAACTATTGGGACCACCCGTTTTAAAACGAATGGTCCCAATAGTTTATGTTATTAAGAGAGAATGATTAACGTAGCACCAATTGAAAATCGACCGAAGCAAACCATTTTTTATACATCCATGTGGCCCCTATATAGATTGCTACAGCGGTAATCCAACCAGCCAATACATCGATAAAGTAGTGGGCTTGAATATAGACCGTGGCACAACAAAGAAGTAGATAAAATGGAGCCATGCAATAACTCATTATTTTATTTACTCGATAAGCCATAATCATTAATATAGTTGTAATTCCTACGTGCGAACTAGGGAAAGCAGCTGTAGGACGTTCACCTACCTCTTGCGAGGCCTCTACCAAATTGTAAAAGAATCCATGATCATAACCAGGGGCAGGAAGAAGAATATCGTTGTGATTAAAATAATCACCTATCGCGATAAAGTTCTTCGCAATTACATTGTCCATACCTATGGCAGGGAAATAGAATTGCGGACCTGCAACCGGTATAATGATGTAGATAAAATAGTAGATAAAGAAGGAAGTCACAATCACAAAAGAGGCCTTTTCGAACCACTCAAAGCGAAAGAAAAAATAGTAAAGTGCCACTACACCTATCAGAGGGTAGTAAGCAAAGTATCCCATATTAAAGGGTTCACTAAACCACATCGAAGGAAAAGTTTCACTAAATGTTACCGATGGCTGCGAATTAAACAAAAATTGTTCCGCTGCCGCAAAAAGGTGATCTAAGTTTGGGAAGAGCCGATTGAACTCAAAAGTATCGGGATACCAATAAGCCAAGAATGCCATTTGAACCACCATCCGTATGAAAGCAGTTAGCTTACATGGATATATTTGATAGAGATAAATCAATGCAAAAGTTACAAGTGCTATTCCCACTCGTTCTAATAACATCATTTGCGGATGATCCATTCGATCAAATAAAAGGAAAACCATCAGTGTAGTAACTGCATTGTAAATTAAGCTTATGCTCTCTACGGCAAAGAGCCCTTTAACACTCTCTACCCGTTTAAATAAATTTAAAGCCATCTGTTTTGTTTATACCAAGCAATACTCTCTTTCACTCCATCGGCCAACAGATAGCGAGGCTTATAGCCCAGTTCATTGACGAGTGGCGAAATATCGCATTGCCAGTTTCGTTGTTTCATTATTTTATACTTATCGCCATTCAGCGTACTTACCTTTCCAAGTAGCTTAGCACCTTGCTCAGCAACGAAAGAGATCCCTTTTAATAGGAATAGAGGGCAGGTAATGTGTGCTACAAAGGAGACACCTAATTCCTTTTGAAGTAAATCAGAGAATGCACGACTTGAGTAACTCACTCCATCACTTACTAAATAACTTTTGCGATTTACCCCTTTTTCAATAGCCAAATAAACCGCTTGAACCAAATCCTTTACATAAACAAAAGTAATCACTTGTTGTTTGAATCCGACCGAAAAATCAAGATGCTGCTGAATCGATTTTGCCATTAAGAAGTAATCCTTTTCGCGTGGGCCGTAAACCCCTGTTGGGCGAAAGGTTACATAAGGAAAGTTGGGTAGTGATTGTAAATACTGTTCGGCCTTCCACTTACTTCTTCCATAAGCGGTATTTGGTTGAGGGGCATCTTCGGCAGTAATGGGTTGGTAACTCTCCTCTTTTACAGCGCCTACAATGCTTAATGAACTAATAAAGATAAACTGCTCAGGTACCATCCCTAATTGTTGCAAGGCAGTTACTAAGTTTCGAGTTGCTTGGTAGTTTCCTCGATCAAATTCCTCTTGATTTCGTGCTTTAGTAACCCCAGCACAATGGATAATGTAATCCCACTTACCGTGTTGTGCTTGGTGTGCACCTAGCTGCTCCATTAATTCGACTTGCGAAGTTAGATTAAATTCGGCAAAATGAATACGCTCGTCTTGCAAATAGGCACGGCTGCTACGGACACGCATACCTGCCCATACCTCTAAGCCTTGTTGCAAGCCACCTTCTACCAAAAAACTACCGATAAACCCACTGGCACCTGTCACTAATATCTTCTTACTCATCAATAACTCTCTATTCTAATTCGTAGCTAATTCATGGGCAAAGATATAACATAATTAAAGAATTACCCCGTAAAGTTGTTAACAACTTGAAGATAAGTCGCACATATTTACCAATAGAAAGAAGAAGCATAAACATTTCGTTACTTCAATCAGAATCTCAGGCCGCATGGATCACAACCATTTATTGGCTTTCACGTTAATATTTAAGAAGTAAGTGCATGGTTCTTTCCAAAATAATGCTTACTTTGTATCAAATATGTAAATTTATAAACAACCTCAATTATGGCTAAGAAAAAAGATAAAAAAGGAGGTAAACGAATGAAGAAAGGTCAATTGGCGGGACTCGTCATGGACTACTTCTACTCCAGAACCAATGAAACAGTTAGCCTTAAGCAACTTTTTCACGGATTAAAGATAACCACCCATCCCTTGAAAATGCTTGCTGCAGATATCGTTATAGAGATGTTGGAGGATGGATTTGTTCAAGAGGTCGAAAAAGGAATCTTCAAACTTAACGATCATGGACAGATTCTAACAGGTATATTCCAACGAAAAAGCAATGGCAAAAATCTCTTTATACCCGAAGATGGAAGCGAAGCTATATTTATAGCCGAACGCAACGCTGCACATGCCATGAACAACGATAAAGTGAAGGTAGCACTCTGTGCAAAGCGTAAGAAGAAAGATCCAGAAGGCGAAGTGATTGAGATTATTGAACGTGCGAACGACACCTTTGTTGGTACACTTAAGGTAGATAAATTCTATGCGTTCTTATTAACTGAAAACCGAACACTGGCCAACGATATATTTATTCCTCGTGAAAGATTAAAGGATGGAAAAACGGGCGATAAAGCCGTTGTCCGTGTAGTGGAATGGCCCAAAGAGGCAAAGAATCCAATTGGTGAAGTAATTGACATCCTAGGACAAGCTGGAGAGAATACCACCGAAATGCATGCCATTCTAGCTGAGTTTGGTCTTCCTTACGTCTACCCTGAAGCGGTAGAAAAGGCAGCCGATAAAATTTCGGAAGTGATAACTGACGAAGATTATGCCGCACGTGAAGACTTTAGAGGAGTAACGACCTTTACCATTGACCCTAAAGATGCGAAAGACTTTGATGATGCCCTCTCTATCCGCCCACTTAAACCTGGACTTTGGGAAGTGGGTGTACACATTGCCGATGTAACACACTATGTACAAGAGAAGAGTATTATAAACGAGGAGGCAGAGAAAAGAGCCACTTCAGTCTATTTGGTCGATCGTACCATTCCCATGCTACCTGAGCGCTTGTGTAACTTTATCTGCTCCCTTCGTCCACACGAAGAGAAACTAGCTTACTCGGCTATTTTCGATATTAATGAACAGGCAGAGGTAAAAGATGTACGCATCGTGCACACGGTGATAAACAGTGACCGACGATTTACCTACGAAGAGGCACAAGAGATTATTGAAGGAGCCGAAGGCGATTACAAAGAAGATATACTCACGCTCAACCGATTGGCACAACAATTACGTACCAAACGTTTGGGAGCTGGAGCCATTAACTTTGATCGTGTAGAGGTAAAATTCGAAATCGATGAGAAAGGAAAACCTTTAAGCGTCTACTTCAAGGAGTCTAAAGAGGCACATAAATTGGTCGAAGAGTTTATGCTATTGGCCAATCGCACTGTAGCTGAAAAGATAGGAAAAGTGGCAAAGAGCCGCAAGCCTAAAGTATTCCCTTACCGTATTCACGACCTACCCGACCCTGAAAAGTTAGAAAATTTAAGTGCATTTGTAAATAAATTTGGCTACAGAATACGTACATCGGGGAGTAAAATCGAGGTTTCTAAGTCGATTAATAAGTTATTGACCGACATTAAAGATAAGAAAGAGGAGAATCTAATTGAAACCGTTTCCCTACGTGCCATGCAAAAAGCGCGCTACTCAGTCCATAATATTGGTCACTACGGTTTGGCGTTTGAACACTATACGCACTTTACCTCGCCTATTCGTCGTTTCCCTGACATGCTTGTGCACCGCCTACTTACTAAATATATGGAGGGAGGTCGTAGTGTATCGGAAGAAAAGTATGAGGCAATGTGTGAACATAGCTCAACCATGGAGCAAATAGCAGCTAATGCCGAACGAGCATCGACCAAGTACAAACAAGTAGAGTACATGAAAGAGCGCCTCGGACAGGAGTTCGATGGAGTGATTTCGGGGGTTACCGAATGGGGACTCTACGTAGAAGTGAATGAGAACAAGTGCGAAGGAATGATTCCGATGCGCGACTTAGGTGATGACTACTACGACTTTGACGAAAAGAACTATTGTATTGTTGGCCGCCGCTATCACAAAAAATATAGCTTAGGCGATCCAATTCGGATCAAAGTAGCACGGGCTAATTTAGAGCGTAAACAACTTGATTTTACACTGGTAGAAGAGTAACTCTAGTTAAAGAGATAGGAATAGATTCATTTCGAGTGGCCATTAGCTGTTTGAAATGAATCTATTTTTTTTAAAGAAAGAGCTGATTTAGAATCGCTTCTTAAAGTAACCAAGAAAAACGTAATCACTAAATCAGTAGGTGATTTAAGCCACATGCCAATATCTCACAAGAAAAATATAGAAATAAAGCGAATAAACTCTTCTTAATTTGAAAATTTGTTGATTTGGTATAAGCCAAAAGTAAGTTGTAGGTGTTATCTTTGAAAATAAAACAATTCGAGAATCTAGAAATATGAAGAAAATACTATTCACACTCCTTACAGCCATTCTGCTTGGGAGTTGCTCAGAGAGTGCCTCGCTTGTAATTACGGTTACCAATCCTCTTGCCATAAATCGGTCTACTGAAATGGTTGAGCTATCGATGGAAGAGATCACCCAAAAACTAGAACTATCTGAGACAGAACAGTTACTTCTTCTAGACATCCAAGGCATAGAGACTCCCTATCAAATAACTCACGATGGTAAGTTAATCTTTCCAGTTGCTATGGAAGCCTCGGAATCGACCATATTTACCCTTGTTAGAGGAGTTCCTCACCCTGTAGAGGTCGTTGCTTGCGGTCGTCAATACCCAGAGCGATTGGACGATTTGGCCTGGGAGAATGATCGAGTTGCTTTCCGTGCATACGGACCTGCCCTTCAAATGCGAGGAGATCGCCTGTTTGGGTACGATGTTTGGACCAAATCGGTATCCGATCCGGTAGTTGAAGAGCGGTACGACAACGAGTTAAACAACGGCCTCTCTTACCACATAGATCACGGAAATGGGATGGACTGTTACGCAGTAGGCCCTACCTTGGGAGGAGGAGCAGCTGCACTTTTTCCTGATAGTAATCTGATTTATCCCTATGCTTATGCAAGCTGCGAAGTATTAGATAATGGCCCGTTACGATTTACGGCAAGCCTAGTATATAATCCAACAATAATAGGTACAGACTCTGTGGTTACAGAGAATCGCCTAATTTCGCTAGACAAAGGATCACAGCTTAATAAAACGACTATTAGTTATCAACACCTTACCAAATCCTGTCCAATAGCAACAGGCATTGTATTGCACAAAGAAAATCCTAAAGGGTATGCTTTTGATACAGAGAAGGGCTACATCTCCTATGCAGATCTGACTGAGAATCCATACAATGACAATGGAACAATCTACATTGGTGCTCTCTTTTCTCAAGCTATTCAGTATGCTGCCCCCTATCTATTCACTGAAGAGGAACGCCCACAGCGAGGAGATGCCCTAGGACATATACTAGCTATAAGCGAATATAAACCCAACACAGAATACCTATATTATTGGGGATCAGGATGGAGTAAGTATGGTTTTGCAGAAGAGAAACAATGGATTGACTATCTCGAGCAGTTTGGGCAGCAAGTACGCACTCCGTTGTTGGTAGAGCTAAACAGCACAAATTAAATCGACTTCAATTCAAGTAGAAGAACCACTCTTTATTATAATGAATGACTATATACTGCTCTACAGCTTGTAGTGCAGTATATAGTCATTCATATAGTAGCCATTGCCTATAGAATGATCGCGTTCACCCATCACCTCAAAACCAATATGCTGATAAAAATCAACCGCAGGATTTGTCCGATTCACATAGAGCTCAATGATAGCATCCACTCCTAATTTTTCACGGGTAAAATCAAAAGCAAACTCAATAAGTTTACGCCCTACTCCTTTACCTTGCAACGAAGGATGAAGATATATTTTCTGCAGAATCATCTCGGTCGAAGAGCGTGGCTCTAAATGAAGATATCCACACATCTTACCCGCGTAATAAGCTATAAAGAGGGAACTTCCTTTTTGAATAGCCCCCTTAACTGCCTCTTTACTATACATCATAGGCAGCATGTATGCTATCTGTTCGGGAGTTAGAATTTCTTGATAGGTATGGGTAAATAACTCGACTGCCAAAGCGTAATAGGTCTCGTATTCTGAATGGGCATAGGGCTTAAGTGCAAACATGATACTATCTTATTGGTAAAATAAATGTAATAGGAGAAGGCAGGCAACTCTCTAATTCGATAATTTTATTATAAATCAAACAGTTTAAAGGCATAACCCTCTTGCTTTAACCACTCAATGGATCGAGGAAGGGCATACTTTAAATTGGATTCAGCCTTTAAAGAGTCGTGAAAGGTAATAATAGAGCCATTACGCACATACTTCTTCACTTTCTGAAAGACTTGTTCTCCATTGAGTTTATTGCTATAATCACGCGTTACTAGATCCCACATTATAATGTAGTAATTCTTGCGAAGTGTTTGGTATTGCGACCGACTCATATAGCCATGTGGAGGACGAAACAAAGAGGTTTTAACAAGTTGCCCAGCCTTCTCTGTATTCTCCAAATAACTCTCTCCTGTATATTTAAACCCTCGAACATGATTAAAGGTATGATTGCCTACTTGATGCCCTCTTTTAAGTATCTCCTCATACGTTTGAGGGTGCTTTCTTACATTATCGCCAATGACAAAAAAGGTGGCTTTTATTTGATAATGATCTAACAAATCGAGCACCCAAGGCGTAATCTCTGGAATGGGTCCATCATCGAAGGTGAGATAGACTGATTTCTCCTTTTTGTTCATTCGAAAGATGGCTTCAGGATAGAGCCAACGAATAATTTGTGGCGGTTGTTCTATAAACATAGAGTTGTGATGTATCTATTAATACTTTCTTTTTGCGCTATTCTTTAAAATTCCTATGCAATAATTTTCTCTTCATTTAATCAAGTGTAAAACTCCCCGTTATACACTTCACCCCCGTTATAGCGATTTATAACGAGGGTGAAATCGGATTATTAGGTTATACACCCTCCAAAGAAGATGCGATTATCTTGAACTGCGTCCTCCACTAACACGTTGGTTAAAGCTATCGTATAGCTTCTCGAACATCGTTGCATAGTGAATAGACATTTGTTCGCTTGCTTTTACCTCCGTAGATTCTACTGAAAGGGTATCTATCTTGTTAAATGATTTATTTAGTTCATCCAGTATATAGAAGTTACGCAAACAGCTCTCGTAGATCGAGGTAAACCGCATTTCATCGAGGCTAAGATACCAGCTGATATACTCTACAGACTTGTTGGCAAGATCGCTCAAGATTTCTGTTGCTTTCTCCAACTCACCTGCAGCCATGTAGATATCTACCATCTCTTTGGAACTACTCATAATGTAGTCATGTGGTACGTTTACCGTAGGAATCATTTGTAAGCTGTAGTCCAACACCTCTACTGCTTTAGCAACTTGTCCCTCTTTCATGAGCTGACCAGCTAACTGAGCATACAGGCGTCGATGAGTTTGACACATGCGCATAACGGTTTCATCAATATAGATACCTGGTTTTTCTAAACCACCAAATTTAAACTTATGCATCAAGTTGTTGTACATCTTCTCGCTATCAATACGTGCATCGAGTGCAGTGGTATTGAAAGGTGTAACACGGTAGGCCAATCCCTCTTGCATAAAGTTATCGCCCAAATTGAGGTGATTGTCACTACCCACGGTAATAGCCATATAGATAGGACGCTCCCAGTTACAGTTGGCAAGCATCTCTAACATCATCAGCTCACTCTTATACAACGCACGTTTTCCTTTCAGTGAAATGGTAAAGTGGTCGGGAATCTCGCCATTCAACGCTTGAGGAATCATCATACCCGAACGTTTCACTGCTTCTTTGTCTATTCGAACCACGATGCTATCGGTCGGAATCATTTGCAATCCCTCTTTGGGAGTACGTACCCAATACTTCAAGATATTTTTAATTTCGTAGGGATCGTCACCAAACTCTAATGCTGCCTCTTCAGGATTTTGCTCATAGAATTTAGCCAAGCTCTCCATCACCTCGGGACGAACCATGACCGCTTCGTTATGACCTTGCACATATTCTATACGCTCCCAATTGATAGGAAGAGCAGGAGAATCGTAGGCAGGGCGACGCATCTGGTCAATGTACCAGTCGGTTTGCAGGTAACTCAGGTTACATACACGAGCATCGGTACGATAGTTCTCAGTCTCTTGGTTGTACCACAAAGGGAAAGTATCATTGTCGCCATTGGTATAGATAATGGGATTTCCCTCTTCTTGAAGTGTATTCAAGTAGTTTTGTCCAAAGTCGCGAGCCATGTAACGTCCACTACGGTCGTGATCATCCCAGGTTTGACTGACCATCTGGAACGGTACAAAGAGTGCTGCCACAGTCGCAAGGATAGCAGCAGGTCTTTCACCCATCCGTTTTTGCAACTGCTGTGCGATACCTGCTACTCCCATACCTATCCAGATAGCAAAGGCATAGAAAGAGCCCGCATAGGCATAATCGCGCTCACGAGGTTGCAAAGGAGTTTGATTCAAATACAACACAATAGCAAGACCCGTCATAAAGAAGAGGAAAAATACCACCCAAAATTGTTGGATGCCTTTTTCGCTGCGATAAGCTTGCCAAAAAAGACCAATAAGGCCTAATATCAGTGGAAGTGCAAAGAAAACATTGCGGCCCTTGTTATTCTTCAAATCGGTAGGAAGTAACTCTTGATTGCCCACCAATAGGTTATCGATAAAAGAAATACCTGTAATCCAGTTTCCATTCTCTATCTCACCGTGACTTTGCAAGTCATTTTGTCTACCTACAAAGTTCCACATAAAGTAGCGCCAGTACATAAAGTTTACTTGGTAACTAAAGAAAAAGCGAAGATTGTCGAGTTGCGTAGGTACCTTTACCATCATCATGGTTCCGCACTGATCGTAAGGTACTTGACGGCCCTCTACACCACCCAACCAATTCTCGTATGCTTTGATATGATCTGGGTTATCACTATACATACGAGGGAACACCATGTTTTGTGCATACTTGTAGGTTGTTTTATGACGTACAACTTCGTAGCTATCCTTCTCTTCTGCAGAACTCTTCTCTTTACGCTGATAAACGGGTGCTCCCTCTTCCACATCGTAAACACAAGTACTCTCTAACACTTTCAAAGCAGGTTTAGAGCCGTAAGTTTGTCCGTAGAAAAGCGGACGCGTACCATATTGTTCGCGACCCAAATAGTCACCTAGGGTAAAGATATCCTCGGGTGAGTTTTGATCCATGGGAGTATTGGCAGTCGAACGAATCACAATCAGTGCATACGATGAGTACCCCACCATAATCATCATGAGTGAGATAAGAGTTGTATTCAGCGTGCGTGCACTTACTTTGTAAGCAGGGAAAAGTGGTGTAAAGAGATAGAAGCCAATAGCTCCTAATACTAAAACACCAATGACTAGGCTAGTAATACCGTGTCCATAGAAAGGGATACCTAGCATAGCCACTGCTGCCAAGAAAGCTATATTCATGCGCTTGGTATCGAGTACCACATAGCTTTCATAAACGCTCCAAATAAGAACAGCCGACAAAAGAAGGATGTAAACAATTAAACCAGTATTGAAAGGCATAGACAAGGTGTTGACAAAGAAAAGTTCAAACACTCCCCCTACTTTTACCACCCCAGGTACAATTCCGTAAAGTACAGCAGCGACCAAAGCTCCCGAACCAATCAGTGCCAAAAGGCTTCCTTTTAGGTTTGCATTGGGCTTCTTTTTGTAGTAATATACCAAAACAATGGCAGGAATACAAAGCAAGTTCAACAAGTGGACACCAATAGAAATACCTACTAAATAGGCTATTAAAATAAGCCAACGATCACTGTGTGCATCGTCTGCTTGGCTTTCCCATTTTAAGATTAACCAGAAAACAACGGCAGTAAATAAGCTAGAGAAGGCATAAACCTCCGCTTCTACCGCACTAAACCAGAAGGTATCACTCCACGTGTAGACCAAAGAGCCTACTAAACCCGAACCAATGATGGTAATCATCTTACTCAGATTCATTTCGTTTTCATCGGGACACACCAGCTTTTTAGTTAGGTAGGTGATGCTCCAAAAGAGGAACAGAATACACGAAGCACTCATTAAGGCACTCATCACATTCACCATGTAAGCTACCTGAGAAGGATCACTTGCCAATTGGCTAAAGAGGTTCGCGACTAACATAAAGAAAGGTGCACCGGGAGGGTGACCTACCTCTAATTTGTATCCAGTGGTGATAAACTCGGGACAATCCCAGAAGCTAGCGGTCGATTCAATGGTAAGGCAGTAGGTAATGGCAGCTATCAGAAAAGCGACCCAACCCATTACATTGTTGACTAATTTGTACTGTTTCATTCAATTATCGTGATTTCATTTACATTCTAATTCTTGCAAAGATAACAAAGAAATAACAATTACCCATTGAGCAACTGTTATTTCCTATCTATTTGGAGAGGATGTGCTTCTCATCCATTATATAGGTTGGATGATCACAATCGTGACCGTGACATTTTAAGATGCGGTGTGGAAAATGGCCATGACCCAAGATCTCAATAGGGCAACCAAAGTGTTTTTCCAACCACTCTGTAGGTACTTCAGTATCGGGATGATAATCGACTGTTTCGTTTACACAAGCGATACTCTTTACCTGTTGCAGAACGGTACCAATATCGTGACTCACCAACACTACGGCACGCTCTTGATTAATCTCTTCGAGGAGCGAATAGAGTTTTGCTTCAAATCGTTTGTCAATGTAGGTACTCGGTTCATCTAAAATAATAACTTGCGGATTGGAGACCAAAGCGCGCCCTAACAACGCACGTTGCAACTGCCCGCCACTTAACTGTCCGATGGAGCGCTTCTCTACCCCCTCTAAACCAAGCCTATGCACAATGGCTCGTGCTTGCTCGTGCTGCTCATTGGAGTAGCGACGAAAAAGAGATTTCTGTTTACTCAGCCCCGAAAGTACCACCTCGTATACCGAAATGGGGAACTTTTTATCAATACTGTTGTATTGAGGTAAGTAGCCCATGGCTATTTCAGGCACCTCTTTCCCTTCTTGAAAGAACTGAATAGTCCCTTTTGTGGGTTGTTTTAACCCCAGTATCATCTTAATAAGGGTTGTCTTCCCTCCCCCATTGGGTCCAATAACTCCCAAAAAGTCACGCTCTCCGATGGTTAAGTTGACCTCTTTCAGTACACTCTTTCCATCGTAAGCAGCCCATAGATTGGTTAAGGTAATTATTTTACTGTTCCCCATGATGGAGTGCTTTAGCAATATGGATCATTTCATCGTGCCAGTGATAGCTTAATGGATTGATAGGAACCACCTCTACACCTATCTCTTTGGCAATGACCTCCGCATTACGCGTATCAAACTCTTGTTGCACGAAAATCACGCGTGCTTTTGCCTCACGACATCGTTCTATCAGGCGCTTGAGTTGCGCGGGTGATGGCTCTTTGCCATTCTCCTCAATGCTAATTTGAGTCAATCCATAATCGCGAGCAAAATAGCTCAAAGCAGGGTGATAAATAAGGAACGTAGAATCGGCATGCTCTAAAGAGTGACGTACCTCTTGATCAGTAGTAGCAATTAATTGTTTTACACTGTCCAAGCGGTGCTGATAAATCGCTTTATCGGTAGGATTTAGCTCACAAAGAGCCTCAAAAATATGACTGGCAATTACTACCGCATTCTTCGTTGAATTCCAAGTATGCGGCTCAATTCCTCCGGGATGATTACAGTTCACATGATGTTCGTGCGCACTATCCTTAATTAAATCAATTCCTTTCGAGGTATCGAATATTTTTAAATGCTTATTATTGGTCTTTATTTTTTCCATCCAACTCATTTCAAACCCAATGTAGCCAATCTTTATATAGGCTTCGCACTGTGCTAATTCAATCAGTTGTTGAGGGATGGGGTCGTAGGTTTCAGGACTACTTCCATCGGGTACCATACTTATTATTTTATAACTGTCGCCTGCTATCGCCTCGGCAAAGTAGCGAAGTGGCTCCATGGTAACCATGATCTGCTTTTTGGTAGATTGACTTCTCTTGCTTCCGCATCCGGTTAGGATAGTTAGTAGCAAGAAGAGGGTTACTATACTCAGTGTTGAAAGGTTTCTTAATCTCATTGTGTAATTCATTTAATTCTAACATCTATTTATTCGCTCAATTTAGCCTATTTTTAAAGCCTATAGAGTAAAGTTGTTCACCTACTTGTTTGTTCCCGAATAACACGATAAAGTAAAAGATGCCCCCTACTCTGTTGCTACTTTTCTGGCCCGTAAAATTTCTCGTTTTCCCCCTGGAGGTCCAGGAAGTCTCTCGACCAAAAAACCGGCAGTTTGCAACATACGCCTGATAACTCCCTTGGCACAATAGGTGGTCAATATCCCTTCCTCATTTAATACCTCATAGAGATGATCAAAAAGTGGTTGCTGCCACATATCAGGTTGCTTTTCGGGTGCAAAGGCATCAAAATAGATCACATCGTAGCCCTTTTCAAAACGATACGTTGTAAAATCAGCTTCAATCTTATGAAGGGTAAAAAAGGGGGATAGAATCTCATTCTTCTCCCAAGATGCTTGATGAATTGCTTCTAATTTGGGTTGCTGATCTTGTCCTATAAGGGTTGGATAATTCAATTGAGCAACAAGGTCCTGAGAAAGTGGAAAGCGTTCAATACCCGTATAATAAATTAGACGTTCGTTCGCATCGGCATAGATATAAGTAAGCACTGCATTAAGCCCCGTGCCTAGACCAATCTCTAGAATACGAGGTGTGGGGGCTTTGGAAGCCTTGAGGCCCATATCAATAAAAATATGTTGGGATTCAGTAAGTGCCCCCTTTACAGAGTGGTAATGCTCGTCCATTTCGGGCAGGTAGAGGGTATAACTACCATCGGCTGTTTGTTCTATTTTCATACGTTATGTAAACAAAGTGGAAAGTCCCAAAGAGGCGGCAGCAATGGCAACATAGCGCAACAACTTACCCAAGAACATGGCTAATGCGGTAACTCCCGCACTGGCTCGCATCAGTCCCAGTACCACCCCAATAGCTTCGCCTAAGAAGGGAACAAAGGAGAAAAAGGCCATCCAGGCACCCCGGCCATGTACAAACCGATAGGCTCGGTCTAATTTATCTTGTTTTACCCCAAAGTATTTCTCTATCCATTTCATATTTCCCATGCGGCCCAACCAGTAACAGGTCATTCCACCCATCATGTTTCCTGCAGTTGCTGCAACAACAGAGAGTACAGGGTCTAACCCCATAGTGATACAAGCAACCAAAACTGCCTCTGAACTAAAGGGAAGAACTGTGCCTGCAATAAGGGCCGAAAGGAACATACCTAAATAGCCCCATTCTATAAAGAACTGAATCAATGCATCCATAAGTAGTACGCCGTAACTAAAATTAGCGTAACAAATATAGCAATGAAAAAGAGATTAGAAAAGCGATTATTGGTTAAAGTAAAAAAATGACCACCAAGGATAGCCGAGAAAGGAAGAGAGAGAGCAAAGAATATTCCGATTTGCTGAGGAAAAAGAAGCATGAGCAGATAGATACCTAACTGGCAAATAAGCAGAAAGGAAAAAAAGGAGCGAGTACGGCTCTTTTCCAAATAAGAGTGACCCAAATAATAGACTCCACAGACCAGTGTAAGAAGTACAACAGCCCCCATTAAAAAAAGAGGCTCCAGCTGGAAATTAGAGCTATACTGGAGAGGGGAAAGTGTAGATACTGCTTGAAAAGGAGAATTAATTAAAGCAAAGTCCTCTTTAAGAAAAGAGTAACCCAATACGAACCAATAGGGTGTAAGAATCCCTAATAGACTAGCTACAAATCCTCTAGGAGAGAATGAATTAAACATAAGCAATCCCAACCAAGCCAAAGGAATGAAGAAGAGAAACTGGGGCACCAAATAGCTTGCTATACTCAGAAATAGAAAGGAGTGAAAGAGGGGGGTTACCCGATCTTCGGCCTCGTAACTACTGAATAGCTGATGGATGGAGAGCAAAAAGAGAGGGAGACTAATCCAAGCATACCGAAAAGGGTGTAGAAAGAGGGAAACAGTCACAAAGAGCACATAGAGTGTTATGTGAAAGCTAGTACGCGTACGAATAAGCGAATAGCTCGTATTGAGCTCAATAATCAAATAACTGGTTAAAACATGAATAATCCAAGTAGCCGATTCATTCAATGACTCTGCTTGGAAAATCCACAAGAGGGAACAAAGCACAATTGCTACGGGAAGTGTAAACCTTCCCGTAGCAACAGCTGATTGTATGGTACTCCTACCTCGCATAGGGTTGGATTATAGGTCGAAACCAATATCAGAACGGAAGTAGCTCTTCTCGAACTGAATGTTCTTGGCATTGGCAAATGATTGTGCCAAAGCCTCTTCACGATTGGCTCCGTACGAACTTACAGCAATCACACGACCACCGTTTGTTACCACTTCGCCATCCTTTACGGTAGTTCCTGCATGGAAAACCAAGCTACCTTCTACTTGCTCAACACCTGTAATAGGGAAACCATTTTCGTAAGCTTCTGGATAACCACCCGAAACCATCATGACACATACGGCTGTGCGTGGATCGAACTCCAATGTCTTCTCGTTCAAGTTGCCTTGGGCTACCCCTTCGAATAACTCTACCAAGTCACTCTTGATACGCAACATGACACTTTCTGTTTCTGGATCACCCATACGCACATTGTACTCGATAACCATCGGTTCACCATCGACTTTAATTAGACCAAAGAAGATAAATCCTTTGTATTCAATATTGTCTTTTGCCAAACCTTCTACCGTAGGGCGAATAATGCGCTCATCGACCTTCTTCATCCACTCTTCGGTTGCAAAAGGAACGGGAGTAATACTACCCATACCACCTGTATTTAACCCCGTATCACCTTCGCCTATACGTTTGTAGTCTTTCGCTTCGGGTAAGATTTTGTAGTTTGTACCGTCAGTAAGTACAAATACCGAACACTCGATACCACTTAGGAACTCTTCGATAACCACTTTGGCCGAAGCTTCACCAAACATGCCCCCTAACATCTCTTTCAACTCTTTTTGAGCCTCTTCGAGTGTAGGAAGAATTAAAACACCTTTACCCGCGCACAACCCATCTGCTTTCAATACATAAGGTGCTTGTAAAGTTTCGAGGAATGCCAATCCCTCCTCCAAGTTTTCGGCTGTAATGCTCTTATAGCCTGCAGTAGGAATATTATGACGCTCCATAAAGGATTTAGCAAACTCTTTACTTCCTTCTAGCACAGCACCTGCTTTGGATGGACCAATTACAGGAACTGCCTTCAATGCTTCGTCGTTCTTAAAGAAGTCGTATACACCCTTTACCAAAGGATCTTCGGGACCTACTACCACCATGTTCACCCCATTCTCTAGGACAAATGTTTTGATGGCTTCAAAGTTATCGGCAGCAATGGCTACATTTTCACCTACTTGACCCGTTCCAGCATTACCTGGAGCAATGTATAACTTCTCGATTTTAGGACTTTGAGCAATTTTCCATGCTAGCGCGTGTTCACGTCCGCCAGCTCCTAGTAGCAATAGTTTCATGTGGTATATCTATATATTTGGATTTTATTTTAAATACTCTTCAAAGTAACGGGTAATGCGTTCGTGCAAATGAATGCGATCGCGCCCTACCATATTGTGGCTCGCTTCGGGATAGATAAAGTAGTCAGGGTGTGTACCTGCATCAATACAAGCACGCAAGAAGGTTACAGCATGTTGGGGTACACATACGGGATCATTGGCCCCAATAATCAGTTGCAAACGTCCTTTTAGGTTACCTGCACGTAGGTTTAGATTGGCCTTCTTAAATCCTTCAGGGTTTAATTCGGGGCTGCCCATGTAGCGTTCGCCATACATAACCTCATAGTAGTTCCAATCGATCACAGGACCACCTGCAACACCCACCTTAAACGTTTCGGGATAGGTAAGCATCAAGTTTGTAGTCATAAACCCTCCATAGCTCCATCCATGTACACCAATACGGTTGCTGTCTACGAAAGTAAGTGATTTAAGTAGCTCAACACCTTTTAGTTGATCTTTCATTTCTTCGGTTCCTAACTGATGGTGCGTACAGTTCTCAAACTCCAGTCCACGATTGGCACTGCCACGATTATCGACAGTAAGCATAACATATCCTTTTTGTGCCATGTACAAATCCCATCCACGAGCGTTGTAGTTGCGTGTGTTTGTAATCATCTGCGCATGAGGCCCACCATATACGTAAATAATCGCAGGATACTGTTTATTGGGATCAAAATCTACCGGTTTTATTAATCGGTAGTAGAGATCGGTTTTACCATCGGCCGCTTTAATTGTTCCCACTGTTACTTCGGGCTGATTGTATGCTTCCATGGGATTGCTTGCTTCAAGCAACGTAACAATCTTTTTGCCTTTGAGTTGCGTAGGTAGAATAGCAATAGTACGAGCAACTGTAGTCGATGTGTAGTTATCAATTACATATTTACCCGAAGCAGACAATTGTACAGCGTGGTTTGCATATTCTTGACCTATTAAAGTACGTTTACCTGTACCCACTTGCACACTGTACAGATTGCTTTGCAAAGGCGAAACTTCGGTACTTTTTATCAGCACCTCTTTAGCCTCTTTGTTGAAACCTACAATTTCTTGTACCAACCAATTGCCAGAAGTGAGTTGCTTTTGAAGCTCACCCGCAGTATTGTAGAGATAAAGATGGTTAAAACCATCTTGTTGACTTTGGTAGATAAAGAGATTGTTATCCCAAGGTAGAAAGGTGATGGGGAATTGAGGTTCTACATATTTAGCATGCTTCTCTTCTCGAAGAACAGCCTCTTTTACACCGGTCTCAGCATTGTAGCGAACCAGTTGTGCATGATTTTGTGCACGATTCAGTTCGATTACATAAACACTTTTCTCGCAAGGTGACCAACTGATGTTGGTAAAATAACGATCGGTTGGATCGCCTGCTTGCAAGTAAACCGTTTTTCCTGCTGCCATGTGATAGACTCCTATCGTTACCTGGTGACTAGTCATACCTGCCATCGGATACTTATCGGGCTCAAGCGTGGCAATGCGTGTTGTAGTATTAACCTGAGGATAATCGGTTACCATGCTCTGGTCCATGCGGTAGAAGGCAAGAGCACTCCCTTTGGGACTCCAGAAGGTACCTTTACGGATACCAAATTCATCACGGTGTACACTCTGACCATAAACAATACCTTTGGGTGTGCTCCCATTCGTCGGATTAACGAGAATAGTCTCTTCGCCCTGATGAGCAATGCGCAAATTATCACCGTCGGTGTAAGCTACAGCCTGATTGACTGCACAAAAGTCAATGTTTTGAGGGTTACCCGTCAGATAGAAGAGATTTGTTATACGCTTCTCCTTGAAGTTGTAACAAACGGTATAATTACTCTGTTGAAAAGTAAGAATCGGTTGGTCTGCCCAAGGAAACTTAACTCCACGCAATTGGTGAAGTTGTTTAAGTTCGTATGTAGGCTCAAAAGGCTTATTGGCCGAAACAATGGCTTCATTAACTTCATCAAGTGTAATGATTACCTGCTCTTTACCGGTCGTAGGATGAATGGTTTTAACTGTGTAAATATCGGCATGTACACACACATCGCCCCACCACTGCAATCCATATAGATTTTGCGGAAGCAAGTTGAAGTAGTTAGAACCTCCAGGAAGTAAATCTTCTAGAGTGAAACTCTTTTTCTCTTGTGCCATAAGGGAGGAACATAAGGTCAAGGTAAAAACTAGTAAAATGGCTTTTCTGAATGCTCTCATATTTCGTCGTGTCAAGGTTATGAATACAGCGAGGCTCCTCTTTTTAGGGGGGAGCCTCGCTGCTATATTACAAAAGGCTACTCTTCTCTTTTCTTGAAGCCATCTCCTTTAAATTCTCGGGGTTTTCTGTCGCCAAAGCTTTTCTTATCGTCAAAGCGTCTAGCTGGTCTATCGCCATCGCGTTTAAAAGCGGGGCGATCTCCATCACGTTTGAAGGCAGGACGATCACCATTGAATCGGCGTTCACCGTCACGTTTGAAAGCGGGGCGCTCACCATCGAATCTACGTTCGCCATCACGTTTGAAGGCGGGGCGCTCACCATCGAATCGGCGTTCACCATCACGTTTGAAGGCGGGGCGCTCACCATCGAATCGGCGTTCACCATCACGTTTGAAAGCGGGGCGCTCACCATCAAATCGGCGTTCGCCATCACGTTTGAAGGCAGGGCGCTCACCATCAAATCGGCGTTCGCCATCACGCTTGAATGAAGGACGATCACTATCGCTTCTGAAAGCTGGTTTACTAGCATCAAATCTACGCTCACCTCTAAACTTACGTTCGCCTTCTGGGCGGCTGCTTCCGAAATCTTCACGACGTGTTTTAAACTCTTGGTCACCATTCTCTGTGCGGAATTCCTTGTATTTACCTTCAAAAAGTTGGTATTTACGGAACTGACACTCCAATGAACCATTGTATAGAGGCAATTTAATAGAGGGTTTCAAGCCAATTTGGTCAAAACACTCTTCACGGTAGCTTAATATCCATGCATCGTTACCACCAAAAGCGTGTTTTAAGCGTTCACCAATCATTTGGTACAAGCCCAATAGGTCGTTGGTAGAGATACGCTCACCATAAGGAGGGTTGGTAATGATAACACTCTTTTCTTTCGGCTTCTCAAATTGTTGGAAAGGCTGAACGCGTAGAATAATCTCCTTGCTAAGACCAGCAGCTTTCACATTATTGATTGCTATTTCATGAGCTTTGGGATTGTTATCGAATCCGTATACTTTGTGTTCAAACTCACGCTCTTTCGAGTCGTCGTTAAAGATGCTATCAAAAAGTTCTTGATTAAAATCCTTCCATTTTTCGAAAGCAAACTCTTGACGAAATACCCCAGGAGCAATGTTACGTGCAATTAAGGCTGCTTCAATAGCAATGGTACCCGATCCACACATAGGATCAATAAGGTCGCATTCGCCTTTCCATCCACTCATCAAGACCATACCTGCTGCAAGTACCTCATTCAAGGGAGCCTCGACAGCTTCTTGGCGATACCCACGACGATGCAACGATTCGCCCGAACTATCGAGTGAAAGGGTACATTTATCTTCAGCAATGTGAATGTTAAGAGCCAAGTCTGGCTTGTTGATACGAACCGATGGGCGGTCATTATCTTTTTCGCGGAAGTAGTCTACAATGGCATCTTTTACACGATAAGCCACGAATTTAGAGTGGCGGAATTCATTCGAAAATACTACGGCATCTACTGAGAAGCTTTGTGTGGTGTCTAAATAGTCTGACCACTCAATGGCTTTAATGGCTTCGTATACCTCATCGGCATTCTTAGCTTGGAAGTGCTTGATAGGTTTTAAAATTCGGATGGCTGTGCGTAAACAGAAGTTTGCCTTATACATCATCTCTTTATCGCCCGTAAAGGCTACCATACGCCTTCCTATCTCTATGCTGTTGGCACCCAGCTCGGTGAGTTCTTTGGCCAATACTTCTTCCAATCCCTGGAACGTTTTGGCTATTAGCTCGAATTCTTCCTTCATGTTAAATATGTCATTTC
>JBOFRN010000106.1:0-14450 GCA_051651025.1 Phocaeicola sp.
TCTACACCCATACCGATGTTTTCACCTGGGTGAAATTCAGTACCTCTTTGACGGATGATGATGTTACCTGCTTTGCAAGTTTGTCCACCAAAAATCTTTACGCCTAATCTTTTGCTTGCTGATTCACGGCCGTTCTTAGAACTACCTACACCTTTTTTATGTGCCATTTCTTTCTAAAATTTTAAATGATTAAGCAATAACTTGTTTGATAGTTAGTTCAGTAAATTGTTGACGGTGACCGTTCATTTTTCTGTAACCTTTTCTTCTCTTTTTGTGGAATACAAGAACTTTATCGCCTTTTACAAGGTGAGAAAGAACCTCACAAACAACTTTAGCACCTTCTACAGTAGGAGCACCTACAGTTACAGTTCCGTTGTTGTCTACCAACAATACTTTGTCAAACTCAACAGTTGCGCCATTTTCGGCATTTTGAATGTGTTGTACAAACAATCTTCTGCCTTCTTCAGCTTTAAACTGTTGACCGTTAATTTCTACAATTACGTACATCTTTAAATATATTAAACGGGTTTTTTCCGGTAGGTGAGGTGCACTTACACCTGCTTCTTTCTACCCAATCGGACTAAATCGGTTGCAAAAGTACAACTTATCTCTTAAACAAACAACTATTTCGCTCCTCTTTTTTTATATAACATGCAATCAATCAAGTCGAATCATGTTACTACTCTTCCCATTCCATCTCGCCGTAAAAGGTAATCCCTTGTCGGTTGGTAGGCTGTACATAAATGGTACTCTTTCCATTACTAAAAATGGTTAGGCTATATACATAACGATCCTCCTCATTTCGGGTTTTAATCTCCACTTTTGTATCTCCTTTTTTTCCTTTCTTCCGCTTGTATTCTGTAATGGGTGCTTCAAACTGAAGCCCTTTTCCACCTCCATACGGAACGCTATAGCTTACCCCAAAGTAGGGAAGATCCGAGAAAAGCGAGTCGTTTCGAACCGTTAAGCTATATTCCGAGGTAAGCATACGACTTTGTCCCCGCTGTGGGATTGCTTGATTTACACGAATGGTAAAACTCTTCGCTTCCAGTGCAGCTTCGACTTGGGCAGTTACTGCCTCTTTTTCTTGTCCATAACTGGGAGTTGTTATCCAACTGATTATAGCCAATAGGGCTAGGATTACTGTTCTTTTCATAGGATACCTTATTAAAGTGAAATCTGCTTGCTAAATATATACTCTATATACGTATGTAGCCTCTGTTTTGTTACATCTTTAATCTTTTTTTTGAAGCCCACCTCTTTCGAATGTGGTGAATGACCCGATTGTTACTCTGTTTTATGCCTCATTCGTGACTCTTGGTGCATTGTGTTTTTAATTTTTCTTGTCATCTTCCTGTCATTTACTTTCACTATCTTTGCAACCTATCGCTTATGAAGAGACCCGTTGCACCCATACTACGCTATTTCCTTGCCCTCCTATTTACACTTTACTTAGCAGGAATTACGCTCTTTACCCACCCACACATTGTGAATGGGGTAGTAATTGTGCACTCACACGTTTTTAATGGCGAACACGAACACACGGCTGTCGAGTTTGAGACTATCTTCTTTCTCTCTACACTAGCAGCCGATACCTCATTCTTCTTTGCCCCCTTACTGGCACCGCTCTTTTTGGTGTTCTTGGGTATGCTCTTATTGGGTTACAGCCTTGTGGCCCCCCATGTTCAGGAACGAGGCTCTATTCAGCTACGTGCCCCTCCCGTACTTGCTTAACATTTTCACTATTAATAGGTAACTCTTTCAGTAGGGATTACCTCCTGCCGTAGCACGGAAAAGGTTCGTTTCTGGCCGTTTCTAGTGATTCTATTTGCCCCTGCAAATAGCTTTTTTGACGGTTTGGAGAATGTTTCCTACCTATAAGAATGTTTCCTATCTATCGTTGTATGGACCATACAACCCCTCTCGCGTACTATATAATAAAGTAAACAGTTTGGAAGAGAGCCGCATAAACCTTACTGGAGTGGCTGCCTACCCATCGGTCGATGGGGGAGAGCACCACTCAATAGATGAGCTGCTCGATTGATTCCTTCTGTTGTATAAAACAAGATTCAGGAGGAACGAACTGCCCAAAGGCTTTTGTAAGTTACAATGCTTTTGCACCTTTCCTTCTGTAATTCAAGAATCAGCAAAAAGAATAAACGTATGAAAAAAGTATATTTAGGACTGATAGGCGTGTTGTGTACACTCTTGTCAGCAACTACGGGCTACGCCGTAGAGTTAAACCAATCGGATGCCAACCTAGTGGGCCACGTTCTCGATAAGAACAGTGGCGAACACCTTGCCTTTATCAGCGTATCTTTAAAAGGTACTACAATAGGTGCTATGACCGACAATAGCGGTCACTATTTTCTAAAAGGATTGCCCGAAGGTGAATTTACCATGGAAGTGACAGCTGTAGGCTATAAAACCCAACGGCGTGAAATCTCTATACGCAAAGGGGTTACCTTGGAGGAGAACTTCGAAATAGAAGAGGATTTAATTTCGCTCGAAGGGGTTGTTGTCTCCGCCAATCGAAGTGAAACAACCCGCCGTATGGCTCCCACCTTGGTCAATGTAATGGATGTAAAGGTGTTCGAAAATACCAACTCCACTACACTCTCGCAAGGGTTGAAGTTTCAGCCGGGAGTGCGTGTAGAGAACAACTGCCAGAACTGTGGTTACCAGCAGGTACGCATCAATGGACTCGATGGGCCCTATACCCAAATCTTAATTGACTCGCGGCCCATCTTTAGTGCCCTAGCAGGGGTATATGGTTTGGAGCAAATCCCAGCCAATATGGTGGAACGCGTTGAGGTGATGCGTGGAGGAGGTTCGGCCCTCTTTGGCTCATCGGCCATAGCAGGTACCATTAACATCATAACCAAAGAGCCTTTGCGCAACTCGGCGCAAGTAGCACACAGCTCAACAGCGGTAGGAGGCCTCTCTTCGTGGGATCATAGCACGACCCTCAATGCTTCGCTCGTAACCGATAACAACAAAGCAGGACTCTACATATTCGGTCAGAACCGCGAACGTAGTGGGTATGATCACGATGGCGATGGATACACCGAATTGCCCCAAATAAAGAGTCAAACCATTGGAATGCGTTCCTACATCAAGACCGGTCTCTACTCCAAACTAACCTTTGAGTATCACCACCTAGAGGAGTTCCGTAGAGGGGGTAACAATTTGAGTCGCCCGCCACACGAAGCCGATATTGCTGAGCAGTTGGAACACACCATCAACAGTGGGGGGGTAAAGTACGACAACTTCTCGCCCGATGAGAAGCAACGCTTCAGCCTCTATGCTTCGGCACAACACACCCAGCGCGATAGCTACTACGGCGGTGGTCAAGACCTCAATGCCTACGGTGCTACCACGGGATTGACATGGGTAGTGGGTGGACAATACATTTACAGTTTTGACAAATTACTCTTTATGCCTGCCGATCTTACTGGGGGATTGGAATATACGAAAGACAACCTAAACGATGAGATGTGGGGATACAACCGCTACATTAAACAAAATGTGAACATAGCGAGTGCCTTCCTGCAAAATGAGTGGAAGACCAAGGAGTGGAGTTTCTTGGTGGGTGGACGTTTAGATAAACACAACTTGCTAAGCAAACCCGTATTTAGTCCCCGTGCCAATGTGCGTTTCAATCCGAATGAAAATATCAACTTCCGTGCAAGTTACTCCTACGGATTCCGTGCCCCTCAAGCTTTTGACGAAGATTTTCACATCGAGAATGTAGGGGGAACGGTAGGAGTTATTCGCCTAGCCGACGATTTAAAGCAAGAGAACTCGCAAAGCATAAGCCTTTCGGCCGATCTATACCGTACTTGGGGAAGCTGGCAAGGAAACCTCTTGGTAGAGGGATTCTATACTCAGCTTGACAATGTATTTGCCCTTCGCCAAGTAGGTGAGGAAGAGGGTATCATTATCAATGAGCGTTACAACGAATCGGGTGCATCGGTCTATGGACTTACCCTGGAAGGGAAATTAGCCTACCGCTCATTGTGGCAGTTGCAAGCAGGTATGACCCTGCAAAAAGCCCACTACAGCGAGGCACGCCACTGGAGTGACGATGAAGCGGTGGCAGCCGAGAAACGCATGTTCCGTACTCCCAATACTTACGGCTATTTTACCTTGGCCTATACTCCAACGAAGCTTCCGCTTAATGTGGCGCTTTCGGGTAACTATACCGGTAGTATGTTGGTGCCCCACCGTGCGGGTTACATAGCACAAGATGTAGCGGTAACGACTCCCGACTTCTTTGAGCTGAACCTAAAAGTGGGTTACGAGGTGGATGTATACAAAGCGGTGAAGATGCAAATCAATGCGGGTGTGCAAAACATCTTTAATGCCTATCAAACAGATTTTGATAAAGGCGGTATGCGTGACTCGGGCTATATTTATGGTCCTGGTGCACCTCGCTCCTTCTTTGCGGGGGTAAAGTTTAGCTATTAAGCTCCAATTCTTTAAATTATCGGCTTATAAACCCTTTTTTATAAGGATGTATTCTTTAATTTCTGACGTAAATTATCTAATTTCTGACAGAGATTAGACAATTTCTGACAGAAATAGTCTAATCTTTGACAGAAATTGAAGAATGAATGGGTATGGATTTAAGAATAGAAGAGGATGTATGGAAGAATGCATTGGGTTGTTTTGGCAGCTTTCGTTTTACTTTCAGCTTTTCTTCACAAGTGGTCTTTGGACGCGAGTGATTTTTAGGTGAAGGATTAAAATAGCTATCTTTCACCGCAATTGGTTGGTATACAATATGTTTGAAGAATGAAGGATGCTTTTTGGAAAAGATGTAGTAGGAAGAGAAAAGAGATTGCTAGAGCAATTATAAATGAGCAGTATTAGTCAACACTCTACTCCGATAAGCAGAGGGTGTTATTATAGAAAGAGTTTGTTGGGTTTAAATCATGGGTTTGATTTATAGGTTCAGAGGATTGGTTTACTATTTAAACTCCCTATTCTACCAATATTCCCCCAGTTTTGAATTGATTCAAAAATACTTTATTAGGCAGTTTTGGGCTGACTCAATAAAATTCGGATTGGAACTCAAGGATGAACATCGTATTTTACCATACTACTGTTCATCATTTGATGGCTTAAAAATATAAATGTATAACTCGAATACTTGGTATCCGAGTTATACATTTATACATTCATATGGCGAGAGAGCTAAGTAGTATTTGTTAAGCGACAGTTTATGACTTCCGAGTTTATAAATGGCTTATAAATACGAAGTAGAGATTTGCCCCATAAAACTAGCTCTAGGTAAAATCTCTAGACTTGCCTTAATAACGGATCTTTGAAACAGATTATTGTTTGTCAAGGATATTTTTTCCAGCCTCTTTTATTTCAGTTGCCTTCTTTTGGGTTGCCTCTTTGGTCTCTTTCATTTCAGTTGCTTTCTTTTGGGTTGCCTCTTTGGTCTCTTTCATTTCGGTTGCTTTCTTTTGGGCTGCCTCTTTGGTCTCTTTCATTTCGGTTGCTTTCTTTTGAGTTGCCTCTTTGGTCTCTTTCATTTCGGTTGCTTTCTTCTCGACCGCGTTTTCACCAGATTTGACTGTTTTTTCTGCAGCCGATTGGATTGTTTTGGTAGTTTGTGCCATCATATTCATTGATCCAATTGCACACATAAATGCTAATGCAAAAATACTCTTTTTCATATTCTTTCTTTTTAAAGTTGATTTTTCCATATTGTTTCCAATATGTTTTTGTTTGATTTAGATTCTATAAACAGCGGGCTTCTTCAATATGTTTTTGCTGTTTTTTTAGTAGAGAGTAATATAACTTTTTTTAGTTTTAGAACACCGGTTTAGTGGGTTATAGTTTAGAGTTTATGTTTTTAGACAATTCATAATGTATAACTTGCGTATATTCTGGCGAAAGGCTTCTTGAACAACGATTTAGCATACCATGCTAGATAGAAAATCTATATTAAGCTGAAAATATTCGTTGTTAATTTCCATCGTTAATAGTTGCATTACCTTGAATAGGGTTTAATGTTGCAATACTGATTGGAATACTGTTAGATGATGTAGAATGTGTTATACAAGGGTTGTATGAGGCATATAGGCATGAAAAAAGGCATATAGTTTAACTATATGCCTTTTTTCGTTGTGGAGAATATCGGACTCTTTTGCGTTTCCTATACTTCCTCTACGCACTAATTTCAAAGCTACTACGTCTATATGATGTCTATTTTTATGGTGTACTTGTCCGAAATCTGTCCGAGTTTTACCATCTGATTAATACCCGTTATATTTACTGATCGCCGGCCTTATAGCTCTTGACTTTCAGTTGGGTATTCTCAATCAAAAGCTCCTGATTCTTCTGCATTTCCTTCAGAAGTAGCTCTCGTATGTTCTTATTTTCTTCTCTTAGCTCCTTGTTATCGTGGCGAAGCTCTTCGCAAATTAGGCGGTAGTCATTATTAACCGAAAAGGTAGAAGTTGCTTCAGGGTTTACTGGAGTTGCTTCTTTTTCTTGGAACATTTCCCCTTCACCATATATCAGCCACAATATGTTTACTTGTGGGTACTTGCGCAAAATATTGCCAAGTACATCTACTCCTATCGTTTTATTAATAGTCCTAGACCAGCTTGGTGACTGCCCTATAGAGGCACAAAACTCCCTTCCTGATACTCTTAATGCCTCTATTAATTGATGTACTCTCTCTCTCATGATTGATTAATTCTGCAGTAAAGATTAAAATAATGCTCAATATATTTGGTTGTGATTAAAATACTGCCCATATTTGCAAAGTGATTATAAGAATCACGCAATAAAGGTAGTATTTTATTCAATATTTTATCAATTATGGCAATACCTAATTTACGTTACTCATTTGCTCGAGGCATAGAGATGTTAACGATAGCAGACTCAAAAAAAATAAATGCAGAGCTTTATTCTTACCTAGGATGTACATGTAGTTCTGAATACTCACGAAAGAAAAGGTGGTATAGAAATATACCGATACATGTATTTAGAGGTGTCAACGAAATCTTCGCTAAATACGGTATTACCGATGAAGAAGATATCTGGACTGTCGAAGAGTTCTAGCTTATGAAACTAGATGTTGACCTAGCCAAAGAGCAAACCGAAATAGCAGAACACATAGGTTTTGGTTACTCAATAAAGGAGACGGCTTTCATGACCGGAAAGCCAATCGATACTGTGAAATCCACACTTAAAGCGATCTATCGCAAACTTGGTATTCAGAAAGCAACTGAGCTATCTAAATACATATATTGTCGAAAATTCAATATCCCCCTATCACAATGTGAGCCGATACGCCGAACCTTGGCGATATTCTTCTTAGGCTTATTCTTGACTACTATTGAAATCGATAATGATCTATACCGAAGAGCTCGAAGAGCCAGGCGGACTACAAGAATAGAACGAACCACTAGAAGATACACATGAAAAAAACAAATTGGACACCACAAGAAGATGCACTACTCCGTGCAGAACTCGACAAGAAAAACACACTTAAGGATATCGCTTATCTACTCAATAGAAGTGAAGAAGCGATTTACTTATACTGCTTTCGACACCATATCCAATTAAAGGAGCAGATTAAAAACCCGTTGATGCGTAAGATGCTTACCATCAAACTTGGGAATCCTGACCTCTTTAAACCAAACCGAGAATTCCTATTACGGGTAGGTATTGGTCAAAAGAGATGGTACCAACTAGCGGCTGGTTATGCACAACCCACCCAACTGGAGATGATGAAGGTGGCCAAGGAACTTAAATTCACTGTTGAAGAAGCTTTCGAACTGATGGAGGCAAGACAACTCGAAATATTTGAATAATATGATAGCACAAAATATAATAGACGATATCCTTGAAAAAATAGACATCGTTAAGGTGATTGGCGATGATATCTCTTTAAAGAAAAGGGGGGTGAACTATACAGGCCTTTGCCCTTTTCACAACGAAAGAACTCCTTCGTTCTCGGTATCTGCTTCAAAAGGTATCTGCAAATGCTTTTCGTGTGGCAAAGGTGGTAATGCTATTTGGTACATTCAAGAGCGATTTGGTTTGTCTTATCCGGAAGCTGTGCGCGAAGCGGGTAAGCAGTGTAACGTAGAGGTACCGTTTGATTACAGCCCCGAACAAAAGCAACAGAATGATGATCGTGCTTCGGCCAAGCTGGTAATGACGGCAGCGCATCAACTCTTTGAGCAGAACTTAGCTACTCCCGAAGCTGCTGCATACTTGGCAGAGCGCAAGATTTCAAAGCAGATTACTGATTTATACGGGTTGGGCTACGCTTACAGCTACAATGGGCTCAGTGAGAAATTGATTGCAGCTGGTTATGAACAAAAGCACATCATCAATGCTGGTGTAGCCTATTACAACGCTGATAAGCAAAAGCTTACAGACTTTGCTTACCAACGAATCCTGTTCCCTTTCTACGATAAGATGGGGCAAGTGGTTGGCTATTCCGGGCGTGACATCAGTGGTTCGCAGACGGCTAAGTACAAGAATACGGGTGATACGCTGCTATTTAATAAGGGGCACTTTGTATTTGGTCTTTACCAAGCACGCCAAGAGATACAAAAGGCTGATAGGGTCTATGTAGTAGAGGGGCAGTTTGATGTGTTGTCACTTGCTCAAGCAGGTATTCGCAATGTGGTGGCTAGTTCGGGTACTGCATTCTCAGAGGCTCAACGCAAACTACTGCATGCTATTACGGCCAATGTGGTATTCCTATTTGATGGCGATGCTGCTGGGCTTGCTGCTGCTCAGAAACTACTCCCTGATTTTATCAAGGATGAGTTCAAAGTTCGCTGCATCATGTTGCCTGTTGGGAAAGACCCTGATGACATGGCTAAGCTGAAGGGTGCTGAACTACCTGCTTGGTTGGTGAAGCATGAGAAGAATTATGTGGACTACCTAATTAAAAAGCTCTACACCAAAGAAGAGGATGAGTTTCAAAAGTTAGAGAAAACGAAGCAACTTGTTGGTATCATCGCCCTGGAGCGTGATGAGATTCTTCGCAAAGTTTTTCTAGGAGAATTGGCCATAGCTACAACATACGCTTTAGATGACCTGACCGATATGGCTAGCCAGGTAAAGGTACCCGAAGCCCCAGCACGCTTTGACAATGGTTTCTTTGGGGAAGAGTTTGCCAAAGATTTTATTGATCCGGAAGAAAAAGAGATACACCTGGTGAATGACTTCGACCGCTTTCAGGTGATGCTTGGTGAGAAAGAACCCTACGTATTCTACTCGGGCCTTCCATCGATGGGCGATATCCAGCGGTTAGCCCAGTTGGCCAATCGGGTAGTGGTACACTCTCCCGATATGGATTGCAACTACAAGCGCGAGAATGAGGATTGCATCCTGATGCGTGAGATGTTCAAATTTGGTTTAACCGTTGATGTGGTGGAGAATGAGCGTACCAAGGGCTTTATCTATTACTACATTGAACACTATGGCACTTTAAGACGTGAAGAGTCTCCAACCCCTGAGGTGCTGAATGAGTACATAGCTCGTTGTGCGGAGATGATATCGTACGCGAAACAGGCTATTCAAACGGTAAACCTTCCCTCCTGGTCTGAACTGCTGGGGCTGAAGCTCTCTTCGCTCAAGGAGCTGATCAAACCTTTTGTGGCGGAACGAAAGAGTAAGCAACGGTTGGATAGAGAGCGTGGCGATGTATACGAGGGGTTAAAAGATATGGACTCTGACAAACTACCTGAGTATGTAGAAGAGTCTGAAGAGTATTTGCGCATGCTTCGCCGTTATGGTTTCTATCCGCTGTTGAATAAAGATGGAGTACCGGTTTCCTATATGTTCCAAATGGGAACGAACAGTTTTCGGCGCGTGGCCGACTTCTATATGGAGCCGCTTTTCCATGTGCACAGCCAAAATAAGGAGGAGAACAGACGCGTGATTCGTATCAATCACTTGTATGATCATCGCCCCAGTTACGTGGAGTGGTCATCTTCTACCTTCACCAAGTTGACGACCTTACAGGATATGTTGATAAACGAAGGGGGCTACAACTTTGAAAATGGCGATGCAAAAGACTACGCAAAGATTTGGCAATACATGTCGTACAACTTCCCCAAGTGTTCCGAGATACGTGTATTTGGGCAACAACACGAGGGGTGCTTTATTTTTGCCAATGGTATGTTTCATGAGGTAGAGGGCAAATGGCAATTCGAATATTGCAACGAATTTGGTTTGATGTCACACCAGGATGATATCTTCTACTCTCCTGCTTTTTGTAAAATAAACAGCAGCGTACGTAAAGACAACGACCGATACGAACAGGATCGTTGGTTTGTCTACACCGAAACACCAGAGAAAAAGAAGATTACATTTGAAAGATGGGCCGAGCTGATGGATGAAGTGTACAAGATTAATGACAATGGCAAATGGTCGCTAATCTATGCGATAATGTCTGCATTCCGAAGCGATATCCACCCCATTAATCGCCTCTTTACATCAATCTTTTTTATTGGTCCCACCATGTCCGGTAAAACACAGATTGCAATCTCTATCCGTTCGCTCTTCATCAAGCCCGATGCACCCTCTTTTAACCTGAATTCGGGTACCGATGCTGCTTTCTTCTCTGTGATGGAGCGTATGCGTGATGTGCCTTGTGTAATGGAGGAGTACAACGATGAGCAAATATCTGATTACAAGTTTCAGGGTTTAAAAACAGCCACCTACGATGGAGACGGTAAGCAAAAACGGAAGTCGGCAACGAGCAACGATATCGAAACCTCTAAGGTGAACTCTCCCCTGGTACTACTTGGGCAAGAGGCCCCACAGCGGGATGACAATGCACTATCAAACCGGGTGGTTCTTTGTGAGGTTCCCAAGAGGGAGTCTATCAACGAAGAGCGAGCACAGCAGCTTTTTCAAGAGCTGAAGGATGCTGAGAAAGCTGGACTCTCTTACCTATTACTAGAGATACTTCGTCTGCGCCCATTGGTGCAATCAAAGTATGCAGAGATATTAAAAGAGTGCTCAAGAGAGTTGCAATCCTTAGTGGAGTCAAGTGGCAGCCGGTCGGGTGACCAGACGCGGGTAATCCTTACCGTATCGATGTTCTTGGCTACTTGCAAATTATTGGAGACCTACGCCCCTGAACTGAAGCTGCCATTTACCTACGAAGAGTTTAAGCAGCTCTGTGTTGATAAAATTCGCAAGCAGGTAGATATGTTGGTGAAAACCGATAAATTGGCCATGTTCTTCAATACGATTGACTATCTCATTGACAAGGGTACCATCAAGCCAGGGCGTGATTATAAGATTGAACGCCCAGGTAGGGTAACACTCAAAGGTGGCTATGAGCGGGTTTTGAATCCTGCAGATACGGCGGTGCTGTACATCAATCTATCCAATATTCATAAGATGTATGCAGCTTCAATTCCAACGGGTGAACACCCCTTGTCATTGACTACACTAGAAATCAACTTAAACTCACACCCCTCTTACCTGGGGCAAGTAGGCAATACACGCTTCAAATGGATGGAGGTGAAAGAGGTTCCTGCAGGTGGCATGATCCGTGACCCAGCTACTGGCGAGGAGAAACCCAACATGTTTATGCACCGGGTGATGGAGAACAAGACGAAACAGACTAGTGCTGTACTCCTCAACTACGATATCCTCTCTAAAATGATGGGCATCGACTTTGAACGGATTGAACACCCGATTAACACGGAACCAAAATTACAATTTAAATAACAACCTAATGAAAATCGAAACAGAGTATGATCGAATTACACGAATCAGCCAAGAGCGTAAAGCTTGATGGCAAAGAAACAGACCATCTACAACAAAAGGTAACCATGTTATCGGGAGAGGCGACTCTCTTAGTAGATTTGGCTCACGAAGAAGATTACCCAGTGCATATCCATCGGGGGAGAAATTTCAAAGACAAGTCTGGTAACAGTTGGGTAGACCTGCTCCTTGAGTATCATCGAAAGGATGAGCGAGTAGTCTTTCGGCTATTTAATGAAGTAGAATGTGTATTCTTTAGTTTGACTTAAAATATTACTGAAATGAATGAAGATGAAGTTATAGAGAAATCAAAACGTTACTCTAAGAGTAGTAACTCACAAAGAGACTATCTAGCAGGTTTTCAAGCAGCTTGTAACATAGTCCGTCAAAAATACGAAAGTTGTTACAATGAAGAGTTCTGTGATGAAATGGAGAAGTTGGTACAAATCGCTTATTTAGATTTTGATGAGTAAAGGAGGAGAACGCCCAGGCAGTGGCCGTAGGTGCATCAAAGAGAAGAAGCATACCCGGCTACACATAAAGCTAACACAAGAGGCGTATGATATGCTTGATTGGTATAGCATCAAAATTGGAATATCGAAGAGTGATCTCTTTGAACTGTGGGTGAAAGATAATTGCAGTGACCAAATAAAGAAAGGAGTTTAATCGCTCCTTTTTTTTATTGTATGATTTGTGCGCACATTTCATATAAAGCCGATTGTAGTGAGTAGTCTAACTATCCTTGTATAGATCAGTCGGTGCACTTATTGAATGCAACAGTCGAATCATTTATAGGATAGACCAGTCGAGCTATTCTTGAATGGGTCAGTCGGAACATTTATTGAGAACATCAGTCGAAGCATTTCCAGGTAACAGATGGGGTAAGTTGCCAAATTGTTAACCAAAGTCAATCCCCCGATTACCCCCAGTTTAAAAAGAAGGAAATAAAACGAAGTTTGAAAAATAAAAATCAGAAAACCCCGACCAACAAACCAACAAACCAACAAGAGGCCTGATTTTTCAATAGTAATAATAGGTAATATAATGATATATAGGTATATATGTATATTAGATAAAGTGTTGGTTGATGTTGGTTGGTGGTGATTCTTGTTGGTTTTTGTTGGATTTAGGATTTTCTTGTTGGTTTTGGCTTCCAACAGGTTAAAAGCTAAAACCAACAGAAATGGCCTTTGTTGGTCGTGTTGGTTGGCCTTTTTAGGGGTGTATGTTTGGTTATGTGATTGATTTTTAGTATCTTTAGTAATTCTGTTGGTTTGTTGGTCGGTTGGACGGCAAAATCACCACTATTTTTCAAAATAGAAAAAAAACATGGGAAAAACACGAGAAAGGTATGCTGTTTGGATTTGGGTCCCGAAATTCGTCAAACAGTACTTGTTAACGAATTTCACAGTTGAGGACCCAAAATGGAACGATTTAGTTAACATTTCTAATGACAGAACGCTGGATGTACTATTTCGTAGCCGATTGATGAAGCCATCTAATCGGTACGATAAGCGGCTAGAGGCGTGTGGAAGCTACAAGTTCCGATCGGAGAAGGTGGCACTGGAGATTACCAAGTCAGACTTTAACGAACACGGTTGGTCGCTATCGCTTACCGATGCTTCTGCACTATCCAAGGCACTGGAGATACGTTGCCGGACCATCTTGCTGACTTACTTGAGTGCAGCCTACATGGTTACTCCCTGCTTGAGTACCTGCATTCAGAAGTTCTACCAACTTTACCACTTTGATGAAGACACTTGGCCATCCGATTCTATCCGCCGTATATGGAACCGAGACAAGTCTATTAATAAGGTATCGCTCGTGGAGGATATGGATCATAAAATCAATAAAATAATTCTTGTGCAGTTGTTCAGAAATGGGACAATTTCACAGCAAGGCTTAACACACTATGAAAACAGTTCAATTTGATACAGACAACCGTCCAGGGCTCTCGCGGCTCTTCGCTATTCCGCTCACATCCTTCTTACGTATTCGCCCCGATTACCGAAATAACACCAATCACCTGGAGGTGAAAGCGCGCGACCAAATCATTGATATTATCCTAGACACTTCGGCATTTGCCTTCAATGAAGAGCAAGCGACTGAAGAACCAGGCGAAACTTACAAGCTATCCATTGAGGGGAGGATACCCAAACTATCTAAATTGAATGATTCAGTGATTCGAACCCTAGAGCGTGGCCAATGGTTGGTGCTGCACCAGGATAGCAACGGAACCATCCAGCTGTCGGGTAGTATGGATGATCCGCTCAGTTTTCACACGACTAAAACGAGTGGGGTAGGTGCCGATTCAGTGAACGGTACATCCTTCCAATTCTCGGGGGTGACCCCTTCACCCTCTCTTATTATAGATATGGTGCTTATCACTGACCTCTAAAATATTGGTTTTCTCATTAAAAGCCGCTCTAAGTGTCCTTAGCGTGGCTTTTTTATGTGCCTATTTTCGTACTTCGATTTAGTACACTAATTAATAATGTGCACATGGAAATATTCAATTTTGAAGTAAATGGAATGATTGATCACTACGGGTATCAACTTTCTAACATCAAGTACCTACTTAATAGAAACAAGGATAAGGAGGTGCATTGTCGGATTAATTCACCTGGTGGCTCTGTCAATGCAGCAATTGCCATCTCTAAAGCGTTTGCCGAGCATGG
>JBOFRN010000107.1:0-1855 GCA_051651025.1 Phocaeicola sp.
CGCAAAGAGGATGGTTCGGTATGGGCCGACCTAACTGCCGAAGGCCTAGATCACAAACTACTGCTTCGTGGCGATGGTACATCGGTATACATGACGCAAGACATTGGTACAGCCAAACTTCGTTACCAAGATTACAACATCAACAAGATGATTTATGTAGTAGGAAACGAGCAAAACTACCACTTCCAAGTACTCTCTATCTTGCTAGATAAGCTAGGCTTTGAGTGGGGTAAAGAGTTGGTTCACTTCTCGTACGGTATGGTGGAGCTTCCCGAAGGAAAGATGAAGAGCCGCGAAGGTACCGTAGTCGATGCCGATGATTTGATGGAATCGATGGTAGAGACTGCCAAAGAGACCTCGGCCGAACTAGGTAAACTCGATGGATTGACACAAGAAGAGGCAGACGATATCTCGCGTATTGTAGGGATGGGTGCCTTGAAGTACTTCATCTTGAAAGTAGATGCACGTAAGAACATGACCTTCAACCCACAAGAGTCTATCGACTTTAACGGTAACACCGGTCCATTTATTCAATATACCTACGCACGTATTCAGTCGGTGTTGCGCAAAGCAGCCGAAGCGGGTGTGGTTGTTCCTACCGAACTGCCTACCAACTTGGCATTAAGTACCAAGGAAGAGGGCGTTATTCAACTGTTGGCCGAGTTTAAAGCGGTGGTAAAACAGGCGGGTAGCGACTACAACCCCTCTATCATAGCCAACTACGTGTACGAATTGGTGAAAGAGTACAACCAGTTCTACCACGAATTTAGCATCCTTCGCGAAGAGAACGAAGCACTGAAAGTGTTCCGTTTGGCCTTGAGTGCCAACGTAGCGAAAGTGATTGGACTAGGCATGGGCCTACTCGGTATTGAGGTACCTGCTAGAATGTAAGAAGCTGCAGGATCCTACCAAGTTCGCAAAAAGAGCCTACAAAATTGAGTAAAAGAGCCTACAAACTCTCTGACTTATTAGGTCATTTTAAGTGGTTGACTAGAGTCAATCACTTAACTGACTAGGGTCAATCAGTTAACTGACTGGAGTCAATCACCTAACTGACTAGGGTCAATCACTAACTTGCTGGGCAAGTAATGGAAAGATTCTCCTATAGAAAAGAAGAGAATGGGCTTGATAAAAGCAACATAGAATAGATATTCAATCCTAAGAAGCATCCTTCACTCGGCAGCTGTGTAGCGGCTGGTTGGAGGATGTTTTGTAAGTACAATAAAATGGCAAAAAGTAAATATTATGTGGTGTGGAAAGGGGTAAACCCAGGAGTCTATAGCTCGTGGACCGAGTGCCAACTGCAAATAAAGGGGTACGAAGGTGCCCTCTTTAAATCGTTTGCTACCCAAGCAGAGGCCGAACACGCCTTTCTTTCGCCCGCACACCTCTACTTTGGCCAGTCGGGTTCCAAAGGGGGAGGTTCCAAAGGGGCATCGGGCCCCAAGCAGTGGCCCAAAGATTTAGAGCTAAACTGTGTAGCGGTCGATGCAGCTTGTAGTGGCAATCCCGGTCCCATGGAGTACCGCGGGGTATACCTGCAAACCGAGCAACAGATTTTTCACTACGGTCCGGTACATGGAACCAACAACATTGGCGAGTTTCTGGCCATTGTGCACTGCCTGGCCCTCTTCAAACAGAAGGGAACCAATATGCCCATCTACTCCGATAGCCGTACGGCCATGAGCTGGGTGAAGCAGAAAAAATGCAAAACGAAACTGGAACGAACGCCCAAGACCGAGCAGCTCTTCCAACTGATAGAGCGCGCCGAGAAGTTCTTGAAAGAGAACCGCATTACCACCCCTATTTTAAAGTGGGAAACCGACCAATGGGGCGAGATTCCAGCCGACTTTGG
>JBOFRN010000108.1:0-17561 GCA_051651025.1 Phocaeicola sp.
TCCACCTCTTCCCATTCCGAACAGAGAAGTTAAGCCTTGTCACGCCGATGGTACTGCAGATTGTGGGAGAGTAGGTAGCCGCCGTTTTTAAGAGAAGTCCTCTGGTTCTAACGAACTGGAGGACTTTTTTTTGGGTACATACTGCTCAAAGATTAATATGCTTGTTTACGGAACATCAAGCAAACTTCCTCTGATTACATAATCCATCCCCATGGATGGTTTATTCTACTTCGTTTTGATAAGAGAAGAGAAATCAACCAATAGACTCATTTCTCGTTTAGTTGTAGATATTATTTATCTCACATCAACCTAATGATTATATTAGGATAATGGCTTTAGGATACCAAATCGTTATGTCTAACTGCAAGAATAGCTGTTTATTGCGCTATATTTATTATCTTTGGGGAAAATAATATCTAATCTTTAATAAAACAATCTATGTTACGAACGTTTTTTGTTAGTGCTATTTGTTGCCTCTCTGCGGGAACAATGATTGCACAACAACGTACTGGAAATATTGTAGAATATTTCGGTAAAGAAAAAATTGAGCGTGTAGATGAGGGTGTTGTCACTCATACATTTACACAAGGTTACCATCTACCTACTACTGCAACAAATGGATATATCTTTCAAATGGGAGATGCTTTGGCTTGGGAACTCTTTACGAACAACTTTAAGAACCCCTATTCGGGCAATATGGAGGCTGTGAACTATGGTCGCACACGTCAAGCTATTCAATGGCAAGAGATTCTAGCTGACTCAACAGGCCGTTTCCGCTCTCGTGAATTACGTCGTTCTTATCTATATAGCGAATATGAGGCTTCTAGCTCAGAGGTGATGCTATTGCAAGCTACAGGTGGTACGCGTACCATCCTTAACGGTATGCCTCACGAAGGTGATCACTACGATTTTGGTTACACCTTGATTCCTTTCAAAACAAATAAAGGAGTAAATAGTGCTCTTTTCACTCCAGGACGCTTTGGCTATGTAGAAGCTAAGGTTATTAAGCCTAAGAAAGCTGTTATGTTGACCAAACGCGATATGACACTTACCGATATTATTAATGGTGAAGATAATGAGAAATGGTCGGCTATTCGTGTTATTAATACAACTGATAAACATTTGAATGGTCTTTCTATCCGTTGCGAATTGGAAAGCGGTGAATCGGCTACCTATGCGACTGAGAATGTAATGGATATGACTGTACGTAAACTTGCCTTCCTTGTACCCGCTGCAAAGGCAGAAAAGATTGGTAAAGTAAATGCAGTGATTTCATTACTCGATAAAAAAGGTACTTTGATTGATAGCGTTCACATTGCTTTCGAACAACGTTCGGGCGAGGGCATTCATGAGCGTACATTCCGTAGCCGTGTTGATAACTCGGTTCAATACTTCAGTGTAAATCCTTCTTCGACCAAAGGAGATGGACAAGCTATCGTGCTGTCTGTTCACGGTGCATCGGTTGAAGCACGCAACCAAGCACGTGCATACAAGCAAAAAGATTGGTTACATTTAGTTGCTGCTACTAACCGCCGCCCATTTGGTTACAACTGGGAAGAGTGGGGACGTATTGATGCGCTTGAAGTATTGGCTGAAGGAAAACGCCTTTATAACCCTGCCCCTGAGAAGACCTATTTGACTGGTCACTCAATGGGAGGACACGGTACTTGGTCGATTGGTGCGAACTTCCCCGATCATTTTGCAGCTATTGCTCCTTGTGCAGGATATGCAGATATTGCCAACTACGGACGTGGAGGTTCAGATCAAGCCTTTGAACACAATGCAGCCTTTAAACTAATTAAGCGTGGTGCGAATAGCGGACGTACGTTGGAATTGGTACGTAACTATCTTCAATCGGGCGTCTTTGTACACCATGGAGATGCTGACAATGTAGTACCTGTATCGCAAGCAAGAGATATGCGTAAAGTATTGGCCGAGTTCCACCCAGATTTTGCTTACCACGAAGAACCTGGAGGCTCACACTGGTATAGCGATGAGAGTGTAGACTTCAAACCTATCTTTGATTATTTTAAATGGCATACTATTCCTGCTACACAGGATGTAAATCACATTGAGTTCGTTACTGCTTCGCCAGCTGTATCACCAACTAACTATTGGGCAACTGTAACACAACAAGTGATCTCTTATGATTTTTCTAAAATCAATTTAAGTGTGGCGAATGATTCGATTCAAGGTACAACTCATAATGTAGCTGCGTTAACAATCGACTTCTCTAAAACTCCTATTTCAGGAGCTGTAACAGTTGTTCTTGATGGATCGGCTGTGAGTGTAAATGCAAAAGAGGCGACTACATTTAAGAAAACAGGCGATACTTGGGCCGTAGGTGAGGTATCATTGGCTGAAAAGAACCCAGTTCGTGCAGGTGGCTTTAAACAAGCATTCGATAACCAAGTTGTATTTGTTTACTCTACTGCAGGAACTACAGCAGAGAACAATTGGTACCGTAACAAAGCGCGTTACGATGCAGAAAACTTCTTGTATCGTGGTAATGCTTCTATCGATGTCGTATCGGACAAAGAGTTCTTAGCTGGTAAATTTGCTGATCGTAACGTTGTGATTTATGGTAATGCTGCAACAAACCGTGCATGGAACAGTGTACTATCGAGTGCTGCACCTAAAGTTGAGAAGAACAGAATCATTTTAGGTGATAAAACCTTCGAAGGCGATGACTTGGGTACTTTCTTTATCTATCCTCGCAAGGGAAGCGATAAAGCATCGGTGGGTGTAGTAGCTGGAACAGGTCTTAAGGGAGCTAAAGCGGTTTATCCTAACGACTACCTAACCGGTTTCACAGGATATCCTGATTTGATGATCTTCTCTGTTGATGTACTTAAAGATGGCATTAACGGTGTGAAATGTGCTGGTTTCTTCGGAAATGACTGGAGTGTAGCTACTGGAGACTTCGCTGAATAAACTCTCTTTCGCTCTTAATCTTCGTAAAATAAGCAAAGATCGAGCGCTAGAAATTAAATCTATATAAGAGAGCCCTATCAATACTCCTTGGAGTTTGATAGGGCTCTCTTATATTTTAGCCATGTACTTTTTGGTCAGTTTTGAAAACAGTACTCGCTCTTTAAAGTACCTGTTAAACTCTTTTTAGAGTCCGTTTTGAATCTCAATTCATCTACTTAAAGCCCTTTGTGCCCCTAATAGTGACTTTCTATTTCTCTCTTTTCTCGAAGTATGCTATTCTCCCTCTTGGAAAATATAGGATTGGTTAATCGTTATTTTAAGCTTCTCGGTTGTGTGAATCCATGTACTGTTTAGGCGTCATTCCAAAAGCAGATTGGAAACATTTGGAGAAGTATGACGAGCTAGAGAAGCCAACCATATACATTACTTCGGATATGGAGAATTTATTTTGTCGGAGTAACATGCCTGCTTTCTTCAGGCGTATGGAACGAATATAGTCTACGGGTGTTTGCCCTGTAAGTTGTTTAACCTTCCGGTATAGTTGCTTGTTACTTACTTGAACCATTTCGCAGAGTGCAGTAACATTTAGCTCTGCATCGTCTATACGATCCTCAATCAGTTGAGTTACCTCTTTCAGAAATTTCTCGTCATGCGAAATCACTTCAATCTCCTTGGGAGTCGATATGGTTTCTATACGCAGTTGAGTTTCCTGCCTTTGTTTGCGCTGTAACAGTTGTTCCATGCGCGAAACCAATATGTTTGGATCAAAAGGTTTGCTAATAAAGGCATCAATTTGCAATTGAATGCTCTCCAATTCGGTGGTGCTATCATTCTGTGCCGTAAGCATGATTAGGGGAATATTCGAGGTGGGAATGCATTTTTTAAGCTCCCTGCAGAGCTCCATTCCATCCATCTCGGGCATTAATAGATCTGTTACAATTAAATCGGGGAGTAACTCTTTAGAGAGGTTTAAACCCTCTTTCCCATTGTATGCCTTTACACATCGGTAGGAGGGAGTAATTACCTCTTCGATGAATTCAATCACTTCAGGATTGTCTTCTACTACTAGAATCACTGGTAAATTCTGATTCTTTATCTTCTTTTGGCTCTTCTGCTCTTTCGGCTTCCAATCTAAGTTATCAACAGGGTTGTGAATAACAGAGGCTTGTTCCTTGTTTAGAGCTTCTACCATCGGTATAGGTAGTGTAACCGTAAAGGTGGTACCACTATTTAGGGTAGAGTCTACCTCGATTTTTGCTTGATGCAATTCGGCGTATGTTTTCACTAAATAGAGGCCTATGCCTGTTCCCTCTTGTTTCTCACGCGTATGCGATGCTTGGAAGAACCGTTGAAAAATATAGGGTAACTCTTCGGAAGAAATTCCAATACCTTGATCAGCAAGACGAATGTAAAGTTGCGATTTCTCTCTATCGTATTCGATTGCAAGGGTAAATGCTTTTCCTGAAGGGGTATATTTAAGCGCATTTGAAAGAAGATTATCAAAGATCGATTGCCACTTTATGCGATCAATTTCAACCTCTAGCTTCTCTATATTGGAGGTGAAGTGCGCATGAATTCCCTTCTCTTGAGCAGCTTCTAGGTAACCCGTAAATACTGAATGGGCAAAGCTGATAATCTCTGTTTGCGAAAGTATAAGCAGTGCTTGATTGTTATTTTCAATCCGATTGAAATCGAGTGTTTGATGGATCAGAGCATTCAGTTTCATCGCATTCTGCCAAACTCCCTCTAGAAATTTGTACTCCTGAGCATGCACTGTTTCGCCCATGCGTTTAGAGAGGGGAGCAATAATCAAGCTTAAAGGGGTTTTAAAATCGTGCGAAAGGTGCGTAAATAGCTCAATCTTTTGACGTGCTTGTTCTTTAATCTTCTCTTTCTCTAAGCGTTCAATTTGCAAGCGTGCTTTGATTCGGAAGAAGTTTATAATCCAAAGAATGACTCCACAAATTCCTAATAGATAGATGAGTTTTGCCCAGAAGGTATAGTACCAAGGAGGGGATATGGTAAGGCTTAGGGTATAATAATTGGGATCTAATTCGCCATTACTATCTAGGCGACTTACCTCTAGGGTGTAACTACCAGGTTGTAGATTGTTGTACAGAATCTGGTTTGACTGGCTGGGTAGTAGACTCCAATGGGCACTATTTTCTTTTATTCGATAGGCAAACTGACTCTTCTCGTGTAGTGAATAGGGGAAGTCTGATAACTCAATGGTTACATTGTTTTGTTGGTGCGTTAGTTTAATCTTCCGTTCATAACGAATGGTTCCATCTAGCGAATAAGGCTCTCCATTCACATAGAAGCGTGTAGCAACTAGGTTATGTTGTAGATGGGCAGTTTTTAATAAGTGAGGAGTGGTGGTGGAGAAACCATCGTTTTCACCCAAGAAAACCAGTTGCTCTTCTGTATCGTAATAGATACTGTTAAATGATTTTTTAGTGGTTCCCCATCGGTACATAGCTAGCGACTCTTTCTCTACTGCCCAACATTCATTCGAGGTCGATATCCAGATTTCATTCTCCACCTCTTCCATATAGAAAATCTCATCGTGGCTAAACCGATCGAACCAACTACATTCTATATTTCTTGTTTCGGGCTCTATTTTAAGAAAACCCCCTCTGAAGCCAGCCCACAGAGTACCCTCTTTATCGGCTAGCAAGAAATTGAGCTTTCTGCCTTCTGTATAGCTATCTGTATCAATAACTGTTACTTCGTACGTTTCTGAATTAATTTGATTGATTCCGTTTTGGTAAAGAAGTGCCCATACGTTTCCCTGCTTGTCACTTACCAGCTGATTGATAAATGAACTCGACAATCCATCCTCTGTATGTAGATTCTTTTGGGCTATAATTGGACTCTTCTTTTTCTCTTTTAAGCTCTGTTTATCCACAATAAAGATACCACCTAAGCAACTAGCTATCCACAATTTTCCCCGATTATCTTCCAGTATATTGTAGGCCCAGTTGCTGTTGTGTGTAAGCGTACTATCGGTTATTTGGTAATTCACAAACTGCTCTTTCTGATAGTCATAGCGACTGATACTTCCATCTGTTGCTATCCAGAGTTCGCCCTCCTTATCTTCGTAAATGTGACGGATGCGATTGTGTGAAAGTGGATGGGTTGGACTATCCATTTTGTACCAATGAACTTGGTCTGAAGAAGCCTCTTTGCGGAAGCGTAACACTCCATTGCTTCCTCCAAACCAGTAGTTATCTTTGCTATCTTTGTAAAGTGATAAGAACTGATTGCCTTCGCCACTACCGGTTAATTGGAAGAGTGGGGTGTAGTGAAAGATTGTATGAGCATTGGCGAGTGAGATACCGTAGTTTGTTCCTAGCCAACTGTTTTTATGTTGGTCTTGAAAAATAGACCAAATGGTATTATTAGCTAGTGAACGGTGATTGCGTGAATCGTGTAAAATATGGGTCACTGCTTTATCTTCATGATAAGTGTATAATCCATTATCAGTGCCTATAAGTAGTGTTCCATTTCCATCCAGTGCTAAGGATTTAATCGAATTGGCCTGTACAGCCTCTATCTGTTCCACCTTCTTATTTTGTAGTGTATAACGTAGCAGGCTTCCTTCTGTTCCTATCCAGATGCAACCTCTCTCTACATCTTCTACCAATGAGTTGACAAAAAGATTGGTGAGATGTGCCTCTTTAGAGAGTGGTATGGAACTAAATGATTGCTTTGTAGAATCATATACGCATAGTCCATTGTAGGTACCTATGTAAAGTGCTCCCTCTTTAGTAGGTAGTAACGAGTAGATAGTGCTGTGTGGAAGGTTATTTTCTCGGGTAGCTTCCCATTTATCAATCCTTTGACTCTGTATATCGTAAGCGTAGAGTCCATGAAGTGTCCCTATCCAGAGTAAATAACCTTGAAGCGCTAGGGAGCGAATGTCTGTGGGAAAAGTGAGTGATGAATCGAGGTATGTATCTGAATAGGTATCGTAAATTAAAATGCCATTGTCTGTTCCTAAGTAGAGGTAGCGTTCTTTGATTACTACGCCTGAATAGATCCAACTGTTGGTTGCTTCATCCAACTTAAAATGAGCTTGTGTAGTGTATCCATCGTAACTGAATAGTCCTTTGTTAGTTCCTATCCACATAAGGCCTTGTGTATCTTGTAGGAAGCAAGTTGCTACCGAAGCCTCGGTGCTAAGTAGGATGTTTTGAAAAATCGGATACTCATTTCTCTGTCCATAACTCTTAGGGGTGACAAGCGAGAAAAGTAATGTTATAAGAATGAGAAAGATTGGTTTCATCGGTTAACTTGTTACTATGTTTAAACAAAACTACATTTTTTTTCTTGAAACTTGCGTTTAAATAGAGGCTGTTTCTTATTTTGTAAAGCGGTTATCTACACGGTAGTATAAAAATGAAAAGTTTGTTAGTGGGTAGAATCTATTTGACAAAACTCTTTATGAGAGAGGAAAAATCTACTTATTTCGTACACTCTGTTCGCTTCCGAACACTCTTAGAAATTGATTGTTATCTATTTATCAGTGCATTATAGTTTTGGCATGCATCTCGCAACTCTACTACTACTGATACTACTACTATCAGATACGCAGTTTAATGCTATGGGATTTTCATGTTAACTGTGGGATTAATGTCGATATTGGACGGATGGTGAAGGAGTAGGAATTCAGTGAGGGATAATTAAGTTATTCATGTCTGTTTACACCGCCATGGAAACGCCTTCTATTCTGTTTTAAACAAAGGTTTAAATGTAATTTAAACAACTATTTCTTTACTCTTTTGGTAGAATAATCTTACATTTGTAGGGTGCTATACGATTGTTTTTTATTGGTATAAAGTTAGCACGTACTCGTTTACCGCATCCATTTATTTTTATCCATTCACTTTTAAGCAAGAAAGTATGAGCAGATACATTAACCCTTTTACCGACTTTGGTTTTAAAAGACTCTTCGGTAGTGATGTGAACAAAGATTTATTAATTGATTTTTTAAATTCTGTATTGCCCCAAGAGGCTGCCATTACCTCTCTGACCTATCTACCTACCGAACAGTTGGGCGATGGTCGATACGAGCGTAAGGCCATCTTCGATGTATACTGCGAGAATGAGTATGGAGAGAAGTTTATTGTAGAGATGCAGAAAGCAGAACAAGATTACTTTAAAGACCGAAGCATTTTTTACTCTACCTTTCCTATTCGTGAGCAAGCCAAACGTGGAAATGATTGGGACTTTGAACTGAAAGCGGTCTATACGATTGGTTTACTTGATTTTACCTTTGATAATTCGCCACTTGATGACGAAGTGCTTCACCACGAAGTAAAGCTTGTAGATCAAAAAACGAACCGTGTCTTTTACGACAAACTGACTTACATCTATTTAGAACTTCCTAAGTTTCGTAAAACAGAAGAAGAGTTGGAGAGTAATTTCGATAAATGGCTCTTCTTACTTTGTCACATGGAGGTGCTAGATCGTTGTCCTGCTAAGCTGCAGAATAAGATATTTGAAAAAGCTTTTGCTACGGCCGAGGTTGCTCAATACTCTGCCACAGAGCAACGAAGCTATGAGGAGAGTTTAAAAGTATACCGCGATTTGATTAATGTCGTGCGAAGTGCTGAGCGTAAAGGCATGGAAAGAGGGTTGGAGCAAGGCATGGAAAAAGGCATCGAGAAGGGTCGTATAGAGGAGCAACGTTTGATAGCTACGAATATGAAGAGAAGTGGTGTTACTCTAGAAATTATAGCTCAGTGTACAGGCCTCACCATGGATGAAATTAGTAATATATAAAAAGAGTTAGTAGGGATAATTGAATGGGTTTACTGCTTATGTTGATTAAGTGAAGTAACCAAGAAAGAACAACCAAATATGAAAAAAATAGCCATCCTATCGGGCGCAGGCATGAGCGCCGAGAGTGGAATCAGCACCTTTCGTGATGCGGGAGGATTGTGGGAGCAGTACCCCATTGAGCAAGTGGCTACCCCCGAGGGGTATGCAGCCAATCCGCAATTGGTCACTACCTTTTACAACCAGCGACGTAAACAACTCTCAAAAGTGGTACCCAATGCGGGGCATACCCTGTTGGCAGCGTTGGAAAAGAGTTACGAGGTGGTAGTAATCACCCAAAATGTAGACAACTTGCACGAAAGAGCAGGTAGTACGCATATCATCCACTTGCATGGCGAGTTAACCAAAGTAACCTCTACCAAAGAGCCGCACAACCCCGCCTATATACGTGAGCTGAAGCCTGAGGAGTGGGAAGTAAAGATAGGCGACCTCGCTGCAGATGGTTTCCAACTTCGCCCTTTTATCGTTTGGTTTGGCGAGGCAGTCCCTAAAATGGATGAGGCTATGGATGCACTGCACGACATAGACTACTTTGTGATTATCGGTACCTCGATGAATGTATATCCTGCCGCAGGGCTCATAAACTATGTACCTCGCAGTGCAAAGATATTCCTGATTGACCCCAATGAGGTGCGTATCACGAGTAATCGCCCCATAACGGTTATCCACAAAGGAGCATCGGAAGGGGTAGCAGAGCTTATTGAACGGCTCGCTCATGAGGCAGTAGCTGGACAGTAAGATGCGTACATTCTTCATTCTTTTGTCAATTGAATGCTGTTGGTGCTTCTCTCTTTTCCCTCTTTAAAGTGACTCTTTATAAAGCACCTTAATCCCTTCATAGAGTCCTGGTAAAAAGATACTTCCGTGTGTCTCTTCAATAAAGATGTGTGAGTGGAACTTCTTGCTACTTACTTTCTCCTCTAGAAGCTGCATCAATGTCGTAGCCCGACTGTGATGGATGGTTTCTCGCTTGTTGGGGTCAATCCCCGCTATACCTAAATATAAGGAGGAGCGACTCGTTCCATCTTGGGGTATTGATGCTTCTGCTTCTTGAACCATCCACCCTTGATGCCACCACACACTAGGGTCTAGAATACAGTAGCGATTAAAAAGAATAGACTGATTTAAATAGAGATGCAAAGCATAAAGCCCCGCAAGTGAATGACCGATAAGCATGCGTTGATTATGAGTACGGTAGTTTTGTTCTATCATAGGAATCAACTCTTCTGTTAGAAAGCTGGTAAAGAGATTGGCTTCACCTCCTGTTGCTCTAGCATCTGGTTGCAAGACTCCATTGCGGTCGTAAGCCGATGCTATGGGGGTAAAATCGCGGGTACGGTTATTACTTGTAATACCGACTAGAATAGAGGGAGAAAGCATGGCTCTTCTTCCTTTGGAGTAGAGTTGAATTACTCCATTCGTTACTTCGAAATAGGCCTCTCCATCTAGTAGGTAGATTACGGGATAGTGCTGATTACTCTCTGCATGATAGTTTTGAGGTAGCGATACTTGGTAATTTATATCTTCTTGTAAGATAGAAGAGTGGTAGCTATATTGTTTTCCTATGCAGAGATCCTCCTGACTCTGCCCATTTAGTGGGTAGAGAGTCAGGAGGATCAAAAAGGGATATAAGAATCTATTCATCTATTATTGATGAATAGATTAATAAGCAGTTAATTTACCCAAGCCACTTACTGCATCAGCAGCAACAGAAAGGCCTACTGTAGCAACGGCAGTAGCAGTGTCAATCACGTAAACAGCAGGTTGCGTTTCGTTTGTAGTAGTTACAGGCATGTATACTTTGCCATCTTCCATGTGAGGGTTGTTTACAAAGCTTGAAACAACATCGGCCGAAGGAAGCCCTGTTACATAAGTAAGCGTTTGGCTGCTTGCATTGAAGATAGCCAATTGATTGCCTGTAAAGCCACTTTGTGTAAGCGGTCTGTCGTACATCAGCATCAAGAAATTATCGCCCGAAATAGGCCAACAACGTAGGAATGAATGACCACCCGCTAGTGCCTCAATGTTGCAGTAGTAATCGTTATCAAACACTTCTGTACCTGCTTTGATACGTACTACCCCTGCAGGTAAGGTTGTTTTTTGTACCTCTGCCGTCATGGTTTTTGCATAACTGGGTGAGAATACATAGACGTCTCCATTCTCGGCTGACCAAACTGTTTGGTAGTATTGTGACTTGTTGCGGCCACAAGCGTAGCTAATCTTATCGGTTTTAATAAGTTTGGGGTTTTGGAAGTTGCTGTTCTCGTAAATAGCAATCCATGCTTCGTTGGGGTGTTGTGTCCATTGCAATTCACCCTCTAGGTAGGCACTACTAGAGCTACCACCTGCCTCTGTTTTTACCAACTCTGGATAAACTACATATTCACCTCCATTTGCTTTTACACCGTATTGGCTCAATCCCATGGGGATGGGTGCTGTAAATATTTTACTACCTACTTGCTCAAAACCGGCTAGGGTAACAAACTCACCGTTGCCTAAATAGTTTTCGGCTCTAATATCCTCGCTATTTGTGGTATAAGTTTCTGCATCCACATTCAGGTAGGAGAAGAGGAATCCTTTGGGCAGGTATCCATTTTCATCTGCATGTGCATCGCCCATGCTTCCTGTTGAAGAGGTAATGATCATATCTTCGTAAAGGCCAATTCCGGTGAAGCGTCTCACTTCGTAGGTCATGTTTCGCTCTACTACATTGCCTGCCGAGTTTAGTACGTATGAAGAAGAAACCCCTGCGTTACCTTGGTTGTAGACCAAACGATAGAGGTATTTGTCTTGGTAATAGATCCAGAAAGTACCTGTTTCGGTAACCAGTCTGTCGCCTGTAGCAGCAGAGATGCTACCACTATCTAACTGACTGCTCTTTAGTAAAACGTTTGCTTCGCCTACTGTGGCCGAAACAATGTAAGAGGAAACTCCTTCGGTAGAGGGATTCTCTACTTCGGGTAGGTTGCTGCTATTGTCTGAACAACTTGATACAAATGCGGTAAGGAGTAGGCTGTAAAGCCCCATTTTCCAATAATTCTTTTTCATTGTTTTCGATTTTATTTGTTTTATATTCTTTGTTATCTAATGGTTCTCTTTTTTAGTTGTGCCCTCTTCGGTGGTGGTTGCCTTTGCGACTGCCGCCCCCTTTGTGACCGCCACTCTTGCCTTGCCCTAAGTTAACCCTTACTTTTCCATAAAAGGCTCTGCCTGCTTTTTGAAGGCTGAAGTTATCGTACAGTTTCTGGTCTGTAAAGTTCTGACACTCGAACGAGAAGGTGTATCGGTTTTTGCAAAATGCATAACTCAACGATAGGTTGTGCGAGAACTGAGTAGGCACTACAAAACTGCTGTTGCTACCCAATACCTCCGAATAGAGTGGGAACGCATGCATGTAGTTGTTGTCATACCCAATGGTTAATTTGTTCCCTTTGGCTCCTAAGTCATTCACATAGAACGAGGCAAAGGTATTGGCAAATTGGTAGGGTACATTGGGCATACGTGCTCCATAGGTTAAGCTCTCTTGACCACTTCCTGTAACAGTGGGTACGTTATCGCGAATATCCATCAAGGTATAGTTACCTCCTACGCTGAACCATTTGCTGTAGTTGTAGTGTAGGGTAAAGTTGCCGCCTTTACTTTTTACCTTGCCGTGGTTTATGTAGGTAGCGCCCGATTTGCCTCCACTTAAATCGACAATGTTACGTTGAATGTAATCTTTTGTATCGCGGTAGATAAAGCTTCCCTCGGCATAGAGGTTGTGCTTGCCCCACGAGTGGTTAAAGGTAAGGCTGATGTTGATGTTATCGCTATTCTCGGGCTTCAATCCCAAATCACCTGTTTCTAAGTCCTCATCACCAAACATTTCATCGATGGTGGGTAGGCGATAGGCCTTTTCGTAAGATAGTTTCACCTGCAAGCTAGGGAGTATAAAGTAGGTGCCGGCAGCTCCGTACCCAATGGCACTGATGGAGTTGGTGGTGCGTACAAACTCATCTTGGGCACTTGTTGTGGCCATGGGTCCTGCAATGCTTTGGCTGTATCGTTTTCCAAAAAGTGAGAGGTTCCAGCGTTCACTAGGTATATAGCGATAGGAGAGGCCTGTTATGTTTTTGTGGGTATCTTTGTCAATGGCATTGGCACTGGAGCCGGCTCCAATCAGTGAGCGGTTGTTGCGCTCAAAATAGTTCATGACGTGGTTTAATGTAAGGGTCTGTTTGGAGGTTATCCGGTAATTGGCTGTTAAAGTACCGTTCCAGTTGTTGTTGGTCGATTCGGTGTGTTGGTACGATTGCTCCCCGGGTAGACGCATCAAGCGACTCTCGCCACGCCAGTTAAACTCGTAGGCCGAGGTATCCACATTTTCCGTGGTATTCTTGTTGTAGCTGGTTGTTAGAAAAACATCCAACCCTTTCAAGAATAAGTCACGTTTGGTATACTCTAGCGAAGGCATCAAGGAGTTTCCCTCGCGGTACTTTCCACCAAACACCACCTCTTGGCGCACCCCCGTTTGAATCTCTTTGTACATTTGTGAATAGGTAACCGAGAACATCAATCGGTCTGCCCAGGGTTTGTTTACTACCCCCACTTTACCAATAATGGCTTCGTTGTGGTAGGTATCGTGAAAGCGCTTTACCCGCTCTATTTTTGATTTATCGATAGCCCCTGTTGCAAAATCTTTTACAGGCGTATCTACGTAATAGTTATTGTCTGAATAGTTTTGGAAGGCGTTAATTTCGTAGGTAAGCCCGTTCTTGAAGGTTTGTCCAAAGTGGATGTACGATTTGTGCGTATTGAAAGAGCCATACGAGTAAGAGGCATCTAAGAACCAACGGTTCTCATTCTTCTTGGTTACCACATTGATAACCCCGCCAATGGCATCGGTCCCAAACTCTACGGGAACCACCCCTTTGTAGATTTCAATGCGTTCGGCATAGTTTACCGGAATGTTGTTGAGGCTAAAAGAATTACCCACTCCCTCTTGTGGAACGCCATCAATAAAGACTTTGATGTGTTTGCCAGTAAAACCATCCATGGTTAGTTGCATATCCGATCCTACACCACCCGATTCACGTATCTTCATACCTGGTGCTTGTGCCAATGCTTCGCTTAAGCTTTGTGTAGAGTTCTGTAGCGCTTTGGTATCAACCGCTATGGCATTATAAGCCGAGCGTTTCATGCGACTCACTCCGTTAGATAGTATCACTACCTCGTTCATTAACTCGGTCTGTGGTTCAATTATTACATTTTGTTTTGTACGCTCGTTTACTTTTAACTGGATGCTACGTTCTACTGTTTTATATCCCAGCATAGAGACCACTAAAGTATAGTTTCCTGCAGGTGCTGATAAGGTGTACATTCCATTTTCTTTGGTAATGCTACCATGAGTACTTCCTTTAAGCTGTACGGTAGCAAATTCAATAGCTTCATTGTCAGTGGATAATACCTTTCCGAAAACTATACCTTGTTTGTGGTCGGCTAATGCTACTTGAACAGTCAGTAGCATTAGTACCAATAAACTTATAAACCTTAAACTAAACCCTTTCATCTTGCAATCTATTTGATAATTTTATATTCTAAATCTTTCAGCCTTTAATTGGCTGTTAAAAGAATGATTAATTGACCCTGCAAAATTCATCTATTTTAAAGAATTGGGCAATCGCTTGAAGTGGGTATATTAGCGTTCATTAAGATGGAGTGTTAATAATATGTGGGTATCGGAGTAATAAAGCTATAGGCATAGATATTTGAAAAAGGTATTCATAGAGTGATTGGCTGTATATGCCGCTAAGATGAAAGAAGAAGCTCCTCTTTACACCTATTGTAACATCGAACAATGGGTGTAAAGAGGAGCAGAAATGAATGTATGATAGCCTTTTATAAGCCTCTACCACTTACTAGCTTCTTCCTCAATATTCTTTACGATCAAACGAATCAACTCTTTACGCGCCTCGCACGAGGCCCAAGCGATATGTGGAGTGGCAATCAGTTTTTCTGGTTTCTTCATGGTGTAGAGTGGATGGTTTGCCTCAATGGGTTCTTGAACAAATACATCAAGTCCCGCACCTGCTATCTCGTCATTATCTAATGCCTCTACAAGTGCCTTCTCATCGACTATTCCTCCGCGTCCCACATTAATTAGGTAAGCGGTTGCTTTCATCTTCTCTAATTCCGCTTTTCCAATTAAATGAGCAGTCTGCTCATTTAGCGGTGCATGGATGGAGATGATGTCCGAAGTAGCTAAGAGTTCAGGGAGTGTGAGGTAGTGGTAGGGCTGTGTTTGGTTCTTTCCCGATGTGGAGTAGTAGACTACCTCGGCTCCAAGTGTTTGGGCAATGGAAGCTACACCTTGACCGATATTTCCCATGCCAATTATTCCCCATCGCATCCCTGCAATCTCTTGAAAAGGTCTGCCGTGGTGAAACTGTTTTTTCTCTTTGCTCCATCGGCCGCTTTTAACGAAGTTATCGTAATAACTTATTTGTTGCATGAGGGCAAGTAAGAGACTAAGAGTGGTCTGTACGACCGATTTTGTAGAGTAGTTTACAACATTTCGTACGCTAATGTCTCGCTCCTGAGCGGCAGTAAGATCAATGTTATTGACTCCCGTAGCTGCAACGCAAATGAGTTTTAGCTTGGGTAGGGCATCCATAATTTGTGCATCAATAATCACCTTGTTGGTGATCAAGACCTCTGCTTCGATGGCTCGTTCTACCACTTCGGCTGGTGAGGTTTGTTCATATTCGGTATAATTACCAAGTGTTTGAAGTGACTTGGTAGAGCTTCCTGCTATGGAATAACGATCTAAAAATACAATATTCATCGTTGATTTTTTTTAATGAGGAATTAATTCATCTACTACAAAAATAGTGCTTTGTTGCAGAAACGGGCTCTTTCGCTTCCAAATAATCCGATGAAGGTCCACTTTTTAATACTATATTTGCAATCCTATTTGTGTAGTAAAGAACTTAATTTATGAATCCTTATAATTTAACTTAAGAGGAACTTATTGTTTGAAGGTGATTGATCTATAGATTACTTGTTTAATTCAATTTCTATTCTTGCCCTCATTCAATACCCTTTCTCTTTAAAAAACTAAATATGAAAAATAGACTTTTCTTCTTACTGGCTCTTTGTTCTTGTATGGCTGGCTCTCTTTGGGCTCAGTCCTCTTCTGTTCTGATTACCCCGCTCGAAAATGAGTATTGGTGGGGAGCAGTGGTTGGTAATGGTAATAAAATGCCTTATGTTGAACCCCTTTCAACTTACGATATTGAGCGACAAAATAGTAACAACCAGGTAATTCCTTTGCTTCTCTCTAGCCAGGGCCGTTATATTTGGAGTGAGAAGCCTTTTAAGTTTACTATACAGGCCGATCGTAATATCTTGGTAGAATCAGATCATGAAAAGGTCGAGATAAGCGTTGCCGGTAAGAGTTTGAGGGAGGCTTACCAAGTAGCTTGCAAGAATCATTTCCAGCCTACTGGTGTGTTGCCTGATACACTTTTTTTCTCCATGCCCCAGTACAACACCTGGATTGAGTTGATGTACAACCAAAACCAAGCTGATATTCTAAGCTATGCACGTGCCATTATTGATAATGGATTTCCTCCAGGAGTTTTGATGATTGATGATAACTGGCAACGCTATTACGGTAATTTTGATTTTCGTGCCGAAAAGTTTCCCGATCCGAAAGGGATGATTACTGAACTGCATAATATGGGATTTAAGGTGATGTTATGGGTCTGCCCATTTGTTTCGGCAGATAGCCCAGAGTATCGTGAACTTCGCTCTAAAAATTACCTTCTTAAAGATAAGTCCTCAAATGGGAATCCAGCTATTCTGAACTGGTGGAATGGTCAAAGTGCTTGTTATGATTTCTCTAATCCTGCAGCTCGCGATTATTTTGTCACCATCTTGAAAGTGATGCAAGCGGAATATGGTGTAGATGGTTTTAAGTTCGATGCGGGCGATAATGGTTTTTATACGAGTAAGAATTTAGTGAGTTATCAAGAAGATTTCATTTCGGTTGATCATACAGAGGCTTGGGCAAAGATTGGTTTGGAGTTTCCTGTTAATGAATATCGGGCTTGCTGGAAGATGGGAGGAGAAGCATTGGTACAACGATTGGGTGATAAGGATTACTCGTGGGGCGCAGTGCAATCACTTATACCTGAGATGTTGGCTGCAGGACTTATGGGGTATGCATATACCTGTCCTGATATGATTGGAGGTGGACAATTTGGTTCATTCTTGGGGATTGATCAAAGCAAGTTAGATCAACAACTCATTGTCCGTTCGGCACAAGTACACGCTTTAATGCCTATGATGCAGTTCTCGGTAGCCCCTTGGAGGGTATTAAATGGTGAGAATCTTTCAATCGTTAAGGAGATAGCTCAACTGCATCAACGTATGGGTTCTTATATTGTAGCGTGCGCACATCAATCGGCAAAGACGGGAGAGCCTATCGTGCGTCATATGGAGTATGCTTTCCCCCATGAAGGTTTTGCAACTTGCAAAGACCAGTTTATGTTGGGTGATAAATATCTTGTGGCACCCGTGGTGACTTCAGAAAACAGTCGCATAGTGAAACTGCCCAAAGGAGTTTGGAAAGACGATTTAGGCAAAAAACACAAGGGAGGTAAATCTATCACGATTCAAGTTCCATTGAATCGTTTGCCTTACTTTGAAAAGCTTAGGTAGTTCAGCATGAATGCTTCTCTCTAACTGGACTTATAATTTACTGCCGACAGTTGTGGTCGCTTTATTTGACAGTTGTGGGC
>JBOFRN010000109.1:0-23338 GCA_051651025.1 Phocaeicola sp.
GCATAAGTGATGAGGTTTAGGATTTGTTGATGTTTAGTATAATCAACTCAAAAATAGCAATTTATCTTTAAACTTCGCCACTTTATTTCATTTGTTTACATGCTTAAATGCGCTTTTTAAAAGGGTGGGAAACTTGAGTTTTCTTAAAAGAGTCTGCGGTCTTATGAATCATACCAGCATAAAAGTTTTCAATAGGATCTCCACTCTTAAATAGATTAATTTGGGATGCAGAGTGTATGGTTTTATTCTCAATATCATACATCCAAGCCGTTATTTTTCCTGCTTGAAAAGATAACTCTAACTCATTTTTGGTATCACTCAGAATCAATGAGGTTTTCTTTGCTTTCTTTTTAATTTTTCTTGCAACGATTAATAGAATTAATATTACAATCACTAAAATGAAACCTACTATATAATACTCAATTCGTATAGGATTTTCTACTTCATAAGCCCCAAACCATTTGTAGTAAATGCGCTGATACTCACCAGAGGCTTTTAAATTTTGCAAACCTATATTAATATGATACAAAAGCTCTATGTGCTGCTTAGCTACAGCTATAGCATAAGTTTGTATTGGTAAATCAAGATCATAAACTTTAATCCCATTGAGTCCACCTTTATGCATGCTATAAAATGCTGCAAGATTACTGGCTATAACACAATCCCCTTTTTTTGTGCGTAGAGCTTCAAAGCTCTCATCCATACTTTGGGTTAGAATAAGCTGGTCGGTAATATTATTATCTACGATATAGTTGTGAGATAAACCTCCTTCTTGAACAATTATTTTTTTCCCATAAATCTGCTCAACGTTAAAATTGTAGTATCCTTCTAATGAATACACATTAAGAGTCGTCGAATTTGTAGGTAAACTTAGTAACGCATACTCCGAGTAGTTCGTTGAATATATCATTCCTGGCATTATATCTACCAAGCCATCTTTAAAATCCTGATCAGCTTTTCCGAATTCACCTAATTTTAAATCATATTCCCATCCTAACTCTTTCATTAAAGCCCGGATTATATCGACATTAAAGCCATTGGGCTTGCCACTTTCATCCAGATATTCAAATGGCTCAAAAGAATCAGAACCTCGAATTATCATTTTTGTAGTAATATTGCTGAGACTAGGTGCATTTGCTGATAGCGTAGCTATAAAAAACAGAAAGCAAATAGTCAAGCTCAATAGTCTATAATACATGTTGTCTAATTAATAAATAATGTCGTTAAACTCCACAAGTAGGTGAACAAACTTTAAAATGATTGAATTGTAATCTTTTATACATTTACCCGAGAGTCAATGGTTTTGAATTCGTAACTTCGAATTCAAAACCATTGACTACCAAGTTTATCGATAAGTATATCTTTGTTCAACTTACAAATGCGATAGAATAGAATTCACTTTAACTATCTTCTTACGTGATCTATTCGATAAGACTAACTTCAATCCTGTCAAAGAACAACTTGCCCCCGTATTTCAGGGTTGTTTATCTAATTTTCAAATTGTCCCAATTTTAACGGGACACTACTAAAATAATGTATCTAACGCTTTATTTCAAAAGCTGTATACTATCATAGTTAATACACAGTAAATCTGAAGTTGGTTCCGTTATGTAGCCCTTTTAATAATAAAGTTCTCCTATTATTTTTTCATTGAATTTTCATCATTCTTTGAGATGAAAAGAATCTGGGCTGATTAACTCTATTCTTTCGTCTTAAAAAAGTATTGACTGCTATAGCAACGAAGTAGTTTTTTTATCAAACTCTCGAATCATTCTTATCACTCTCAATCCATTTTAAGAAAAACATTTTCATGTCTACTTGAATCATCTCACACCCATTATCTGTTAACATTATTAAGCGCAAATTACTTATTAGCACCCATGTCAAGTTATATCTTCGTGATTTATTCACAAATCAATTCATTTTGACAAATAAAAACATCTCATTTGCATTTAGCTATTCTAGTAAATATTTGTTTATATAAACATTGCAAAGATAATACAAGTTATTCAACAAGCAAAAAAAGGCAATTTCAAATATAACTTAAATAAAACAAAAATAGAATTACGTAATTAAAGGGACTTTCGTCGTAAAAATATAAATTAATTTGGTTTGGTATTTCTAAATATAGATGATTAGTCTATTTACTTTACTTCTTTTGTGAACTTAGTTCTCTTTAAATCCTATATCCGTCCCATTGTTAGGCGAAAAAGAAAGGTTTTGATAGGATTTGGAGCAAAAAAAAGAGAGGGAGCAAGTATTGGGGTGGATATACTTTCATTGATCATCTAGCTCAGATATTTACAATGAATGTGCTGACTTAAAGCTTCAAATAGAACTCTATCGAAGGCGATTCGGGTGTTTTCATGAAAAAGTCTAGACAGATTAAAATTTACATAAATAGAATCAACAGGCTCTATATGAATGGCTAGAAATTAAAGCGATGGGAAAACCATTTGGTCACCCACCTAAGCAATCAGACCCTAGACAGGAAATTAAGATTTCGAAGTCTGTAGGAGAGAGAGAAATGAAACAGGAGCCACTTCGGCACGGGTAAGCGAGTATACAGAGCTAACAATATCAGAGGAAAGTTACCAGAAACGGCTAACTCTTGGACGGATATGTGCTACTTCGTGAAAAATGTGATAAAGTTTCTAAAAGAGCTTCGTTGGCTCTTGTTTTACCATGCTAAATTATTAAAAAAACCTGCCACACTACCATATTATTTTAATAGTGAGGCAGGATTCTATAATTAGACTATAATGGTGGGTACTTAATTGACTGAAAACTAATTAGACTCACATGAAGAGTAAATCAAAAGCAGGTTCGATGGAGATTACTCTTTTACGGGGTATACCAAGTTCTCCTCTTTCATGCACTCTAGCACCTCGTGTAGGTAACGAGCTGCTTCCAATTTAGCCATGGGAAGATCGTGCAACAAATAACTACCGCAATCCATAGCAGTCGTACCAGGAACTACGCTATCAAACTCAGCCACAAAGCGGAAAGTCTCTTGCATAAGCTCTACAATGTCGCTCGATTTTAGGTCGCCCTTCATTAAAAGATAGTTTCCTGTTAAGCAGCCCATAGGCCCCCAATAGACAATTTGATCGGCCCAAGTAGGGTGATTACGCAAGTACGTAGCTGCTAAGTGCTCAATGGTATGCAAAGCACCTTGTCCCAAAGTTGGTTCGCGGTTGGGCTCTTTCATACGGATATCGAACGTGGTTACAGTCTCTCCACCTACGTTGTCTTTGCGTGATACGAAAATGCCACGACTCATGCGAATGTGGTCAATAGTAAAGCTGGGTATTGTTTTCATTTTTAATCTTATTATCGTTTATAAAGTAATGAGTAGTCACCCCTCCATGCATCCCTTCACCGAAGGAGGTGAGCTAGAGAGGCTACCAAATCTAAAGTTGGTTAGGCAAACTGTGTAAGAACTCCTGCGTAACACCGAAAGAGCGGTCCGCAACCGTTTGCCAGAAGTTGGTATACTGCTCCCAATGGTTGTCTGCACCGGGGGCATCGCTTATGATACGGAAGCTAATAAAAGGAACTTGATACAAATAACAAACTTGTGCGATAGAGGCCGATTCCATATCGACTGCCAATCCCGTAGGGAAGTTTCCTTTAATCTGGTTCAACTCTTCGCGGTTCGAGATAAACTGATCGCCACTACAAATTAAGCCACCATATATTTTCGTTTCCGATTGCAATGAAGTCGCACAGGTGTACAACACCTCATTGGCTTGGAAGAAAGTAGGAAGATCTTGTACCTGTCCGTGATCATTGCCTTCGCCACACCACACATCGTGATGAACGATTTGCTGACTAGCCACTACATCCATTACCTGCAAGCAGCTATCTATTCCTCCAGCCACACCGGTACTAATTACACAATCGGGTTGAAATGCACGAATCATCTCTACTGCTCCTGCTGCTGCATTCACTTTTCCAATTCCACACTTCATCAAGAACACCTCATGCCCGTTCAGTTCACCTTCCGTATAGCGAAAGGGGCCTGCTTGGCACTCTTTTTTGTGATTCAACAAACGAGCCACTTGCTCCATTTCTGAACTCATGGCTGTGATTATTCCTATTTTCATATATCTTTTTATTTCGGCTACAAAGGTACTATCAACTATTTGTTTTTGCTTCATTAGCCCAACAGAAAATTGCACAATTAGCGCTAAATAGTTCTATTAAAGCCTCTCATCTCCATCCATTCACACGGTAAACCAGTTTGCCGTACGATTTTTTACACCATTCATTTTTATATTGTATCTTTGCCTCTTAAACTAATTGAATCTTTTATGAACCTAGTGAAAAGAATACTCCCCGAACTACTCGTGATGGTGCTTTTTATAGCCATCTCGTTTGTTTACTTCTTTCCCGCCGTAACCGAAGGGCGCATCCTCTCCCAACACGACTCTGTAGGAGGTATTGGAGCAGGCGAAGAGGCGAAGAACTATTTGAATGAAACTGGCGAACGCACCCGATGGACCAATGCACTCTTTGGTGGAATGCCTACCTATCAAACCTCACCCAGTTACAACTCGACCGATCTGTTAAAGGGAGTAGAGAATCTTTATCACCTCTACCTACCAACTTATGTATGGTATGTATTTGCACTTTTACTCGGTTTTTACATCCTACTGCGCGCATTCGATTTCTCGCGTTGGATGGCCGCTCTTGGGGCCATTGTATGGGCTTTTTCCTCCTACTTCTTCATCTTGATCTCTGCTGGACACATCTGGAAACTGATTACACTGGCCTATATACCACCTACCATTGCCGGTATGGTACTAATTTACCGAGGTAAGTTGGTTACCGGAGGGGTACTTACCGCCTTCTTTGTAGCGTTGCAAATTCTATCGAACCACATACAAATGAGCTATTACTTCTTGTTTGTTATGGTAGCCATGTTCATCGCTTACGGAGTTACGGCCTATCAAAAAGGCACCCTTAAACAGTTTGGAAAAGCAACGGGGGTACTGTTCCTCGCTGGAATTGTAGGGGTATGCGTAAACCTATCGACCCTCTACCACACCTATCAGTACAGTAAAGAGACCATGCGTGGTAAAACCGAATTGGTCAAAAAGAATAGCGACGACCAAACCAAAAGTGGGTTAGAGCGTAGCTACATTACGCAATGGAGTTACGGTATAGGCGAAACATTTACGCTTTTAGTACCCAACACCAAGGGGGGTGCCTCAGTTCCTTTGGCCGCTAATGAAAGAGCCATGAAGAAGGCCGATCCGATGTATGCCTCTATTTACGGACAAATTGGTCAATACTGGGGCGAACAACCCGGTACTTCCGGTCCTGTTTATGTAGGTGCTTTTGTAATGTTCCTATTCATTCTAGGCCTATTCATTGTAAAAGGAAGCATGAAATGGGCACTTCTAGGAGCCACCATCCTTTCGATTCTTCTTTCGTGGGGTAAAAACTTTATGCCGTTTACCGACTTCTTCCTCGACTACGTACCCATGTATGATAAGTTCCGTACGGTATCCTCTATCTTAGTCATTGCCGAATTTACCATCCCCTTGCTAGCCATGCTCGCATTGAAAAAGGTGGTAGAAGAGCCTCAACGCCTACTTAAAGAGGAGGCGAAAGGATTTTACATCAGCTTGGGAGCAACCGCTGGACTCTCGTTCCTATTTGCCGTAGCACCCAGCCTCTTTTTCCCATCGTATATCTCTACTTCGGAGATGTATCAGCTACAAAACGGATTACCTGCCGAACACGTGGCGCCGATTATGGCCAATCTGCAAACCATGCGTATGACGCTCTTTACAGCCGATGCTTGGCGTAGCTTCTTTATCATCTTGGTAGGCGTAGCCCTTCTTTTTGCCTATAGCAAACAGAATATTAAAGCTTCACTTCTGATAGGAGCACTCCTCGTGCTCTGCTTGGTCGATATGTGGGACGTAAACAAACGCTACCTAAACGACGGTCAGTTTGTACCCAAAGTGGCACAAGTGAACACCTTCAAACAAACCGAAACCGATAAGTTTATTTTAGCAGACCCCACACTAGACTACCGTGTACTCAACCTGGCATCGAACACCTTTAACGAGAACAACACTTCGTACTGGCACAAGAGCATTGGTGGCTACCACGCAGCCAAGTTACGACGCTACCAAGAGATGATTGAGGAGCACATTAGCCCCGAGATGCAAGAGCTATTTAAAGCCGTGTCCGAAGCGGGTGGCGATATGAGAGAGGTTGACCCAACCCTCTTCCCTGTACTGAACATGCTCAACACCCGTTACTTTATTTTCCCACTACAAGGTGGCGAAACGGTTCCTGTACAAAACCCTTACGCTTTAGGCAATGCGTGGTTTGTAGATGAAGTGATGTATGTGAAGAATGCCAACGAAGAGATAGATGCCCTTCACACCGTAAACCCTTATGAGGTAGCTGTAATTGATAAGAAATTCGAGAAGGTGGTTGCTGCTCCTGCAGCGGTAGATTCGATGGCAACCATTGATCTAACCAACTACCTCCCCAATGAATTGACCTACCAATCAGAGTCGACCGAAGCGGGTACTGTTGTATTCTCTGAAATCTATTACCCCGGATGGCGTGCCTACATAGATGGTGTAGAGGTGCCTATTGGAAGAGCCAATTACCTACTCCGTACCATCAATGTACCTGCAGGAAAGCATGTAATAACCTTTACATTCCGCCCTGAGTCACTTCGAATAACCGAAATTATTGCAACGAGTGCATTGGCGTTATTAGGCTTTACACTTTTAGCCTTCCTACTTGTTAAACTCAATAAAAGAGGTAAGCAAGTAGATGCATAGTGTAGAGAATTACCTAATATAATTCACAACAATACAATTGCCCCCTTTTTGCTCTAAATATGAGCAGAAAGGGGGCAATTCTTCTTCCGAGAACCAGAGAAAATCTAAAAAGAGAGGCATCAAAACACTCCTTTTCGGATAAATTCTCTGAGGTTCATCTCCTCTGATTAATGACCTCTGGTTAACTTAATCACAACCACTTCGCTGGGGGTAAACAGACGAATCTTACGCCGCGAGGTCCCCAATCCATTCGAGATAATAACAGGTACACCACTGCGACTACTCTTCTTCCCAGTCAAGAAGCGATGACCATACTTGGAGTATCCTTTGGCAGGCGTATACCGGTTAAAAAGACTCACCTGTCCTCCATGGGTATGACCGGCCAGCACCAAATCGGCCTTCGACACATCTGCATCTTCTACATAGTCGGGCGTATGGGTAAGAAGTACCACAAAGGCACTATCGGGGTAAGCTTGCGAAGGCGAAAGGCCATTCCGCTTCAAATCGAACGGATTACGCACTCCACAAATCACAAGAGTATCGTCTCCCTTGCGAAGCACCACACTGCTATGCTCTAAGAGTCCCACACTGTGCTGTTCCATCGCCTTCACTACTGCATCATACCCTTTGGCATAATCATGATTTCCAAGTACCCCATAGCTCCCGTAGGGAGTATCCACTCTACTTAACTCTCTAAATAGCTCATTCACAAGAGCTGCATCACTCCCTATATAATCGCCACCCAGCAGCAACACATCGCTATCTGTATCTTGCAAAGCACGAATGGCTTGAGACAAGCGTTTGGCCGTAAACCTACTTTCGTAATGAAAATCGGAAGCAAAGGCGATACGAAAACCCTCGAAAGCGTGAGGCAACTGCTCACTAATCATCTCATACGATTTGATACGCCCCACTCCGGGATAGTGCGAGAAGGTAGCCGTAGCACACGAGGAGAGGAGAAAAAGAAGGATAGATAGCCCTAAAGCTCTATATTTTTGAATCATAACATCTACATTGAATAGTTTACAGATGCAAAAGTAGCATCCAAAAACCATTCTACAGAGATCCTCTCCAATTAATTTCAGTCAGTTCACTGCTACTCTATCTTCTATTAGCCCACTGTAATAATCCATTGCTTTATAAGAGGTACAATGGGCAACGATAGAGGATTTAAAGTAAGAGACCTCAATCTTAATTCGATCAAATATCAAGAGAAATTCTTCGAAAGATCGAGAAGAATTCCCTTAAACATCAAGATACATTCAGCGATTTCTGACAGAAATTAGACAATTTACGTCAGAAATTATCTAATCTTTGACAGAAATCGCCTAATTTCTGTCGAAAATTAAAGAACACCAAAGGATGTTTCCTAGAATAGGAACAAACAGGTGGTAGAATAGAACAAGGCATGTGCTACAATCAAAAGAGAGCAACAGAAAAGAAGAGGCCAAAAAAGAGATTTAGTCTATTACACGCGCACAAAGATCTTCTGCTTGTAGAGTACATAAAGAAGCGCAAACAAAAGAGCACAATCCGATAAGGCAATTGCAAAACCATAGAACAATCCAAGGTACTGCTCCAAGCCAAAAAACAGAGAGGTACTAATGCTCTGGAAGCTCACCACATTGGCAAGTGTGTAAGCAACAATAGAGTTCATGCCATACACCTTTAGCCACTCTACATACTTATAATGCCCTTTCACATCGATTACATAGTAGAAGAGAGCCATCAGGGCCACACAGTATCCTCCACTCACGAGGGTCATAGAGCTGCTCCATATCGGTTTGATAACAGGCATTTGAAGATGCCAAATCCAACCACCGAGAATAAGTAAAAGAGCCATGAAGAGCAGCATAGCCACCTTCTTCATCTCACGCTGTTTCCCTTTTAGAATCCGTCCGGTAAAGAGGCCTAGCATAACCGTAACTATAAAGTTTAAAGAACTGAGTATCCATGTGTAATGGTACGTGGCAGAAAAGTGCCAATTACCTTCCTCATCGTACCACACTCCATCGCGAAAGCGACCCAGAATAGCCCGATCCATCTTTTCCGCTAAATTTCCAGTTGGGGTGTAATCGCCCTTACCTATCCACTCCATGCAAACACCGTAGAGAATGAGTAGTGCAATGGTAACGATTATTTGGGTACGCATTTTGCAATTAAGAAAGAGCAAAGAGGCTCCCAAATAGCCCACAGCAATCGATTGAAGCGTATTTGAAAAGAGTCTGAGTTGGTTAAAATCAAGGGCTAGCAAATTGCCTTGACACAACATACCTAATACCCACAACAGCACAAAGCGTCTAGCTATTTTGAAATAAAGCCGTTTACGATCCAACGAGCCATCCTTTACATAGTTAGAAAAAGCAAAAGGTATGGAGACTCCAGCCATAAACATAAAGAGGGGCATAATGAGATCCCAGAAAGCAAATCCTTCCCAACTCTTATGGGTAAATTGAGTCAGCAAAGCATCGTACAGAGGGGCATTAATAGGCATTTTAAGTCTCCACAGAAGAGTGGATAGGGCTACTAGACAAAACATGTCAAAACCTCGCAAGATATCAAGCGAGCGTAAACGTTTGGGATTCTCCATTTCTTAAATTTATTATTCGGCTTATTTAAGTGGCAAGAAGCACCTAAATAGGGGTTAACAATTGGCTTTCTCATAAGGTACCCTTAATACTCCGGCTAGGTATAACGCGGGGGAATGACTAACAGAATCATCCATGCATCTACATCGCTGGAAGGTGTTTGAGGAGAGAGAGTCTAAAGAGTAATAACAGACTTATCCCCCTCTTCCTGCAAGAAAAGGTGACTTAAAAGTGATCAAAAATAGGGAATTATTTCCTATTTCATGACCATTCATTACACTTTTTACCCCTTCTGTTCTAGCATGCCCAAGTGTATCTCTTTCACGGCGAAGAGTCAGACTGAGCTTTATCGTGACATATCTCTCCCATTCTAGATTCACTCCTCTAGTAGTCAAACCAAGTTTTCTCCCCCTATTCCATTGGGTAGAGGGGAAAAAGCGAAACAACCAACTGCTACAGACTTTGAGAAGTCACCTTTTGTATCCTTGTAAAAAAACGATACCTTTGCTCTGTCATATCTACCCATAACAACCTATCCAAATGATAATAAAACCCAATTCCATACAAGCGTGGTTACTAGCCACACGCCCTAAAACCCTAACCGGCGCAGCCACTCCCGTACTATTAGGTGCTGCACTAGCTATGGCACAAGCCCAATTCCAACTAGTGCCTACCCTACTCTGTTTTCTCTTTGCGGGACTTATGCAGATAGATGCCAATCTCATAAATGATTTATTTGATTATGTGAAAGGAGCCGATCGCGAGGATCGTTTAGGACCTGAACGTGCTTGTGCACAGGGATGGATTACCATTGAAGCAATGAAGAGAGCCATTGCACTCACTACCATGCTAGCTTGTGCAACAGGTGTCATGCTCCTCTTTTATGGGGGTCTGGAACTGATTCCTATAGGGATACTCTGCATACTCTTTGCTTTTCTCTATACAGCAGGGCCTTATCCGCTAGCCTACCACGGCTGGGGTGATCTATTGGTTTGGGTATTCTTTGGTATTGTACCGGTGGGAGGAACCTACTACGTAATGTGTCACGACTGGAGTTGGACAGTAACACTTGTGGCTTTGGCTTGTGGTTGGGTGATTGACACCCTACTCATGGTAAACAACTACCGCGACAGAGAGCAAGATGCAACCAGTGGTAAACGTACTTTGGTGGTACGATGGGGAGCCAAAACAGGAGGGTTACTCTATTTGGGACTAGGAGTTGGAGCAAGCCTCATCTGCTTCTCACTAGCACTTCAGGGGCTTCTCTGGGCAGCACTCTTGCCACAGTTCTACCTCATTCTACACTATGCAACCTGGCGCAAGATGATTCAAATAGGATCGGGTAAAAAATTGAACAGCATACTGGGCGAGACTTCGCGCAATATGCTGATATGGGGGGTGCTATTAAGTATCGGATTGGTACTATCGGCACTTTATAACTAGACTTTCTAACGAATCACTCTGAAAGAACTGCTAAAAAAAAGAGAAGTAGAGGAGAAAGAAAATCTGATTATCAACCAGATACACTCCTATCATTTTTTGATTAGAGAAATAATAAAGAAGTGATGGGTTCTGATATAGGGCGTGGCAGGATTATCTATCTCTCCTTTTCAATCAGTACAGTCGCATAAGCGGCCATCCCCTCTTGTGTACCTACAAAACCAAGCTTCTCCGTAGTGGTTGCTTTGATCGATACGGCATCGATATCGACCTGCATTAACTGAGCCAACACCTCTTGCATTTGAGGAATGTAGGGATTAATTTTAGGACGTTCGGCACAAATCGTGGCATCAATATTACCAACAGCATAGCCTTTCTCAGCCAATAGTTCGACTGTTCTAGCTAGTAAGATCTTGCTGTCAATGTTCTTGTATTCGCCAGCTGTATCGGGAAAGTGAAAACCAATGTCGCGTAAATTGGCAGCCCCTAGCAATGCATCGCAGATAGCATGTATCAAGACATCGGCATCGGAGTGACCTAATAAACCGAGAGTATGATCCAAACGGATGCCTCCCAACCACAATTCACGTCCCTCTACCAAGCGGTGTACATCGTATCCAAAACCGACTCGTATTTTCATCGTACGTAAAAGTCTAAAAGTTTCTCATCGCCTAAATAACCCTCGAGGTGGTTGCCCACCTTTACAGGACCTACACCAACGGGCGTACCTGTATAGAGTAAATCGCCAATTTTCAAGGTATAGAACTGACTGATATAAGAGATCAGTTGATCAATCTTAAAAATCATATCGGCTGTATTTCCCGTTTGTACCGTTTGTCCGTCAATATCAAGATGGAACTGCAGGTTGTCAACATCGGCTAGCTTCTCTACCGAAACAAAATCGCCAATAACCGCCGATCCATCAAATCCCTTACTGATTTCCCATGGAGCACCTGCCTCACGCAACTGCTTCTGCAAATCGCGCGCTGTAAAGTCTATCCCCACGGTTACTGCATCGTAGTAGCGATTGGCAAAACGGGGAGCCACGTGTTTACCTAAGCGACAAATGCGTACCACCAATTCGGTTTCGTACTCCATTTGCTGGGTAAAATCGGGAATAAAAAAGGGTTTACTATCTTTAAGAAGTGCCGAATCGGGCTTCATAAAAACCACTGGCGAAGTGGGTATCGTCTCATTTTCATGCAGCTCTTTGCAGTGTGCTACATAGTTCATGCCTATGGCAAATATCTTCATAACTAGTCGTGATTCGCAATTAAACGATTAAACATAACAGCAAGGTGTGCATAGAGTGAGGTGTTTTGTACCACAATATCCTCAGGCACACGAATACGAAAGGGGGTAAAGTTCCAAATGGCTTTAATCCCTCCTGCTGTCATTTGGTCGGTTACCTCTTGGGCAATGCTAATAGGAACGGTTAAAACACCAATTTGTACATCGTACTCTTTCATCTTCTCCTCCAACTGATCGGAGTGGAAAATGGGAATTCCATTTATTTCTGTTCCTATCAACTCGGGTTTCACATCGAAAGCGCCTACAATTTCTAATCCAAAATGGTGGAGCCCAGAGTCGCTCAATAAGGCTCCTCCTAAACTACCTACCCCGAAAAGAAAGGCTTTGTGTATCTCGGTGAAGCCCAAGAAGCGTTCGAGTACTTCGATTAAAGCATCGATTTCATACCCCACACGCGTACGGCCCGAGACATTTACATACGAAAGGTCTTTAGCGATTTGCGACGAATCAATATTAATCTGCTTGGATATCTGGGTGGAAGAGACGTATGTTTCTCCCCGCTCTTTCATGAGCTTGACATTCGACAAGTACCACGGGAGCCTGCGTAAAGTAGGTTCTGGTACTTTCTCTCCTGGTTTATGCATCATTTTATCCTTTGGTTTAATGGGGTATTTAAATTGCTTTATTGCAAAAGTACACTTTTCTTGGTAAGAATGATGGACTCAAGAGGAAAAATGTCAATCAAATGTTACACTCAATTCATCGACTGTGAGCGAACTTCCTCCACCTCCCGTAAAATAGTCACCATACTTACTAGCCGAACAGACCATAATTAAATAGGTTGGTGTACGGTTTGTAGCGCGATACTCTAAATCCAATGTCAGCTTTTGATAAGCGGAAGTAACCTCTCCACTTTGAAACGTAGCATAGGCAATAATATGGGGATCGTTGGGATCGAATAGCTTACGTTCCGACTTGCGAGTACGTATCTCTACTGGCTCATCCCAGTCACCCAATGCCATATAAATATGACAGGTATCGGGGGCATTCAGCATAACTATATCTTTTAATTCCTCGTCTATATAGTTTATAGGAGCAGGCGTATATTTGTAGTAAATAGTGGCCTGTGTAGGAAACGAGTGATAAGGACGCCCAAAAGCTAGCACCCCATTGGTTCCGTCGGTACGCACATACTCGCCCACAAATAGATTGCCCGCTGCAAATTTACCCAAGCTGCCAATTCCTACAAACTTAGACTGTAGGCTGGCTGCTTGTCCACTAGGATTTAACTCGCACACATCATTGGTAGGCACCGTAATACTCTCGCCTATGGTAGTAGCTCCCTTGTTGCCCGAATCCCAGAACGAACTACTCCCTTCTCTCCAAGGATTCCAAACGCGCCCTACTTGGTGCCAATAATCAAAGCCTCCATCGGTTATAGGGGTAGCTACTTCGGTAGTAAAGGAGACAATCTCACCATACTCCTCACCCGACTTAGCTCGATACTCGTAGGTAGTGCTAGGCTGAAGTTTGGTAAGTTTAGCGGTAAAAACACCCCCCAATTGTGTGATGGGGCTGGCTACACGCTGCCAAACTACACTCCCTAATGATCGATATTCAAACGCTTTTTCGGTATCTTCTTTACCTGTACCCTTTAACCAAGCTATCTGGGTCCATGCATCGGCAGCCTCGGTTGTTACCTCCACTTCGGTTTGAAAAACAAAAAGGGTCCAACTCTCTATTCGGTTGTGGTACGTTACATTCACCGTTTTACTCGTAATGAAAGAGCCACTCAACTCCTCCTTTGTACGAGAGTAAGAGGCACCTTCGGCTCCCAGCTTTAAATCATTCACGCGAATGGTACGTAAATCGGTATTAGTACCTACGTAGGCAATGGCGCGATACGAGGCAACATCAATCACCGATGCGCCAATCTGATTCTCAATAGCAAAAGAACGGGTGATATTTTGGACAGCCACAATTTTCCACTCATAGGTTTGATAGAGGGAGAGTTCTACGCTATAGGGAGTTGAAAGATCAATTACCGAGGAAGAGGTAAGTGAAGTCTGTGCCCCCTCAGTTAAAATAAGACTTTTTACTTGTACCTTTCGAGGATCGACAGTTTCCGATAAATGAACTGTTACAACACGGTTCTCGGAGTCAATTACGGTGTTACCTAACTCTCCTTCTACCTCAAATTGTAAAATCTGAAGTCGGATAGTAGGATAAGGTATATCGTTTTCTATACAGCTGCTCAATATAATAAGAGAAGCGAACAAACTGAATAGGGCTATTTTTTTAATTGCATCTGTTAGAGACATACGGTTATTCCAAAGTTAATGTTTAGTAGATTGATTTTGAAGTCAGCACCACTGGTTCGGTGGGTACCTACCACCTCTTCACCACTTTTTTGCCTTTCGGATCGGTACTTTAGTCCTACGATACCTAGCGATATCTCGGCCGAAATGTTTTGCATGATATAGACTGCAATACCGGGGCTCATTTGTAGCCTCACCTCATTAATCTTGGTTTCCGTATGCTTTCTCTCCTCTCCCTCCCCACGAATGAGGGTAGAGTAACCTGTTTTGTAAGAAAGAGTTGTTTCACTAAAGAAACCAAAGCGTTTGGAAGTGTCGATACCTACATAAGAACGATGTACCAAGGCCATGGTATAAAGGTTTTCACTGTAGTAGAAGTTAGTCAAAGAGAAGTCTAAATCTTCATCAATATCAATACTTAAGTTCCCCAAATCGGCTAAAAGATGTTCATATCCCAACTTTGCACCAATAAACTGATTGTCCTTAAATACATAGCCAACAAAAGGATTGAAGCCGTAGGTCTTTGCATTGGCATCTAGATTAGCAATAACAGAAAGTGCCGTAATATCTTGACTGCTGTAGCTAAGGTAAGAGGCAGTTGCCCCAAAAAGCCACTTCCCTTTGGGCAGAAAACGATAGTTCAGAATGCCTCTATCAAAGCGTCCTACTGCAGGCACTTTAATAAGTTCGGTGCTATCGATGGTGCTGGGTGGAGTGAGATAGACATATACCGTATCGTATTTAATACGATAAATGGTATCTACCACTTCAATAATTTTATAGTTCTTACCTGATTGAGTCGTGAATACGTTTTTCTCAACCTCATTTTGGGCAAAGGATCCTACCCATTGCACAACCAAGAGCAGTAGTAAAGCCAGTTTTTTAAGTATGTTCATGCGGATTTACAGATAAAAAGCAATTCCAAAATTGATGGAAAAAAGATTGATTTTAAAATTGGCTGTGGTCATTGAGCTTTCTGCCACTTGCACTTGATCCGTAACTTGGCGAAGTCTATTTACACTTAAACCCAATACGCCAATACCAACTTCAACAGCCATGTAGTTATTGATAAAAGCAACCAAGCCCGGAGAAAGCCCTAGGCCTACTTCCGTACGGGTTTGATACGTGCCACTAAGCTTATCTCCCGTTCCAGTGATTACTTTAGATTGACCCTGCTCTACAGAGAGTTGTACTTCATTATAAATGGCAAATCGACGGCTGTTCCCAATGTTAATATAGTTACGCAGCAAAGCCGTTGCACCGTAAGAGTGGCTCAACGAATAGATATCACCTAAATTAAAACTCGTGTCTTCGTCAAGATTAATATCAAGCGAGTTGATTCGAGAGAGTGTACGCTTGTAAAAAAAGCGACCTCCAACTGCTATGTTATCTTTAAGGGCATAAGCCAACATAGGACTTACCTTAAAGGTATAGCCATCGGTATTGATACCCTCAACAATTAAAAAGTTATAGTTATTGTCAGTGTATTCGGAAAAAGAAAAAGTGCTACCCACAATCCATTGCCCTTTAGGAACAAATGTGCGTTGCTCAATTTTACGTACAAACTCTTGAGCTGTAGCCCCCAAAGGGAGCATCAGCACAAGAGTAATCAAAAGGAGTTTTTCTATTTTACTCATAAATAAGTTCTAAATCATCTACCCACATAATACTTGATGAACTACCCGTAAAGTAATCACCATACTTACTAGCCGAAGCTACCAATACAAGCGAAGTGGGCTTTCTGTTACTAAAGTATTCAAGTGGAATTTCAAAACGGATCATTCCATCTGTAGCTTGGCTGTAGTTTACCTCGCCGTAGGCAATCAGTCCGGCATTGGTTGTTGGATTGGGGTCAAAAAGTTGACGATCCGATGTTTTGGTTTTAATAATAACAGGCCACATCTCGCCACGCTCCTCTACAGGTTCCCAATCGCCCAAGGCTATGTAGATAGATCCAATATCTTGTACCCCTTTGGGGAAGCTATCCAACGTGGAATAATCAACCACGCCCGACTGGTAACGTACATATCCTACCAAATGTGTTGGACGGCTGTTCCACGGGCGACCAAAACCTAAAATGCCATCGGTACCATCGGTTGCCAAATACTTACCCGCAAATAGGTTTCCAGCAGCAAACTTACCGATAATAGAGATTCCAACAAATTGCGATTGAAGCTTTAGTGAGGTATTTCCTACACCCGATGTATTGTAAACTTCACTATCGGGAGTAGTCACGCTCTTACCCATTGTTGCAGAACCATGGTTACCACTATCCCACCACATAGAGCCATTCTCGGGATAGAAAAGAAAAATACTACCCGACTGGTGATACGACTCGAATCCTCCATTGGGTATTTGTACCCTTGCTTCGGTAGTAAATTCTTCGATAGTAGAAGCACTCTCTTCGCTTACAAGAAGTTGGTATTGATAAGTTTCACCACTCAACAAACCCGTAATCTCTGCCCAAAGAGTTTGACCAGATACGGTTGCATTGATAGGACTCCATTCGTTCTCCCCTTTCACACGGTATCTGAAGTGGGGAATCTCTGTTAAATCCGATAAGATTACTCCTCTTACTGTAGCGCGGCTCGTAAAGACCTCTTCAATATTGAGAGGACTCGTTGCAAAAGGAAGAGAGGAAACAACCACCTGCAAAGAAACCTGTTTCGTAAGCTTATCTTCTACCCCTCTTGCCGAGAAAGTCAACGTATAACTGCCATTACCCGTTGTGAGCTGTGTCATCAAAGCAGGCTCTAACGTCACTTTTAGGTAATTGGTCGTACTATTGGGTGCATAGGTAATTCCCGTAGAGATATAGGCATCATCTGTGTAGCTTCTTAAATTAATCACAGAGCTAGTCAACCCCCACATAGGTAGGTTGCTACACTCCAGGGTAGCCACATCAAGAGCCGACGAAGTTGCGATCCAAACCGTCAAAGGCTCTTCAGTTACTGCACCGTAACGAAGTGTAGACTCTAGATCAAACCCATCTCCCCAAATAACAGGTGCTTGGTATACCCCTACTTCATTTTCAATATCGATAGAGGTGCGATCGACAGTTAACTCTAACCAAGCAGCTCCATCGTTCATCTCACCCTCTATCGTCTTAAAGTTTAAGGCATATTGAGTTGTACGTTCAATATCGTCTATGATTCCATCTTGCATATAGAGCTCTTTCGATCCTTTTAGGTGGGCCGTAAAGCTCCATCCCAATTGCGTAATACCATCTGCAGGCATAAAGTAACCCACTTCATCGATATTTTCTTGCGAGAAGTGCAATGTATCCTTACCTGCTGCCGTATAGAGTTTAATTTGGTAATCCTCTTCAAGAAGTTGATGCAACTCATCTGATAAGGTAATGGAAGTAAGTACATTTTGAATTTTACAAGTTACGGTCTCGGTTTGATAGTTTCCTTTGGTAATGGTTATTTCTTTCTCTCCTTTATAGAATTTTTGTGTAAAGGAAGAGGGAACTGAATCACCCGCTTCCACAGCAATTCGATATTCTCCTACTACAAGATGAAGCATCTCGGGCAAGTTGGCTAATCCTTCATATCGACGGATCAATCCCAAATGACTGTATATTTTGATTTGGCAACCCGCTTCAAGCTCTTGTTGTTGCTCTGAAGTAGCCGAACGTGTTCCCACGCTTATTTGCTCTTGCATCTTGACTTGAAGAGTCAAGCCTCCTTCGCCAGTGAATGACTCGTCGCTCCATTTTTCCGAGCACGAGGGGCCCACTAAACAAAGTAGCAGCCCTATAAGAATCTGATTGTATTTTTTCATGCTATCTGTTACTCAGAGATTAAGGTTAAAGTTTCAGTTGCTTCTCCATTTGCATCGACTGCCTTAATAATAAATCGATGCGTAGCTGCTCCATAGATGCCCAATAAAGGGGTAAATCCAGTTATATCGAATGTAATCTGCCTCTGCCCAATCACTCCCTCTCCAGTAGGAAATCCTAAACCTTGCAAACCCTCTTCAAGTGCCCCTGGATGTGCCAAATCGAATGATTTAGCTAGACCGACATCAGTCAATAAATCTTCTGTCAACGTTTCTGAATCGATGGTTACAAAGAGGTGAGTGAACCCTGTTTTAGATGCTATATCAACTTTTATTTCAAGACCAGCTGCAGGTACAGTGATTGATTCCGAAATATCGAATCCTACCCCTTCAATGATGGGAACATCATCGCCCGGTTCTGGGACAACAGGCTCATCGGGCTCCTGTGGTCCCTCTGGATCTTCCGGAAGAATGGTTTCATCGCCAGGATTAACCGTTGTATCCATATCAGTCTTCTCACAGGTAGTATCAATTGTTATACCAACTTCCGTAGAAGAGCTATTACCATCTTCGGGCTTAGTCTCTGTTTCATTCAATACAAATTTAACCGTGCGATGCTCGCCAGCTCTGACATTAGAGAAACTAATACCCGAAAGCTCTAAAACATCCCCAGCAACCGTTTTTGCATGGAGCTCCGCAGTAAGGGTATTGGTTGTCTCCAAAGGCATAAAGCTTCCTACTCGCTCCTCGCCAAAATTATAGGTCAATTCTCCTTTCCCTACTCGGATGACTACGCGAGCATCCTTTTGAATATACTCACACAGTTTCTCGTCTAAAACAACACTAACTAAGATAGATGATAGTCTACAAGTAAGCGTGCCAATGGTAGTTACTTGGTTTTCTTGAACTTGAAACTCTTTAGAATCATAGTAAAACGGTTTATTCCAAGCTACATCACTAGGCAGATGCGAGAGTGCTTCGACTACATAACCTCTAGCCTTTAGAGTTATCAACTCGGGTAAATCTTTGTAGAGCCAAGAGAGCGTATCCGTACTGCCCGAATTGTATATACGAATCAGGTAGTTAGCCATCTCATCGGTTTCCATACGACGATTTACCTGCTTGTTTAAACTTATTTTTAAACTAGCTAGGCTAACTTCAACATCTGGTAAACTTGATTCTTCAAGCGAACCATTATTATCGCTTTTGTCGTACACAAAAGCTTCTCTCTCACACGATGAGAAAAGAAAGAGAGATATGAGCATTAAATAGATATATTTCATGATTGTTGTCTGCTTATTCATAATTCAATGTAATATCGTCAATGTATAGTTGGCTACCTATAAATTCTCCTGTAGAGAGGTTACCAAAACTAGGTACTTTTACAAAAGATGCATTATCAGCTTTGTCACCGGATTTGAATAGAACATGCAAATGAGTAGGTTTATAAAGTAATGAGGACTCAAAATAGGTAATTGGTACGGTTACTTGCTGGTAAGAGGTAGTTGCTTCTGAACCACGTACACTCCCTCGCCCTATCTCAAGAACCTCCTCACCGTTCTTATAAAACAAGGCAATTTCGGCTAAATAACTATCACCCCCATTTCCTGGTGCGTATTTCTGATAGAAAGAGAGTGAAGAGGGACGAGAATTAAAAGGCATTCCGTCATAATTGGGAGATTGTGTTTCTGAATTGTAGCTACCTACATACAAATAACCTGGATCACCATACTTTGAGTTAGCACTTCCAGTGGCACTGTTTCCTTTCCCCCAACCTACTGCACGAATCAGTGCAGCACTATTACCACTATTGGCTTCTGTCGTTTGAATTGTACCTGAATTGGCATTATAACGACATCCATTACGATTGGATCCTGCAAATGCTCCTGAATTTGTTCCTCCTTCAGAGGTTGTTTTAGCATTGAGTGTATTCCAAACAGAGGTTTCTCCCTCTTTGGATGCATACCAAACTTCCCAATGCTGTACACCACTAGGACGTGTATAGTACCAATCTTCCATATCAGCGTTGGGCAATTGCAATGCTTCTTCAGTAGTAATCGTTAGTTTTGCCTCTAAGTTAGCTACACCTGCACAGTGAGGTACAATTTCGTAGGTAGTTCCTGGTCTCAATCCATGAACTACAATCTCAGTTCCATCGGCTTGAAATGGCAACGCGCGATCATCAGCAATGAGCGTTAAATGCTCCATAACATTGCTTTCGGAACTCGCATCAACTCCTTCTACTCTCAAATAGGCTTGCTTGGCCCATACAGCCAACTCATTGCTCAAAGACAAGGTATAAGCAGGAACAAGCGGAGCCACTTCAAGATGAGTAACCGAACTACCAAGTTCAAAACGAAGTTGACATTCTCCTGTAGAACCAGGAAGAGCAAGAGCCAATTCGTAACTACCCGAAGTAAGTTCCGAAGCATCTACTGCTACCTCCTGAGTAGTACCATTGGTTAGAAGATAGGCCTTTACTTTCGATGCATCTCCAGCTGTACGTAACGTAGCGTAAGCCATCTCATCCCAGATATTCCAGATTTGGCTCTCAGATTTAATCACCTCTATAGGATAGTTAATCGATTGTATGGTGAACGTAAGTGCTTCACACGTTTTACCAATCTTATCGATAGCACTTATGGTAAAGGTATGTGTTCCCTCATCACCCACACACTGAAGAGTAGCAGCAAGTTTTGAAAAGTCGAACCAGACCATCTTATCAAGACTATTTAGTCCACGAACACCTAAGCCTAACGACTCCAATAACTGAATCGTCTCCTGATTTTCGACATCAGTCAAATCAAACTCCTGCTGGGGAATACCCAAATTCGCTAAGAAGGTAGAGTGGATCGCCAATTTTACCTTTCTTATTCCACTTGCTGCAGAAAGAAGGGCCGTAATCTCTTTCTCGGCCAACTCCGGATGGCTGATTATTTCACCCTGCACTACACCTACTGTAGTAAATTTAGGAGGGGCAGCATTAATAGTCGAAATATCAATGGGCTGCATAACCACCTCATCATCGAAAGCTATTTGGAGCATTTCACCACCTGCATCTACATCAAAGCGGAAGTTGTAGTGAGTTTTCATTTCAACACTAGCATCATCTACAACTAGTAACTTGAGTGACTCGTAACCGGTGGTACCACCCTGGCGAGTCAAATCCATACCAATCGAAACAGCACCAGGCTGCACATAGAGAAAGCGCTGCTCCTCCTTATCTAAAAGAATCGAATTGCCAAGTGCGGTTTTAACAGTAGCTAGATAACTACTAAAATAGTTTTGAAAAACTTCGGAATATTCGAAAGTAAGTACCGTATTCGCCAAGCTACAGGTTACCTCTGCATAGGAAACCTCATTGGGTACTACTGTTACATTCGTCTCCCCCAAAAAGTAAGGCAGATCAAAACCCTCAGCTGTTGGATTACCATAATAAACTATGACACGATAAAAGCCAGCCGGAAGTGCTATCTCAGAATCCCACTCTCCAATTTTATCGATAACTAAAAACTCATTCTCACCCTGCATAAAGCAAAGAGAAAACTCATTTACATCAGGAGCATCGATTTCGGTTTGATTACTCCTTGAAAGACTCCCTACTACAGTTTGTGTTTCTACTAAAAGGTTCAGGTTAACTGTACCACTATCGGTAGATGCCCCATGTTCACTCTCACAAGCAGAAAGAAAACAACAGATAGTGATAAAGATTACAAACCAACATTTAATTTTACCCATTTGCTTCATTAAATAATTAATTTTATAACAAAAAGAGCGTAAAAGTACACAATAATGTAATATCTTTGTGGTTTATAATCTGATTTACAGGTATATAACTAAAATTAACCATCAGACTGCAAACAAATGGATGCAATAATTAAAATTTAATTGGGCAAATATGAAAAAGAATGACTGGAAAGAACGACTCAATGTAGTCTACTCGACAAATCCCGACTATAATTACAATTACTCTGACGAAGAAGAAAGCGAAACAATAGCTAAGAAGCAACAAAAGCTTCGGGTGAGTATTGAGAAAAAAGGAAGAGGGGGGAAAACGGCCACCTTAGTTAGTGGATTCATAGGAACAGAAGAGGATCTGAAAGAGTTAGGCAAAGTCTTAAAAAGCAAATGTGGCGTAGGAGGCTCTGCAAAGGAGGGTGAAATTATCATACAGGGTGATCTCAAGCAACGCATTATTGAATTACTTAAGCAAGAAGGATATAGCCAAACCAAATAGCCGAAGCCTTCTATAAAATAGAATATAGATGCAAATCTACCCAATTACTAGAGGGGATTAGAATCCCTAAATATTAAAAAGCCCATCTTGCATCGATGCAAGATGGGCTTTTTAATATACCATTTGGAGCTAATTACTCAGCACGCAAAGTAAAGCGTTTGAATGCAGTTACTGTCAATTCAGCATCTACCTCTTTCAATACTTCAGCTACTGTTTTCTTGCCATCCATGATGTACTCTTGGTTCAACAAGCAAACTTCTTTGTAGAATTTACCCATACGGCCTTCAGCAATTTTTTGTACCATTGCTTCAGGAATGTTTGCAGATTTCTCAGCAGCTACAGCAGCTTTCAATTGACGAATCTCTTCCGCTTGCGCTTCAGTAATGCTACCCTTCATGATACCTTCATTAAGGTGCTCTTCGTTTTCAGCAATGTATAGGTTGAAACCAGCTTTCTTCAAAGCAGCTTCTACTGCTTTTTGTACTTGCTCAGCTTTAGTTTTGTCAATAGCAACTTGGATTTCAGCTTGCTTAACCTCTTCAGAGATACCAGCTTCATTGATTGCCAATGGGTTCATTGCAGCAATTTGCATTACAATGTTTTTAGCTACTGCAGCATCACAAGGCTTGTTGAATGCAGCCATTGTACAAAGTTGGCTCTTGTTTTGGTGGTTGTAAATTGCTACTTCACCCTCTACTACAGAGTAACCATCTAATTCCATTTTCTCGCCAGAGATACCACTACGATCAGTGATAGCCTCTTGCACAGTACCATTACCCATAGGAAGAGCTAGGATTTCTTCAAGAGATTGGCATTTGTTAGCAACAGCTAAATCAAGTACAGATTGAGCCAAAGCAATAAAGTCAGCACCTTGAGCAACGAAGTCAGTTTCGCATTTCAAAG
>JBOFRN010000110.1:0-70054 GCA_051651025.1 Phocaeicola sp.
GCGGTACGAGAATTGACGCAAAAAGGGTTACTAACGATTAAAATCGAGAGTAACCCGCAAAAAGAAAAGCACTCATCGTGAGTGCTTTAACTATAGAATGTGATTGTTTTTAATGGATTGTAATCGGTACTTACTTGCCGATACAGAAATTCTTAAAGATATTCCCCAATACCTGATCGGTAGTCACTTCGCCCACAATGTCCGAAAGCTCGTAGATACACTGTCTGAGGTCCTCGCTTACTAAATCACCCGAGAGACCGTAGTCCATCGCCTCTTGTACGCGGTGAATGGCCTCTAGGGCACGGGTGAGTGCTTCGTAGTGGCGCATGTTGGTTACGATTACATCGTTTTGTGTGATTTGGGGGAGGGCAGCCGCATTTACCAAGGAGCTTTCTAGCGCCTCCAAGTTCTTCTTCTCGCGTGCTGAGATAAAGAGTTTCTCGCCCGTGATTTCAGCAAAGAGTGACTCTAACGAAGCTTGTGCCGAAGCGGTAATCATGTCCGCTTTGTTGAAGAGCATGATGAGTTTCTTGCCTTTGCACAAGGGTACAATTTGCGCCTGCAACTCCGCAATACGCTCCTCTTTCTCCGTTGCATCAATCATCCACAGTACGATGTCTGCTTGCTCCAGTTTTTGGAACGTACGCTCTATCCCGATGCTTTCGATGGTATCGGTGGTGTGGCGGATACCCGCTGTATCGATAAAGCGGAAGGTGATGCCTTGCAGGTTTACCGTGTCCTCAATCACATCGCGCGTAGTACCGTGAATGTCACTTACGATTGCTTTCTCTTCATTCAACAGTGCATTTAACAAGGTCGATTTACCCGCATTCGTTTCACCAATAATGGCCACAGGTATCCCGTTCTTGATCGCATTCCCTACACTAAAGGAGTGCGCCAATTTCGAAATGACCTGCTCTATCTCATCGGCCAATCCTTTTAGCTCGCTGCGGTCGGCAAACTCGATGTCGTCGTGATCGCTAAAGTCGAGCTCCAGTTCCATGAGTGAGGTGATGTGTAGCAGGCGGTCGCGCAGCTCGGTAAGTTGTTGGCTGAAGCCGCCGCGCATCTGGCTCATGGCTAGACGGTGGGTAGCGGCCGAGGTGGAGGCTATTAAGTCGGCCACCGCTTCGGCTTGGCTTAGGTCCATCTTGCCATTCAGGAAGGCGCGTTGGGTAAATTCGCCGGGTAGGGCAGAGCGGCATCCCTCTTTCATGAGTAGCTGAAGCACTTGTTGGAGGATGTAGCTAGAGCCGTGGCACATAATTTCGGTACTCTCTTCGCCCGTATACGAGTGGGGGGCGCGGAAAAGTGCGACCAATACCTCGTCTATTACTTCACCTACTTCGTTGTGAATGTGGCCAAAGCTAAGGGTGTAGGCTTTTCGTTCCGACAGCTTTTTACCTTGTAGAGGGGTAAAGATGCGTGTGGTTATTTCGATGGCTTCGGGACCCGATACACGGATGGTTCCGATGGCGCCGCCTTGTGCGGTTGCAATGGCGCAGATGGTTTCTTGAAGAGTGATCATATACGAACGATAGTGAGCATTTAACTTTATAAATAGGTGAGTCGACGCTATGCTTCCAGGTGATTCAAAGAGAAGCAGGCTGCTAAGCGTCGGGGTTTGTGGGAGTGGGGGTGAAGCCACTGCCCTGTTTATCCGCTACAAAAGTAGTAAAAAGTGATGAGATTAGGTAGTGATTCACTATTTTGAGCTTTTATAACAGCTAATCTAGTTAGGCAGTTAATCTCGTTTCTTAGTAAAGGCTCTTCACCACCAATTGTATCAACTCTTCGAGGTAGCGGCAGTCGGTTTCATCGAAATCATTCAGTTGGTCACTATCAATATCGAGTACACCAACCACCTGGTTGTGGACCACCATCGGGATCACAATTTCTGATTTAGAGAGGGCACTACAGGCGATGTGACCCGGAAAGGCCTCTACATCGGGTACCAATTGGGTTTGTGCGGTGGCCCAAGCGGTGCCACATACCCCTTTGCCGTGACGGATGCGGTAGCAGGCTACACTTCCTTGGAAAGGACCCAAAACGAGTTGGTCGTTTTTAACGAGGTAGAATCCTACCCAGAAAAAGCCAAAGGCTTCGTGCAGGGCAGCGGCTACGTTGGCTAGTACACTTACCTCCTCTTTTTCATCTTCAATAAGAGCGGCTAGTTGGGGTAGAAATTCTTGGTATTGCTCTTCTTTGTTTGTGGCAGTTAGTTTAAATGTTGGTTCCATGGGTTTCTGTTTTTTGTGATTGGGGTTTTATTCATTTATGGAGGGAATCTATTCCGTAATGGGACGTGAAGCGGGTAGTGGGGCTTCTAAAAGAGGGAGTTCGATCCTGAGACGAATCAAACTCCCTCTTGAGTTACTCTCCAAATAAGTAGGAGGAATCGCTAAATACGATCCAATACGGTTTTAATCAAGGTGTCGATGGAGTTTTTATAGCCGGTATTGGCCTCTTTAATCAGGCGATTGGCAATAACCATGCAGACCGTCATCGCTTTGTGTCCCATGAGTTTGCCAAGTCCAGCAAGTGCCGAGCTCTCCATTTCGAAGTTGGTGATGCGGTGCCCTTTGTACTCAAAGTTCTCGATCTTCTCGTTTTGATTGGGGTCGGCTAGTGGAATGCGTAGCTCGCGACCTTGTGGACCAAAGAATCCACCGGCTGCAATCGTTACGCCACGTACCATATCGGCTTGGGCAATGCGGTCGAGTAGTTCACTGTCTGCATCAATTACATAGGGAGCGGGTTGACACAAGTTGCCGGTCCAGCCCATGTGTTGAAGGAAGGCAGCTTCGAAGGGGAGGTCACATACGGCGTTTCGGCCGCTGTAGAAGTTGAGTAGGCCATCAAATCCCATCGATTTTTCGGAACATACAAAGGTGCCTACGGGTGTGTTGGGCTGTAAGCCGCCGCAGGTGCCAATGCGTACCAACTCCAATTGGCGCAAGTTTTCTTTCTCGTAACGTGTCTCAAAATCGATATTGGCTAGGGCATCGAGTTCGTTTACCACAATGTCGATGTTGTCACAACCAATGCCGGTAGAGAGTACCGTAATGCGTTTGCCTTGGTAGCTACCGGTTACAGTTTTAAACTCACGGCTCTCTACTTCGCACTCTTTCGTCTCGAAGTGCGAGGCAACAAGGGCCACCCGACCGGGATCGCCTACTAAGATAACCTTATCTGCCAACTGTTCAGGGCGTAAGTGTAGGTGAAACACAGATCCATCGGGATTGATAATTAATTCGGAGGGGGCAAAATATTTTTTCATAAGGCTTATTTGTTTAGATTCTCGTTGTACCTACTTAGGTGAGATATTCTTTAAATGTAGGGAGAAAGTTACTCAAACTTGCTGATAAAGTTAGTGTCCGACAGCCGTGAAGCGCGTGCTTCACGGCTGGTGTACACGTGCTTCACGGCCGTCAAGCACGCGTCTTACAGTTGTCGGACACTAAAATGGAACGGTTAAGTTACTTACTCTGTGCGTTTATTTAGACAATGGCGAGTCGCCCATGCTTGAATCGGGCTTGGCTATGTTCTCGCGCATGCTGGTATCGGCTTGAATATTCTTCATGCGGTAGTAGTCCATAATGCCCATGTTTCCACTGCGGAAGGCATCGGCCATTGCTTTGGGTACTTCGGCTTCGGCTTGAATTACGTTGGCACGAGCCTCTTCGGCTTTGGCCTTCATCTCTTGCTCTAGGGCTACGGCCATGGCACGGCGTTCTTCGGCTTTGGCTTGCGCAATGTTTTTATCGGCATTGGCTTGGTCTATTTGAAGTGCTGCACCAATGTTACGACCGATGTCGATATCGGCGATATCAATTGATAAGATTTCGAAGGCTGTACCGGCATCCAGTCCTTTGCGTAGCACCAGTTTCGAGATTGAATCGGGATTTTCAAGTACCGATTTGTGATTAATAGAGGAACCAATAGAGGATACAATCCCTTCGCCTACACGGGCCAGGATGGTATCTTCGCCAGCTCCCCCTACCAATTGGCGGATGTTGGCACGTACCGTAACACGCGCTTTGGCAATAAGCTGAATACCATCTTTGGCTACTGCAGTCACCGGAGGGGTATCAATCACTTTGGGGTTAACCGACATCTGTACGGCTTGGAATACATCGCGACCAGCAAGGTCAATACCGGTGGCCATTTGGAACGATAGTTCGATGTTGGCTTTCGATGCAGATACCAAGGCGTGTACTACCTTCTCTACATGACCACCAGCCATGTAGTGTGCCTCTAATTCGTCGCGAGTTATGTTGTTTAATCCCGCTTTGTGTGCTTCAATCATGGCAGGCACAATTACGTAAGGCGGTACATTACGGATGCGCATTAAAAAGAGTTGAATTAGGTTAACGCGTACACCTGACACTTTGGCCGATAGCCACAAGAAGAAGGGTACGTAGTGAAAGAAGAGGAAGATAAAGATAATCGCCCCTCCAATCAGAATGAATGGAAGATAATTGGGTTCTAACATAGTGATTTGTTTTAAAAGTTCTTACTTATGTTTACTTTACTTTTCGTACAAAGACGGTTCGCTCGGCAATTCGTTCGATGTAGACTTCCTCTTTTTCGTCAATAAAGCCATCCATAGAGCGTACCTCTACAATTTGTCCATTGAATTCTACATTGCCTATCAGCGCTAGGCGTGTTAGTGCGACTCCTTTATCGCCTACTTGAATATGCACACCTTCTAGTTTGTCCATGTTGTAGTCGATCTCTTTTTTGAGGGAGAGTCTATCGACTGCTTTCGACCGCATAAACCAAACCATAGCTGCTACTGCCCCTAGGGTGGTTACAGCCAGGGTAATTAGACCTGCACTTGTTCCTAATTCGGAAAAGGCGTAGTAGTTGGCAAAGAGCAAGCAGATACCCGAGCAGATACCAGCAATGCTTGTTCCTGGAATCAAAAAAACCTCGATGAGAAAGAAAATAATTCCAGCTAATATAACTCCAGCAATGATTAATAGTTCCATGGTTCTTTCTATTTAGTGTTACTTTCTAAGCGTTTGAATCTCTGCATTGCGTACAGAGATGGTGAGTTTCTCTGCCTCCTCCCAAAGTTGCTTGGAGCGTTTCTCTAGTTCGAGTATACCGGGAGCAAGGTTCTTTTTCAAGGCATCGCTTCCTGTGGTGTACTGCTCGCGTTTGGCATCTAGCTCTTTCTGGAGGGCACTTAAGTCCTTCTCTTTTTGTTGCAACTGGGTGTAGAGCTCTCGGGCTTGTGCCGATTTAAACTCCGTTAGGGTGTGATAAGTGGCCAAGTCATCTACAATAAAACTAAACTCTTTTTTCTTTACCGATTCGGGTTGTGCATACATCAGAGCAGCGAGTCTCTGTTTGGCTAGACGCACTTTATTTTCATCTTTCCAAGTGGATTGGATAGAGCGTAGGCTAGCTGCATCGCTTAAAGTCTCTGAAGGAGTCTGCTCGTAGTTATATACTACTTTCGATTCGTTGGGTACAAATACATAAATGCAGACCGAGTCAGTAGGCTGATTACGGTCCGATGCAAACCATCCCAGTTGATTAAACTCATCGATGGCTAGCATATAGTCATTGGCTGTCGAGTTAAACGGCATTCCCATATTCTCTGGACGAAAATAGTGACCGGTGTCCGAATTGAATCGAGTTACGTAGAGGTCATATCCACCCAATGAGGTCTCTCCCTCGGCAGCAAAGTAGAGGGTAGTACCATCGGGCATCAAAAAGGGGTTGTTTACATTGCCCAAGGTGTTGAGTGAGGAGATGGGTTCTGCTTCGCCCCAACCATCAAGTAACTTGATGCGTGTATATAGCTCCATGGATCCAGCACCATTCTTATCGCCATAAATCAGCTTGTTGCCCAATTCGGTTTGGTAGGCTGTACCAGCTATCTTCTCGTCTTGGCTTATTTTTCCTGCTTCTCGGCTTATTTTATAGGTTTGTAAGAAGTTGCTCTTCTCGACTACAAAGCTGTCTATAACGGTAATATCTTCTACCCCTTTTATCATACGGGCGCCAATGCGAATGTTTGCGAGCTCCTCTTCGGCCACCTCGGTCGATCGTTTCCGCTTTTCTAGCCAGCTTATGTGCTCTTCGTAATTATCGACGGCCTCTTCGTATCGGTATAGGTCTGCATAGAGCTTACCTAGGTAGCGGTACCCATCTATAACTTTTCGATCGGCACTTCGTTTTAAATAGGGGAGGGCGGTTGCTTTGTCGCCTGTTTCGTAGCAGCACACACCGTACCACAGGTTGTAATTGGCATTGGCGGGAGCCTTCTTTACGAGGCTCTCAAACATAGGTTTGGCTTGTTCATATTCTCCTTGTAGAAAGAGTTTCTTGGCTTGTTCTACATTTTGGGCAGTAAGGCTGGTAGCAATGGCAACTGCTCCTAGGAAAGATAGGTATTTTTTATGCATATATTTCTGGTCTATATAGATTCAAAAATACAATTATTAATTTGAAAACAATACACCTCTTTCTACTTTTTCACATCTGATTTAGTTAATATAAATGGTTTTATGGGTTTGAATAGCCATTTCATTCGAGGGCATAAAAAAAGAGGAAGTACCAATCAGGTACCTCCTCTTTCGTTGTAGGGATAATTTGAGTTTAGAAATAAAGGTAGCGTGAGTCTGTTACCTTTGCTTTCTTATACAAATCGTTAATGTAGTTGCTTCCAAAACGAACCGACATATTTGTTAAGTTAGCCTCTTCTGTTTTTGCTTCGAATGTTTCAGCATTTTGCTCCTTGTTTACTACTTGAAGTACATAAACGGCTGCATTACCTTTGATGGGTTGTGAGGTTTCGCCTACTTTTGCTTTACTAGCAAATGCACCCAAAACTGGTTCGCTACCACGTGTTACAGAAACATAAGTAGGTGCTGCAAATGTGATGTGTTTCACTGTATCGCTTACAGCGTTAGCCATCGCTTTTGCTTTCGCTACATCGGCTCCTTTTAATTCGGCCATCAACTTCGCTGCTTTTTTCTCTTTAATGATCTCTGCTTTTAGCATATCTGCTACTTGGTCGATACTGCGGTAACCTACCGTGTTGATTTTTTCAAGAGCTACTACCATAAGGTGATCGTTCTCGCCACACTCATACAATGGAGATACTTGTCCCTCTTTGGCTTCGAAAATCCACTTCAATGCCTCTCTTGTACCTCTTACGCCACCTACACGGTGCTCAGAAGTGTGGAAGTCATTACGCTCTAGCAAACGGAAACCGTTCTCTTCAGCGTTAGCAGTAACTTGTGCCAATGTGGTGTTTTGTGCAACAAACTGGCTAAAGTTGTTGTAAGCTTGATTGTAAGTCTCTTTGCTAAACTCTACGGGGCGCTTCACTACGGCTACTTGGTATTTGTTTTGCATTGCTTTTTTGTTTAAGACTTGCAAAATTACATTTCCTTGTTGCATGGTTAGGTTTGTGTACGCTTTAGGAGTTGCTTCGATGAGCGCAGTAAGGAAGCGAAGGTTTTCTGAATCAAGTTCTGCACCTTCGTAGCTACGAGCTGTTAACCAGTTCGATTCTCCACCTTGACCGTAGTTAGCAGCCAATGTTTCGAAGCTGGCTCCACCTTTCAATGCGTTTAGAATGCTGTCGGCCAACTCTCTTGTTTTTGTTTCGTTCTCAGCAAATACTTGTATTTGGCGGAACTCAATTGAGTCGGGTGCAGTTGCTCTAGATACAATCTTGAAAGCGTTGTATGAGTCATCTGCTTGGTTGTAGTAAGGACCATATACTTCATCTATTTTCACTGAGTCCAAACGAGCAGCTACATCACTAGGAAGTACACTTTTGTTTACAGCGATAGGAGAGAATGGAACAACCGAACCAGTTGAACGGATGAATGAGCTCATCTCTGAAGGATTTGCTAGTTGCAAAGCTGCTTCAGTTACTTCGTTCAATACCTCTTCGCGATCCACTTCAGAGGGAGTTACAAGAATATCGATGTATTTGATATTGCGAGTCTCTACCGTTTGTTCGAACGTCTCTTTCTTTTTGTTATAAAGTGCTTTGATTTCGCTCTCTGTTACTTCAATACTTGCATCATCAATAGAGCTGTATGGAAGTGCAGCTAGCACTACATCGCTTTGTTCCGTACGTGCTTTGAACGCATCTTCAGCCGAAACAGGGTTTGAAATAAGTGATTTAGCAATTAAGTTTTGGTATTTTTCGGCCAATAAAGATTGTACCAATGTTTTTTCGATAAAGCCCCAGAATGAAGCCATGCTTTGGTAATACTCAATGTATTGTGCAGGCATGCCGCTGGTGTGTAGATTTGAATAATCTAACAAGAACTTTTTAAGCATATCCTTATCGAACGCACCTGTTTGAGGATTGCGGAAAGGAGTTTGTGACAACAAGGGGTGTACACCTTGATCAATTACAAACTGAACTTCAGCTTTTGAAACGGTTAGTCCAAGTTTACTTGCCTCTTTAGCAATAAGTTCACTGTTTACGTAACTTTGCCATACTTGATCTTTCACTTGAGTCAATTGGTCGTCACTTAGATTCGATACACCTTGTGTTAATTTAATCACTTCAGTATACTCATCAAGTAGACCTTGATACTCTTGAGCTGTAATCTCTTTTCCGTTCACTTCACCTACATCTTGTTTTCCTTGATGGGGTTGGAGTACCCTCCATGCATCGCCTGCAATGAACGCAAAGAGAGCAAGACCAAGCACCCCGATAAGAAGAGGTCCTTTACTTCTGATTGTTTGTAATGTTGCCATTTTTTTGATATACTATTTTTGTTTATTGTTTTTTAAATTGTAGTAAAAGCGCACGAAGATACAAAAAAAGTACTTTGTGAGCTACCTTCTGGTGAAAAAAATGCTATTCATTCACCTTTAGTTTGACCAATTCAATTTTTGTGTCCGTAACTTTTATTATTTTAAATTTAAACTCTTCTACGGTAATTGTTTCGTGTGCTTTCGGAAAACTTTGGTAGTAGTGTAGAATGAGACCACCTATGGTTTGATAATCATCATTTTCGGGTAGATAGAGGTCGAATAGCTCATTGGCTTTCTCTATCTCTAGCCTACCAGAGAAAATGTATTCGTTATCACCTATTTTTTTTGCAATGTAGGAGGTGTTATCGTGTTCATCTTCAATCTCTCCAAAAATCTCTTCGACTAAATCTTCAAGTGCTACAATACCCGATGTGCCCCCAAATTCATCGACCACCACGGCAAGGGCTTTCTTCTGTTGCATAAAGAGCTTCATTAGTTTGTGTGCATTCATCGTCTCGGGAACGATAGGGAGTGAACGTATACTCTCGGTCCAGTTGGTGTTGTTTAAAAACATTTCTGAGGAGTGAATGTAACCTGTAATGTTGTCTATGTTTTCTTTGTATACGATCACTTTGCTTTTTCCACTTTTAATGAACTGTTGCTTTAGCTCTTCCAGACTATCCTCTTTCTCGATAGAGATAATTTCGGTGCGGGGAATCATGCAATCGCGTACCTTAATGCTCGAGAAATCGAGTGCATTTTGGAAAATCTGTATTTCGCTATCCACCTCTTCTTTGCTTTCTGACGTGGGTAAACTGCTTTGAATAAAGTAATCGAGATCGACCTTTGTAAATGCTTTTACATTGGCATCTTTGTTGGGTTTGGTACCCATTAGTTTGAGCAGTAAATTAGAGACACCCGATGCGAACTGACTAATAGGATAGAGTAAGATGTAGCAGATAAAGGTGGGTACTGCTAGAATATTTAGGGTGAAGTTGGGATTGATTTTGAAAAGGGTCTTTGGTAAAAACTCTCCAGTTACTAGAATGATGAGTGTCGATATGATGGTTTGTATCAATACAACAATCAGTTCATTCTGAATAAGCCCAGCTAGAAATTGTTGCTCAATAAGTTGAGCCATAAGGATACCATAGATAACCAATGCTATGTTGTTACCTACCAGCATGGTCGAAATAAAATGGTTGGGGTTTTTATAAAAGATGGCGAGAATACGAGAGGATATGCTTTGTTTGCTTCGATCCATTTCGAAGCGTAACTTGTTGGACGAGACAAAAGCTATTTCCAATCCTGAGAAAAAAGCCGAGAAACTCATTGAAATAAGAATCTGTATAAATATTCCCATAGTCTTTTTATTGATTAACGAATGATATCACTTTGGATGCTGTCTTTTGGTGCGCTATCCTCTACGGTAAAAGTACCTGTGCTATTGTAAATTTGATACTCCGTAAGATTTTGATTTGATTCAAAACCGTATCTCCCATTAATTATACTCTTATCGGGTTGTTCTATTCGAATGGGTCTATCTGAATAAATCCTCTCCTGTTTTTCATCCCAGTAAAGGAGTTGTGTGTCGAATTTATCGCCTTGCTGGTTGCGAATATGCACATTTCCTTTCAGTTTCCAAAGCTTTTTCTGTTCAAAGTAATAGGCTGTATCGGCTTTTACACTTGAGTCAATATGAAACAAACTGTCGAATTTTTCCAGGTAAACACCCTTTTCAAATGCCCAGTAGGGAGGGTTCTTCTTGTCAAATATTTCCCACTCTTCGGCAATGATTTTATAACGAATTACTCCCGAATCAGAAATGAGAGTGGTAACTCCCAGGGTACGCATGGAAGGAAGGGAGTCGCGTTCAATAATTGATTCAGTAAGCTGTTTGTTGCTTCCTGAACAGGATGGAAATAAAACGAACATAACAGTTGCCCCAATGGCAACTGTTATGTTTAGGTAGTGTGAGTAAAGATATTTTAATCTGCTTCTAAGCATATTTTATCTAATCGTTGTTGTTTCACCAATCCAACCACCGATGGTTACAGCATCTCCTTTTTTCAATCCAAGGAAGAATAAATCTGCATCTTTAGGTGTGTATTTAGAGTAGGTGGCAATTAATTCATTGGCTTTGCTTGCTACGCTTGGGTCAACACTTCTCGCTTTTTGTAGCTTGTCAATCACTGCAAAGTAGGTACACTTGTTTAGTGCGCCTTCGTCACTCCAGTTAGGGCTAGATGCATACATGGTTGCAATTAGAATATAGGCATTACCGTTATTTCCGTTAAGTGAAATCGAACGATTGGCGTATTGTTTTGCTTTGCTCAACTGTTTTTGGCTAAACAAGATAGCAGCTGTTTTGTACAAATAGTCTGCTTTGGCAATCGGATCTTGTTCCAACTCAATCGCTTGGTCAAAGTATTCAAAACATTTTGCGATGTCCCCTTTTTTATAGTACATGTATCCACAACCAACAGCTGTTGCAGCACTAGGCTCAATAGCATGTGCAGCTTCAGAAGCAGCAAAATAGGCTTCTTGCTCTGTACATCCTAACAATTGCATTACGTAGATTACTTGTTTCAAATAATCCATGTTTGTTTTGTTTTGATCTACTTTAGGACCATAAATATTCTGTAGGTTGTCACAGCTTGCAGCACCACTATTGATAAAATAGGCATCAATATTCTCTTTTGCATGCTTCAAGTTTGCCTTGTCATTCTCTTTTTCGCTCGCTTTATAAGCAAGATCAGCATAGCCAGATGCGTCTAGGTAATCTTGAATAAATTGCTCTTTGTGAGAATCATCTCCTTTTAGTTTGCGAGAAGAGATGTCCATGAATTCTTGCAATACATAGTAATCAGCTCCTTGTTTTTCGCTGCTAACTGCTTCGCTGAAAAGTGTGTATGCTACATTTACATCTGGGCATCCCATTGCGTAGTAGTCATGCGCTTTCATTCCGATGATAGAACCTCTAGATACGGGTCTTTTAACGTAGCTGTTAAGTACATCTAAGTGCTGAAGACGTTGATCGTATACTTTCATGAGCTCTTCAAAGTACATTTTTTGTTTGGCTGCATCTGTTTCATTTGAAATGAACCAACGAAGGATTCTAGCACCATTGGTATAGGTTCCTGCTTGTGCTACTGGAGCTTCGTCAAATACGCTTTTCCATGGAGTGTAGGCATCCTTAAAGTTGCTAGTTTTTACATACTCTGTGTAAATACTAATGTTTCTCAAGCAGTTAATACTGTCTTCACCATGGCCATAACGTGACCCGCTTTGTGCACCTGTCTGTGCAAATGCTGCAGTTGCACCCATTGAAAGAGTTAACAACCCAATTAATGTTTTCTTTCTCATTGTATGTAAATTTATTTGTGTGTTTCTTTAATCTATTATTCTACTTTCCATTTCATGAACCAACGCTCATTAAATGTTAGTCCCACATTAATCTTTAAATAGTTCTCTTCCAACATTCCAGCAATCTTGGGGCTCACCTTGGTGTATTCGCCCGAAATGCTTAGGATTGATTTACTTTGGAAGATCGGAAGTCCAAAACCTGCACTAATGCCATACTCACGTGCGCCTTCTTTTCCGTCTACTTTGGCATAGGGGTCCGAGTAATAAGCTCCCATTCGGTATCTAATTCGTTTTAGATAGTTGTTGCTAATAGGGTTCGGAAGGTATTCGGCACCAAATGCATATTTAGCTCGATCGGTAAAGTATCCCGTTTTATCATAGAATTTAGCATCGGCCCATTTTTGAAGAGTATAATCGAATCCAAGTGTTAATCGGTTGTTGTGCACATAGGTAATACCTGCTCCAAAAGTGTGTGGAATACTAAATGCATTTTTGATGGTATCAGCTGTTTGTGTAACGGCACTCGAACTGTATTTTTGAATGTATTTGGCTCCCGTAGAATTCAGTGTGTGCCCGTATGAGTAAACAGCACCCAATGTAATATGATTCTTGCTATTCAATCGTTGTGTATACTGCAATCCAAGATCAAGTTTGTAATCATTCACCTCTATTACATCCATGCGAATGCTGCTATAAGCGTCTGATTGGCTAAATTGTGTTGTTACAGAGTGTTGAATGGTTCCGTAAAGGTAAGAAATGTTTGCACCAATCGAAAGGTTTTCAAATAGTTTTACCCCTACACCTGCAAATACTTGGTGTAATCCACCCTCTGCAGAATAGGTATCAAGTACACTAATGTCTGTATTACCTTCACTATCTGTCGAAATTTCTTTGCTTTTGTACATGTTATATCCCACAGAAGAGTAGGGGAGGAATCCAACGGTTAAGCCAAGTCCTTTGCGTAGTCTGAATTGTGCAGCGATGTAATCGATGCTGGAATTTTTAGCATTGGTACGAACATCACCCTCTTTGAAGTTCGCATTTTGTAGTGAAAGGCCTGTGTCAAATAAGAAAGTCAAAGAGTCTACAGCTGAATAAGATGCAGGGTTTGATGCATTAATTTGGAGGCCATTACGCAATCCGTATGCAATTCCACCCATGGCTTTACTTTGGCCAAAACTTTGATCAGACAATTGTCCGTATCCATAACGCGTGTAAGGAGAGTTTGTGGTAATTTGAGCCCAAGTTAGCCCAGTGAAAGTGAGTAAAATAGACGCACCAATCACTCTTTTATAATTTATCATTATAGCTTATTATTCTGTTTAATCCTTTCAATACTAAAAATCTGTCTGCAAAGATGATACTTTTTAAGTTGCAATCAAAAGAAAATTCATCGCCACCCGTTAAAAAAACAAAAAGGCCGGGTTCGAGGTTTCTCTGTTGGTGTATGTATCCATTCATTTCAAATTCGATACCTTTTTGTACACCTGCGCGTATGGCTGTTTCGGTATTGTAGCCATACATAGGTAAATCTCCCTCGGGAGTAACAAGTGGTAGTTTGTTTGTGAAATGGTTCAAAGCTTGTAGGCGCATTTGTAACCCCGGTGAAATATTTCCACCCCGATAGTTTCCAGTCGAATCAAGTAGGTCGTATGTAATGCAGGTTCCCGCATCGATAACCAAAAGAGGGGTGTTGGGGTGCATTTCATGCGCTGCAACAACCGCAGCAAGCCTATCCATGCCTAGGGTTTCAGGGCTCTTGTAGTGGTTGGTGATAGGGATGGGGGTCTGGTAGCTGAATCGAATCATTGGAAAAGATAGCTTGTTCAACTCCTGCTCTATTTCAGCACTGTAGGTGATGACTGAAGAGATAATACCTCGTTTAATGGGGTATTTCTCGCATAGTGTGTGTAAGTGTGTAAAAGATTGGTTAGAATCTCGGATTACCTCAATCAATCGATTTTCTTCAAAAATGGCTAGTTTGGCTGTGGAGTTCCCTATATCTATAACTAAATTCACTGTGTTAACTTTATAAATCGATGCAAAGTAACAGAAAAAATAGGTAGGAATAAGACAAAAATTAATATTTGTGCGCTATTTAATGAATATTAAACCCTATTTTTGCAGCTCCAACCGTATTCAAAGAGACTCTTGGTCTTTCGATAATCGGAAGTATGGCTATAGGTGCTTAAAGTCTCCTATGAAAAGATTGTTGGTGTTTAATTATCCCTATGAAAAAATTTTTGTTTTGTAAAAGAATAGCTTTTGGGCTTGCATCGCTTTGGGTTCTATCTATGTCAATGACTTTGCGCGCATCCGAAGTGCGTGTTAGCTTATTGACTTGCGAACCTGGGAGTGAAATTTATGCACTCTTCGGTCATACTGCCCTTCGTTATGAGGATCCTCAACAAAATATAGATTGGGTATATAACTATGGAATGTTTAGTTTTAATACCCCTCACTTTATCTTTCGATTCCTTCGTGGTGAAACCGACTATCAGCTTGGAATTACTCCTTTTCGCTATTTTGAAGCGGAATATGGTATGCGTGGATCGTCAGTCTATCAGCAAACACTTAATTTATCGAGTGAGGCAAAAGCTGCTTTGAAGAGGTTGCTGGATGATAATTATCTTCCTCAAAATCGAATTTATCGCTATAATTTTCTCTATGATAACTGTACGACCCGTGCTAGGGATGTTGTAGAGAGTGCCTTGGGGGCCACAGTGCGTTACCCTGAAGGCGATGCAACGCTCTCTTATCGAGATATACTTCACCAATATACGGCGGGAAGCCCTTGGAGTGAGTTGGGCATTGATTTGTGTCTGGGTCAAGATGCTGACAAAATAATTACCAGCCGCGAACAACTTTTTGCTCCATTTTTCCTTTTGGAGGCGGTTCGAGGGGCAACGTTCTTGCAAGGTGATTCTGTACATAGCCTCCTGCTTTATGAAACCAAAGCAGTCGATGTTGAGCCCGAAATGCTTGCTTCCAGTTTTCCACTCTCACCCATGAGTTGTGCCTGTTTACTGCTATTTCTTTCGCTTCTCATTACGTTATATCGGATGAAAACCAAGCGTAAGCTTATTTTTTGGGATGTTTTACTCTCTTTATTGCAAGGAGTGGCTGGTTGTGTGATCGCCTTTCTGTTCTTTTTCTCTACGCATCCAACCGTCGGTTCGAATTGGCTTATTCTTTGGATGAATCCCCTTTCGCTTCTCTTTCTCCCTTGGACGCTCTATGCATTAGTTAAGGGAAGAGTTGCTCCATTTTATTGGGTAAATAGTATTAGCTTATCTCTGTTTATAATTGCCTCTCCGTTTCTTTTGCAAAAATTCCCTGTGGCAGTACTACCTTTGGCACTATCTTTGCTGGTAAATTCACTCGAGCATTTACGGCTCCATGAAAAACTAAAGAAATGATGAAAAGACCAATCTTGACTTCTCTTTTAACTGTAATCGCATTAACAGCTTTACAAGCGCAACAAGCACCTGCAGTGCCTAAGCTTGTAGTCGGATTGACTATCGACCAGCTGAGAGTCGATTATATGGAGGCATTTTCTTCGCTCTATGGTGATCGAGGCTTTAAGCGCTTAATGAAAGAGGGACATGTTTTTTATCATGCAGAATATAATTTTACCGATCTTGATAAATCGTCGGCAGTGGCTGCCCTCTATTCGGGAGCACCTCCGCGTTTGAATGGTATTGTTGGCGATTCTTATATGGATAGAGCCACCCTTCGTGTTACCAATTGTGTGGAAGATAAAGATTTTATGGGTGTGTACACCTTGGAATCCTCTTCGCCTAAGAGGCTCCAAGTATCGAATTTGTCGGATGAGTTAACAGTGGCTACGCAAGGGGTTTCGGAGGTTTACTCCATTGCCCCCACTCGGGAAATGGCCATATTGGCAGCAGGGCACGCTTCAAAAGGGGCTTTCTGGATAAACGATGAGACCGGTAAATGGAGTGGAAGCACCTATTATGGTACCTTCCCATCTTGGGTTTCTAGCTACAATGATCGGGAGGGGTTGGATTTTTCGATTGCAAACATCGTCTGGTCTCCCTTTCTTCCTATAGGTAGTTATCGCTACTTGGCAAGTGAATCTCCTCGTGCCCCGTTTAAGCATAAATTCGATGATGATCGAACCAATAAGTATCGTAAGTTCAAAACAAGTCCTTATGTAAATGAGGAGGTTAATAAATTGGTCAAAACCTGCTTGAATCGTACAAATATTGGGAAAGACCTAGTTCCAGACCTTTTGTCTCTTGCTTACTATGCAGGTAATTACGAAGGTAAAGCATCGAGTGAACTTCCTGTGGAGATGCAAGATACCTACGTTCGCTTAGACAATAGCTTGGCCGACCTCTTGGAGATAATTGATCAAGGTGTTGGTCTTCATAATACGCTCTTTTTTATCACCTCTACTGGTTATACGACTCCCGATCCTTTGGATCAAGCAACCTATAAAATACCGACCGGCGAATTCCATATTAATCGATGTGCTGCTCTGCTTAATATGTATTTGGCAGCTATTTATGGTGAAGGAAGGTATGTGGATGCGCATCACGAGCAAGAGATCTACTTAAACCATAAACTCTTGGAGCAAAAACAGCTCAAACTACCCGAAGTTCTTAACTGTGCATCCGAGTTTTTAGTGCAGTTTAGTGGGGTTAAAGAGGTGTTTTCTTCCCACCGTTTGTTGCTTGGTGCATGGACTCCCGAAATTGGAAAAATTAGAAATCGCTACCATTCAGCCTATAGTGGCGATTTGTGGATTGATGTACTGCCAGGGTGGAGCATTGTTCGCAGTCACTCTTTAGATACACGCGTTGTCAGAAATGCCTACAGCTCTACGCCACTTATTTTTATGGGGTGGAACATTGAACCTCGCATCGTTAAGACGCCTGTTCAGATGGATGCAGTAGCTCCTACTGTAGCCCACTTTATGCGCATTCGTGCTCCCAATGCCTCCTCCTCGCCTCCGTTGACTGGTCTTTGTAAATAATTGTATAACAGGGATTGGGCTAAACCAGCATTTTGTTGTACCTTTGCAAGGATTGAAAGCGTACAAAACTAGTAGACTTTAGAATATAATAAAAACAAACATACAATGGGATTTAATGAATTTATAAGCAAGCTTTTTGGAAACAAAGCAACCCGAGACATGAAGGAAATCAAGCCTTGGGTAGACAAAGTTAAAGCGGTGTATCCAGAGATTGCTCAATTAAGTCACGATGAACTTCGTGCAAAAACAGAAGAGTTAAAGGCGTACCTTCGCCAAGCAGTAGCTGATGATAAAAAAGTAGTTGAGGAGCTTAAGGCGAGTGTAGAAACCATCGACATAGAGAAACGCGAACCTGTTTTTGCGCAAATCGATAAGTTAGAAAAGGAAATTGTTGCCAAATTGGAGAAAGCGCTCGAGGAGATTATGCCTCAAGCTTTTGCCATTGTAAAAGATACAGCTCGTCGTTTGACAGAAAATGCAATAATCGAAGTCACTGCTTCTGATTTGGATCGCGAACTGGCTGCTTCTGGAAAAGATTTTGTAACCATCGAAGGCGATAAAGCCATCTGGAAAAAAAATTGGAATGCTGGGGGAAATGAGATTAACTGGGGCATGATTCACTACGATGTACAGCTATTTGGTGGGGTAGTGCTTCATAAAGGTAAAATTGCTGAGATGGCTACCGGCGAGGGTAAAACACTTGTTGCAACTCTTCCTGTATTCTTAAATGCATTGACTGGAAATGGTGTTCACGTGGTAACGGTGAATGACTATTTGGCTAAGCGTGACTCGGAGTGGATGGGACCTCTTTATCAATTTCACGGTTTGACTGTAGATTGTATCGACAGACACCAACCTAACTCAGACGCACGTCGCAAAGCTTACTTAGCCGATATCACATTTGGTACCAACAACGAGTTTGGTTTTGACTACCTACGTGACAATATGGCAACCAATCCTAAAGATTTGGTGCAACGCAAACACAACTATGCCATTGTCGATGAGGTTGACTCGGTATTGATTGATGATGCACGTACACCTCTTATTATTTCGGGTCCTGTTCCAAAAGGCGAAGACCAACTCTTTGAACAACTTTGCCCATTGGTAGAACGCTTGTTCGAAGTACAAAAACGTTTGGCTACTCAATTGCTAGCCGATGCCAAACGTATGATCGCTTCTGCCGATAAGAAGGAGCAAGAGGAGGGATTCTTAGCGCTTTTCCGTAGCCACAAAGCATTGCCTAAAAATAAAGCATTGATTAAGTTCTTGAGTGAGCCGGGTATTAAAACAGGTATGCTTAAGACCGAAGAGATTTACATGGAACAAAATAACAAGCGTATGCCGGAGGCTACCGAACCTTTGTTCTTTGTAATTGAAGAGAAAATGAATAGCGTAGACCTAACTGATAAAGGTCTAGATCTTATTACTGGAAATGCGGCTGATCCTACTCTGTTTGTACTTCCTGATATTGCTGCACAGCTTTCGGAGCTAGAAAATCAAACCGAACTTACAGCCGAAGATAAATTGGCTAAGAAGGATGAATTGATGACTAACTATGCTATCAAATCGGAACGCGTACACACCATTAATCAACTTTTGAAAGCTTATGCTATGTTTGAGAAAGACGATCAATATGTGGTTATGGAGGGTCAAGTGAAGATTGTCGATGAGCAAACAGGTCGTATTATGGATGGTCGTCGTTATTCAGATGGACTACACCAAGCCATTGAAGCGAAAGAGCGTGTAAAGGTAGAGGCAGCTACGCAGACCTTTGCAACGATTACTTTGCAAAACTACTTCCGTATGTACAACAAGCTTTCGGGTATGACCGGTACAGCCGAAACCGAAGCAGGTGAGTTGTGGGATATCTATAAGTTAGATGTAGTGGTTATTCCTACGAACCGTGGAATCTCTCGTAAAGATATGAATGACCGTGTGTACAAAACTAAACGTGAAAAGTACAAAGCGGTAATTGAAGAGGTAGAGTTGATGGTCAAAGAGGGAAGACCCGTACTTGTGGGTACTACTTCGGTCGAGATTTCAGAGATGTTGAGCAAAATGCTGACTATGCGTAAGATTGAGCACAACGTACTGAATGCCAAACTTCATCAACGCGAGGCAGACATCGTAGCGCAAGCGGGTAAGAAAAGTATTGTGACCATTGCTACAAACATGGCAGGTCGTGGTACCGATATTAAGTTAAGTGATGAGGTGAAAGCAGCAGGTGGTTTGGCTATTATTGGTACCGAACGTCACGAGAGCCGTCGTGTAGACCGTCAGCTACGTGGCCGTGCAGGTCGCCAAGGTGACCCAGGTTCTTCGGTATTCTTTGTCTCTTTAGAAGATAACTTGATGCGTCTCTTCTCTTCGGACAGAATTGCGGGTTACATGGATAAACTCGGATTTAAAGAGGGTGAGATGATTGAACATAGCATGATCTCGAACTCTATTGAACGTGCACAGAAGAAGGTTGAAGAGAACAACTTTGGTATTCGTAAGCGTTTGTTGGAGTATGATGATGTGATGAACAAACAACGTGTGGTTATCTATACCAAGCGTCGTCACGCCTTGATGGGTGAGCGTATCGGTATGGATATTGTAAATATGATTTGGGAACGTTCTAGCTTTGCACTTTCAGTAGGAGACTTTGAAGATGTGAAAATGGAGATTCTTCAAACACTAGCTATGGAGTGTCCATTTACGGAAGATGAGTTCCATGCGAAGAAGCGCGAAGAGTTGATTGATCGTACGTTCGATGCTGCTATGGCTAACTTCAAGCGTAGAACCGATCGTATGGCGCAAATTGCCATGCCGGTTATTAAGCAAGTCTTCGAGAACCAAGGTCACATGTACGAAAATATCATGATACCTATTACCGACGGTCAACGCATGTACAACATTTCGGTTAATCTGAAAGCTGCTTACGAATCGGAAGGAAAAGAGATTGTCAAATCGTTTGAGAAAGCAATCTTGTTGCACACCATTGATGATGCTTGGAAAGAGAACTTGCGTGAGTTGGATGAGTTAAAGCACTCCGTTCAAAATGCAAGCTACGAGCAAAAAGATCCTCTTTTGATCTTTAAACTTGAATCGGTGAATCTATTCAATAACATGGTGAACAAGATAAATAACCACACCCTTGCAGTGTTGATGCGTGGACAAATTCCCGTGCAAGAGCCCGAACAAGTTCGTGAAGCTGCACCCGAACCTCCTGTTCAGCAAGTGCGTCAACAATATAGAGAGGTGAAACAAGATTTGAATGATCCACTTCAGCAAAGTGCTGCTGGACGTGATACGAGAGAGGAGCGTAATGAGCCTGCTCGTGCCGAAAAAACAGTAGGTCGTAATGATTTGTGCCCTTGCGGGAGTGGTAAAAAATTCAAGAACTGCCACGGTGCTAATGCCTAATTAGCCATATACTTATAGAAAGCGTTCGAACAACTTTGTTCGAACGCTTTTTTTTACTTCTAGTTGATGAATTAACCGAAATAGTGTACATTTGCTTTCTTAAAATCTTTCTTATGCAAAAAACGAAAAACTACCTATTCTCTCTTTTTTGTCTGGTTGTATCTTCCTGCGGCTCCTCTATGCAACTAGTCTCTTTTGAGCAACTCGAAGCGGCTCAAATGAACTTTCCAGAAACGGTAAAGAAAGTAGCTGTGGTGAATAATATACCCGTTTCCGATTATGAATTGAATGGAAGAGAGATACCGCTCTATTTACAGGGCGATGGCCGAATAGCCTCTACGGAATTTGCCGAACTTCTGGCTGCCTCTCACTATTTTGATGAGGTCATTTTGTCAGACTCTACCCTACAAGTTATAGATCAATCTACCGGTATAATTCCAATGGAGAAGGTCAATCAATTGGCGAGTGAGTGGGGGGTAGACATGCTTTTCTCTATTGATAGCTTAAACATAGCGAATCAGGTTGCTTCATTCGGCTATTTTGGGGCTGAACTTGCTGCCATTATCTCTCCTCAAATAAAGGTGTATGTACCTCAGCGTCGCCTTCCTCTTTTCTCGATTGCTAAACAGGATACTATTTTTTGGTCCATTACCCCAGAGTTAAATAGTGCATTGGTAGCCAAAGAGGCCTCTGCTTATGTTGCCAGTCAGGCCTTACCCTATATCGTGCCCTATTGGAAGAAGATAACCCGAAGTTACTACGAGAGTGGTAACTTTCAGATGAGAGATGCAGCCCTTTTCTTGCGGGAAGAGAATTGGGAAGAGGCTTCTCTGCTTTGGGAGGCTATTTACAACGAGAAGAAAGGTGCTGCCAAGGCTAGAGCTGCTTACAATCTGGCTCTTTATTACGAAATGAAAGAGGACATAACCAAGGCTAAAGAGCTGCTTAATGAGGCTTACAACCAAGTTAAACCCAACTCTATGGATGCTTCGTTTATTGAGTTTTATCTCATACAGCTGAAAGAACGTGATAGTAAGCTGGCCCGATTAAAAATTCAAATGAATCGCTTTTTGGATAAATAGTGATGTAAAAATGTTGTATCCTCCTTTTTTATTTGTAATTTTGACTAGATATTTATTTAAAGAATTAAATGATGAAACTAAGTTCACAGTCGCATTCCTCCATTATTTCGCTGCTAGAAGAGGCCTTGAGTAAATTTACAAATTGCGAAGGTGGTTTGGTAGTGACAGATATTCATTTACAACCCAAATCAGACTCAGGGGAGTTTCTCATTCTAGATGATGATGATAAGGAGCTGGCACGAATCGTTGTTCCTGAATGCAATGAATATGAAGGTGTTGACTTCTACAAGTCTCTAGAGAAAATTTTACGAGGCGAACTTAAAGTTCTGAGAGAGGCGGGTCGATTTGATGCACTTTCTATTATGAAGCCATTCTCTTTTGTATTGGTGGATGATGAAAAGGAGACCGTTGCCGAGCTATTGATCATTGATGATCAGGATACCCTTTTTGTGAATGATGAGCTATTAAAAGGATTGGATGAGGAGTTAAACGATTTCTTGAAAGATTTACTTGCTAAGTAAATTCTGTTTTACTTTCAACCTCTTGAAATATAAATGCCTTACACGACTGTAATCGTGTAAGGCATCTTTTTTTATTTGAGTTTCTATACGAAGCTTTATGAGTACTCATAAAGCTTCGTATAGAAACTCAAATTTTGCTACTCTTGCTTAGCGAGTAGCTAGATTTTAGATAATCAATGTTAGAGCAATGTAGGGGAATAACTTCCTCCGGATCGCCTGTTTCTTCTTATTATTGATTCATGTGGATAATCTCGCTTATGATAGGTTTGAAGCCACTCACAAAGAATTCCACAGCAATTACCATTAAGATAAGTCCCATGAGTCGCATCATTACATTGTTACCCGTCTCTCCCAGTAGCTTCTGTAGCTTGGTTGATGCACGCAAGATGAAGTAGGTAACAATGTAGATGCACGCAATCATAGCTATGAGCACCACTTTCATGTCCCAACTCTTAGCATCTTCCATCAGCATAATACCATTGGCAATGGCACCCGGTCCGCACAACATAGGTATGGCAAGAGGAGTGATCGAGATATCATTCGCATAAGCTTTAATCTCTTCATCCTTTAGCTTGGTGTTAGTATAGCGTGCCTGTAGCATATCATACCCTATTTTAAGGATAATGATACCTGCTGCTATACGGAATCCATTGGTCGAAATACCAAAGAACTTAAATAAGATTTGGCCCGAGATGGTAAAACAGATTAGCGTGGCAAATGAAATAATCGTTGCTCTCTTTACAATACGCTGTCTATCTTCGTCATTCATCCCTTTGGTCATGGTTAGAAAAACGGGCATGGTTCCCAAGGGGTTGGTTAGAGTAAAGAATGAGGTTAAGCACAGTAGGGCGAAGGGGAGTAGTTGTTCCATCTTTTTGACGCTGTTTTTTAGTGATTATTCAAATAATAATATACAAATGTACGCATTAATCACCTTATAACGTCTCCTTTTTTCCTTGGTTCAATTTCGGAATTTGATTTATGCCATTTATATACTCCATGGCCTGTTTATTTGTTAGGTTGTAATTTCTTGAAATAAAAAATCACGAAGTTATTAGAGACTGTTAACGGTTACCTTTTCTATTGGTCGTTGCCCGTTAAGTTTTTCTTCTGACTCTTATTTTTCCCTCTAAATGCTTGGCTCTCTGAAATGACGCTACAATTAGGTGTGCAGATATACCGATTGATTTCTAGAGAGGCGATAAGGAGTAAACTCCTTTACGCAAATAAAGGGTGTATCTGCTAAAAGATACACCCTTTATTTATGCAAAGATTGATTTTATCTTATACCAAGAAACCTAACAAGATACCCGCTGCAACGGCCGAACCGATTACACCAGCTACGTTAGGACCCATAGCGTGCATCAACAAATAGTTACTAGAGTCATACTCTAAACCTACTACTTGTGAAATACGAGCTGAATCGGGTACTGCAGAAACCCCTGCATTACCAATCAATGGGTTGATTTGGTTGTCTTTCGAAAGAACCAAGTTGAATAGTTTCACGAACAATACGCCCGAAGTAGTAGCGATAATGAACGAGAATGCACCCAAACCAAAGATCTTAATAGAATCTAAAGTCAAGAATTCAGAAGCTTGCGTAGAAGCACCTACTGTCAAACCAAGAAGGATGGTAATCACGTCAATCAATGGACCACGAGCAGTCTCAGCTAAACGGCGAGTTACACCACTTTCTTTAAGTAAGTTACCAAAGAATAACATACCCAACAAAGGCAAGCCCGAAGGAACCAAGAAGGTAGTTAACAACAAACCTACGATAGGGAATACCACTTTCTCTGTGTGAGAGATGACACGAGGTGCTCTCATACGGATGGTACGCTCTTTGCTCGTAGTCAAGGCACGCATAATAGGTGGTTGAATAACCGGCACAAGTGCCATGTATGAATAAGCCGATACCGCAATGGCACCCATCAAGTTTGGAGCCAATTTAGACGACAAGAAAATCGCTGTAGGACCATCTGCACCACCAATGATACCAATAGCACCCGCTTGCATAGGATCAAATCCCAATCCCAAAGCAATCATGTAGGCACCAAAGATACCGAATTGAGCTGCAGCACCAATCAACATCAGTTTAGGATTAGAGATCAAAGCCGAGAAGTCGGTCATGGCACCAATCCCTAAGAAGATAAGCGGCGGATACCACCCCTGAGTTACCCCTTGGTAAAGGATATTCAATACCGAACCGTCTTCATAAATACCAATCTTTAGCCCCGCTTCCATGTTGAAAGGAATGTTACCAATCAACATACCAAAGCCGATAGGAATAAGAAGCATGGGTTCAAAATCCTTGGCAATCGCCAAATAGATAAACACCAAGCCGATTACGATCATAAAGAAGTGCTGAATAGTAGCATTCGCAAATCCTGTATAGGTCCAAAAGTCGCTTAGGTTTTCTGTGATAAAGCTAATAAACTCTCCCATATTACTCGATAATTACAAGGTCATTACCCTCAAGAACAGACGATCCCTTCTCAACACAGATCGAAGCAATCTTACCATCTCTGTCGGCATTGATGTTGTTTTCCATCTTCATAGCCTCTAGAATAAGTACGGTTTGACCCTTCTTCACTACGTCGCCTACATTAACTTTGATTTCAAGAATCACGCCAGGAAGTGGAGACTTAACAGCTCCCTTACCAGCTGCAGGTTTAGCTACAGGAGCAGCAGCTTTAGGAGCGGCAGCACGAACTACTGGACGGGATACAGCCTCTTTTTTCTTTTTCTCCATCTCAACTTTATAAGAAGTACCGTTTACTTCTACGTGAGCAATGTTATCATCTATTTCGCCAATAACAACCGTATATGGGTTACCGTTGATCTTATATTTATATTCTTTCATTGTTTTAAATCGTTTTAGTAAGATAATTATTTTCTAGGTGTTTCACGAAGCGTATAAATCTTAGAGCTCCATGGAGAATAGCTACGTTTTACACGCGTAATGGTAAGAACGGTATCTTCCACATCGTGTACTTCATCTTTCATCTCATGTAGTGCCAAACCAATAGCTGCAAAAATTTCTCCTGGAGCTTCGCCCAAGCGTTTCTCTTTTGCCTCTTTCAAGTCGGTAATACCTTTGGCTCTCATGGCATTGCGTTTGCTTAAACGAACGGCAATGTTACCAATCATCTTATACAAGCAGAACAAGATAAGTAGTCCTGAGAATACCACACTCATAGCCGAGATAGCCATACCGAAACCCTTGCCATCAAATGCTTGGAACTTCTCCATTTTTGTGTTTGCATCGATGGTCTTGTTATTGGTGCTAGGTGTAACGTACTTTTCAGCACTTCCATCTTTTACTTCCCAATTGGTTTCTGCATCGCTTACACGTGCATACGACTGGTTTGCTTGAAGTTTGCCAGCTGGTATAGTTACTTGATCCATCAACTTGTTACCCGAGTCAAACAAACCAATCCAGTTGCTTGTAGTAGGGTTCAATACGAAGTTGGTATGGAATGTACCACGCTTTGGTTCTGCATCTGCATAGAAAAGCACATGTTGACGGGGTTGAACCAATGTTAAAACATCTCCCTTAGGAATGGTATAACAAGTGGTATCACCTGGAGTACTGCTTACTTTAAGTATGCACGATGACAAATCGGCACTACCGAAAGATTTGTTGAATACTTCAATCCATGCGCTGTGATTGCCATAATCATCTTGCCAACTGCTTGTATTATCAAGCATAACCTCATTCAGAATAAGGCGTGTGTTAGGTTGTTGCTCTTTACACGAGCTAAAGAGCACGGCAACGAACAAAGAGAGAAATATTCCTATTTTTGTTTTATTCATAATCTTCTAATTTGAATGTTTATTACAATGGAATATTACCATGCTTTTTCGCTGGGTTACTAACTTTTTTAGTCTGCAATTGTTGAAGTGCACGAATAATACGGAAACGTGTGTTTCTTGGTTCGATTACATCATCAATGTAGCCATATTTAGCCGCATTGTAAGGGTTCGCAAATAGTTTTGTGTATTCAGCCTCCTTGTCAGCCAAGAATTGTGCTGGATCTGCTTGATCTTTCGCTTCACGTGCATAAAGTACCTCTACAGCACCTGCACCACCCATAACTGCGATTTCGGCAGTTGGCCAAGCATAGTTCATATCACCACGTAGTTGCTTACAGCTCATTACAATGTGTGAACCACCGTACGATTTACGAAGTGTAACGGTTACTTTAGGTACAGTAGCTTCGCCATACGCATAAAGCAATTTCGCACCGTGAAGGATTACCCCGTTGTACTCTTGACCGGTACCAGGAAGGAATCCAGGAACGTCAACCAACGATACGATTGGAATATTGAAAGCATCACAGAAACGTACGAAACGACCCGCTTTACGAGAAGCGTTGCTATCAAGCACACCTGCCAAATATTTAGGTTGGTTTGCTACGATACCTACTGATTGTCCGTTAAAACGAGCAAAACCAACAATAATGTTTTTAGAGTAGTCCGCTTGTACTTCAAGGAATTCACCGTTGTCTACAATCGTACCAATCACCTCATACATATCGTAAGGCTTGTTGGGGCTATCGGGGATAATTTCATTCAAAGAGTCTTCCAAACGATCAATTGGATCTACGCAATCTACATAAGGAGCCTCCTCTAGGTTATTTTGTGGAATGAAGCTGATCAATTTACGGATTAAAGCCAAACCTTCTTCTTCTGTTTTTGCTGTAAAGTGAGTTACACCCGATTTCGATGAGTGAACGCTAGCACCACCCAACTCTTCTTGTGTTACATCTTCACCTGTTACAGTCTTTACTACTTTAGGACCTGTAAGGAACATGTACGAAGTACCTTCCATCATCAAGGTAAAGTCAGTCAAAGCTGGAGAGTAAACCGCACCCCCTGCACAAGGACCAAAAATACCCGAAATTTGAGGAATAACCCCTGAAGCAAGAATATTGCGTTGGAAGATCTCAGCATAACCCGCTAGTGCATTGATACCCTCTTGGATACGCGCACCACCCGAGTCATTGATACCGATACAAGGTGCACCCATACTCAAAGCTTTGTCCATGATCTTACAGATTTTCAAAGACATGGTTTCTGACAATGAACCTGCTGCTACCGTAAAGTCTTGTGCAAATACATAAATCAAACGGCCTTCAATAGTACCACAACCCGTTACTACACCATCACCTGGATAGTGTTTTTTCTCCATGCCGAAGTTTGTACAACGGTGTTCAACGAACATATCCATCTCTTCGAAGCTACCTTCGTCAAGAAGCATTGCAATACGCTCACGAGCTGTAAATTTACCTTTTTCGTGTTGTTTAGCAATTGCTTTTTCACCTCCACCCAAGCGTGCAGCTGTGCGGCGGTCAATCAATTCTTTTATTTTGTCAAGTTGATTACTCATCTTTCTGAATTATTTAGAAGTAAATTATTAGATTATTTTTCGCACAACTCTGTCAATACGCCTTGAGTTGATTTCGGGTGCAAAAATGCAATGTTTAAGTTTTCTGCTCCTTTGCGAGGTGCTTTATCGATTAGACGTACGCCTGCTGCTTCCATTTCAACGAGTGCTCCAGCTACACCATCTTCTACTGCATAAGCAATGTGGTGTACCCCTTGTCCTCTGTTCTCGATAAATTTAGCAATCGTGCTTTCAGGTGAAGTTGGCTCCAGCAATTCAATTTTGGTATCACCTACCATTAAGAAAGCAGTTCTAACCTTCTGGTCCTCTACCGTTTCAATGTTGTAGCAGGTTAAGCCCAATACCTTTTCGTAGTAAGGCAATGCCTCTTCAATACTGTTAACTGCAATCCCCAAATGCTCAATGTGTGAGATTTTCATAAAATTTTTAGTTTAAAAGATTGATATATAATTATCGTTGTTTTATACACAAAACTGCGCAAAGAAAGCGAATTTGTGCTTAATAAGGAAATATTTCCTCATTTTATTTCATCCCATTTCGGTCACCTTTTAAGCTTTCTATACCCACAAAGAGCATGATTCATTTGTGGTGATCGAACAACTCTGTTTCGTTTTAAAATAGAGTTGAAGATATCTTTAACTTTTTGTATAGAGTAATTGATGAATCACGCTAGTTTTACCCATTTATCTGCCCTATGTCTATCAAAAGAGCGTATCTCTAATAACTATTCATTCATTTAAACCTTATAATATGCTTTAAAATAGAATCCTGAAAAGAGTACTTCCTTTCACAGAGTGCATCAGCTGTAATTTACCTCCATGGTTTCGTACAATCTGTTTGGAGATACTCAAACCAATGCCCGAGCCGCTACTCTTTGTGGTAAAGAAAGGGATAAATAGGTGGTCGACTATCTCCTTGGGGATGGCAGGTCCGTTGTTTTCTACGCCTATAACCCAACTTCTCTTTTTATGGAAGCGAGCCGAAAGTGTGATTCTACCCGACTCTTGCAAAGCGATGGCCTCCGAAGCATTGCGCATTAAATTCACAATCACCTGTACCAACTGCCCCCGATCAGCCCAAAGCAGTGGCACACCCACTTCCTCCTCTACATCTATATAGAGGTTGATACTAGGCGAGATTTCGGGTAGCATGAGGCGGCGACACTGAGTGAGCAACTCGGTCACTTCAATCTCCTCTTTAACTGGAGGTGGAACTTTGGCAAATTGGCGGTAGTGTGTTACGAAGTTCATCAAGTTGCCCGATGTGGTGTGAATCAACTCCAATCCCGAGGCCAACTCCTCACTTTTTGCATGCGTTGAGTGAAGTAATAGCTCGCTCAGTGAACGAATGGGCGTTATGTTATTCATAATTTCGTGCGTTAACACATGGCTTAACTGAATCCACGACTCTAACTCTTTCTCCTCCAACTCGGCACTGATATCATTCAATGCCAAGATATGGAGGCGTTTTTCCAGCTTTGTGAAAGCAGTATGCTTGACCGAAAGCGTAACGGGTCGCTCCCCATCTGCTACCATCACCTGCTTTGTCTCCCCTTCAGGAGCAGTGATTAGTGCTGACCATTGCTTAATGCCTATATCCTCTAATTGAGCCAAGTGCGTAAGGTGGGGTTGCGATAAGAGCACGCTAGCCGCTTCGTTACTCTGATAAATATGCCCCCTATCATCGCACACCACTACGCCCGTAGCACTTTTGCTTAAAATAAGTTCAAAATATTGCTCTTGCAGATAGGCCTCTTGTTTGGCTTGCGAAAGCATCTCTTTTACCCGATTGAGTGTATCGTTGGTTATACGCTCCCTCTTATCACTGCTTCGTGAGGAGAATCGGAAGGTAAAATCGTTGTTCTCTATCGCCTCAAACAGCACCCTAATCTTATCTAAATGGAGGGTGTAACAGCGAAAGAGCTCTATCACAGCGTAACAGACCACACCCAGAGCTATCCAGAAGTAGATAGAACACCCCTCTTGTTCACCAACCATAAAGCGGTAAAGAAGCGTGGAAGAGGCAGCCACCCCTGCTATCAATAGAATAAGGTGAAGCACCACCCTGTTTCGGATTGTATTAAACATGGTACTACAGGTTGTATCGTTTCATCTTATTATAGAGCGTCTGTCTGCTTATACCCAGTCTAGCAGCGGTGGTCGATAGGTTCCCTTCACACGCTTGAATGGCTTGCACAATCATGGTATGCTCCATATCCTCTAGGGTTGTGGGTGTAGCGGGGGATTGAGTTGCCTCGCAACTCTCTTTTAGTTGAAAAGCTGTGGGCAAAAGCGTATCTCCTCCACTCATAATCACCGCTTTCTCGATAGCATGCTCCAACTCTCGAATGTTTCCAGGCCACGAATAAGATTCCAATAGAGCTACCGCCTCATCACTCAAGAGGATAGAGGATTTGCCATATTTACTCCCGTACTTCTCTAGAAAGCAGAGAGCCAACGCTTTTATGTCTGCTTTGCGTTCGCGTAGCGGAGGCAAAACTAAATGGATTGTATGAATGCGGTAGAAGAGATCTTCACGAAAGTCACCCGCTTGCACCATCTTTGGTAAATCGCCATTCGTCGCTACAATAAGCCTTATGTTCACCGCTTTCGCCTCAAGGCCTCCTACGGGAGTAACCGATCGGCTCTGCAACGCAGTAAGCAGTTTGGCCTGTTGGTGCAGGGGGAGGTTGGCTATCTCGTCCAAGAAGAGTGTTCCTTCGTGGGCTGCCTCAAACTTTCCTTTCTTATCACTACGTGCATCGGTAAAGGCCCCTTTGGTGTAGCCAAAGAGTTCACTCTCGAATAGATTCTCGGGTATAGCACCCATATCTACAGCGATCATCAGTTGCTCGGCACGGGGCGATAATTGGTGAATCTCTCTAGCCAAAAGCTCTTTACCCGTTCCATTCTCACCCGTGATAAAGATATTGGCATCGGTCAGTGCCACCTTTTCTACCATTGCACGCAGTTGTTGCATGCGTGCTGTTTCACCCCAATAGATGGGCCGAGAGGGTGTAAGGGGCTCTTTGCCTCTCTTTTGCGAGGTAGAGGCGGCATGTAGCAGGGTAGCAAGCAGCTTATCATTCTCCCACGGCTTGGTTATAAAATCGGCTGCACCCAGCTTCATTCCCTCTACCGCTAGGGCAATATCGGCATAGGCCGTAAAGAGCACCACCGGAGTATCTTTAGCGAGTTGCTTGATGCGTTGCAGCCAGTAGAGCCCTTCGTTACCATTGTTAATACCTGTCCGAAAATTCATGTCGAGCAGCACCACATCAAAGCGATTGCTACGCATAGCCTCTTCAATCCCAACGGGCGAAGAGAGGCACTGAATGGTGGTGAACTCCTTTTGCAACAACAACTGCAGGGTTTGCAAAATGGTTTTATTATCGTCTATAATTAATATGGAACGTTTCTTGCGCATGCTCTTTTTCTATCTGTGTGAGACAAAGATAGAACTTTTTACACGTATATCACTACCCAGTAAAGCTTTTGAAAATGAGTCTATTGAGTAATACAACTACAAGCTGTCTACTATTTTGACACAGCTGTCTAATTATTTGACACTCTCTTCATGCGCCCAAAAATATAAATGGTTAATTATCAACGAAAAGCAAGTTTGGCACGGTTCTGGAATAATAGATAGAGAAGAGAAACTACTCTTTTTTTAATAACATGCTAATTTAGAATTAAAATGAGTTCTATAAACCCAAACCCAACGAATGGTGGCACCCCATGGCTACTTATGCTACTGCTCAGTTTAGCGGCTGCTCTACCTGCTCGTGGGCAACAAGTTTGGACACTTGATGCCTGCTTGCACTATGCCGTTCAGCAATCCCCCCACATAAAGAAGCAGATGCTACAAAAGCGCATCTACGATCAAGAGTACAAAGAGTCGGTAGCCTCTCTCTTTCCATCGCTTCGTGCAGGCACTAGTTTGAGCACCAACTTTGGTCGTTCCATCAACCCTGCCACCAATACCTACGAGAATGTTAGCAACCTGAACAACGTCTATCAGCTCACTGCATCACTACCCCTCTTTGATGGATTGAGTAGTTGGTACAACATCCGTTTTCGCGAAGCGGGTAAGGAGCGTGGACTCAAAGAGGTAGAACAGGCCAAAGAGCAGTTGGCACTCGATGTTATGCAGGCCTATTACGATGGGCTATACTACCAAAAACTGGTACAATTGGCCGAAGAGCAACTGGTACAAAGTAAGCAAGAGTTGGTGCTGACCAACAAACGTGAGAGCCTTGGACTGGCAGCAGGAGCCGATAGAGCACAGATGGAGGCAAAGGTGGCTGCTGATAGCTTTAACCTGGTAAGGCAAACCAACCTTCAGCACCTTAGCCTGATTCACCTGAAAGAGTTGATGAACTACCCGCTGCGTAGTGAGTTACAAATGGATACCCTGCTTACTCCCATTCTTCCACAAACCACCATCAACAACCTAGAGCAGATGAAAAGCTATGCAGCAACCACGCTACCCGAGGCAGCGCAGTCGTTACTGCTCATTCAAGAGGCAAAGTTGCAACACAAGATGGCTCAAGGTTCACTCTTCCCTTACATCACTCTATCGGGGGGCATCAGTACCAACTACTTTGAGAATTTAAACGAGCCTACCGAGCAGACGCAAAGTTTCTCCTCGCAGTTCAAGAATAACAGCGGCGAATACCTGACTGTAACGCTCTCTGTTCCACTCTTTACCAATCTAACCAATCTATCGCGTATCAAGCGAAGCAAATACCAATACCACCAAGCCAAGCTTGAACACCAAGCTACTATCAACCGATTGGAAAAGGAGGTGGAGCAGGCTGTAGCTGATTTAATAGGAACAGGCAAGGAGTATCTGCAAGCTCAGAAACAGGCTTATGCGTTGCAATTGGCACATCAAGTAAACCAACGTAAATACCAAGAGGGATTAATTAGTGCCATCGAACTCTTTGTATCGGCCAACCAAACCCTACAAGCCGAAGCAGACCGAGTGGGTTGTCACATTCGCTACCTATTGAAGGAGAAACTAGTTAACTACTACGGGGGTATTCCGCTTATCCCCCTATAATTCTCTAAACCACAAGAGAACGTTTCTCACTTCTCTGCACGTTTTTAGTGTACAACGGGAGTCAGACGGATGTACAACCCGAGTTGTACACTGACTTTATCAGGAGGTTTGACTAAAAAGAGCGTGATATCTTCTAAAAGCGAGCCTAAATCAATTGAAAATAAACGAATTACAGCGTAAATTAAATTATACCTCATTATATGGATCGAAAAATAGAACCAACCAAAGAATTCAAAAAGAGAGACCTACTCTATCTACTGGGAGGCACCTTCCTACTAGCCTTTGTAGGATGGATGCTCTTAGGTAATCACCAATCTACCCTGCGAATCAACAAACAATCCATCGTTATTCAAAAGGTTATAAGCAGTCAGTTTAACGACTACATACGCATTGATGGACAGGTACAACCCATTACCACCATCCAGCTTACCCCACTTGAGGGAGGGATAGTCAACGAAATTCTAGTCGAAGAGGGAGCCATGCTGCGCAAAGGAGAGGCCATTGTGCGCCTCAGCAACACCAACCTAGACCTCTCCATTCTAAATAGCGAGGCAGAGCTGGCCGAGAAGCAGAACTTCTTACGCAATACGCAAGTGGCCATGGAACAAGACAAGCTCAATAACCGAACTGAGAAGCTACAGCTCGATTTAGATGTACGGCGTAAGTTGCGTGGTTACAACCAAAACAGCTCTCTCTATGCCGAACAACTCATATCGAAAGAGAGCTACCTACAAGCCAAGGAAGATTACGAGTTGGCGAAGGAGAAACAGGCCCTGGTAACCGAACGGTTGCGGCAAGATTCGCTCTACCGTTCGGTGCAAATTGAACAAATGGAGGAGAGCTTACTCAATATGCGCAGAAACATGCAACTCATTCGCAGACGCGTAGAGAGCTTGGTGGTTACCTCGCCCATTGATGGACAACTAGGGCTACTCGAAGCGGTTCCGGGTCAAAACATAACCATGGGGCAACGCATTGGTCAGCTCAATGACTTGACCGACTACAAAATAGAGGCACTCATTGACGAGCACTACATAGACCGGGTACGAACCGAATTGGAGGGTAGCTTTGAGCGACAAAACAGATCTTATGCTATTAAAGTGCGAAAGGTATACCCCGAGGTACGCAACGGCAAGTTCAAGACCGACCTTGTTTTTACAGGCCAACGCCCCGAGAATATACGAAGCGGTCAAACCTACTCCATTCAACTGGAGTTAGGCCAGCCCACCCAATCCCTCTTACTACCCAAGGGCAACTTCTTTCAACACACGGGGGGAAGTTGGCTGTTTGTAGTAACCCCCGATGACACCCAAGCCCACCGCCGTAAAATAAAGATCGGGCGACAAAATCCGCAATACTACGAGGTGGTAGAGGGGCTAGAGCAGGGCGAGCAGGTTATTGTAACGGGGTACGATAGCTTTGGCAGCAACGAGGTGCTGCTCCTGACCGACTAGATTTTAATGAAGAGGTCGAAAAGAATCTCATGCAATGCGGGATTTGGCCGAATCCTGCTCCGTCAAAGAGTTTGGACAGCAGGATTCAACCTACACAAACCCCGTTCCTCATTCTGAGGTGCAGGATTCAGCCTACAACGGCTTCGCACAAAGTCAAGGGGGTAGAAAACGACCGATTCCTGACCCGCAAGGATACGAATGGTTACTGCTGTAACCATCAACCAATAAAAAAACAATATATTTGAACCATTAATAAAAAGAACCGTATGTTACGTATCGAAAATCTTTCCAAAGTATTCCGCACCGAAGAGGTAGAAACCGTGGCACTGAACCGCGTTACCCTGCAAGTAAAAGCAGGCGAATTTGTAGCTATTATGGGCCCATCGGGGTGTGGCAAATCTACCCTGCTCAACATTATGGGGCTGCTAGATGCCCCCACCGAAGGCAGCTACCACCTGGGCGAGTTAGAGGTGTCGTCGCTCAAAGAGCGAGAGCGTACCCGAGCTCGCAAGGGCAAGGTGGGCTTTGTCTTCCAAAGCTTCAACCTCATCGAAGAGCTAAACGTATACGAAAATGTGGAGCTGCCGCTTACCTACCTCCCCATGAAACCAGCCGAGCGTCGCGAGCGTGTCACCGCCATTCTGAAGCGGATGAACATCAGCCACCGTTCGCACCATTTTCCACAACAGCTATCGGGCGGACAGCAGCAGCGTGTAGCCATAGCCCGTGCCGTGGTATCGAACCCTCAAATAATCCTGGCCGACGAGCCTACGGGAAACCTCGACTCTAAGAATGGCAAGGAGGTGATGCAGCTCCTCACCGAGCTAAACCAAGAGGGAACCACCATTGTAATGGTAACCCACAGCCAGCACGATGCCACCTTCGCCCACCGCACCATCCACCTATTCGATGGCGAAGTAATCAGCGCAGTAGGCCATTCATTTTAACCCATTCACTACTCATTAACCCACAACTAAACGCATCATAACGTATGAACAGATTCTTCAACCGCATCTTCCGAAGCCTTCAGCGTAGAGGAGAGAACAACCTCCTAAAGGTGGGCGTGCTCGGTGTAGGGCTTGCCATCGGCCTTATATTGGTAGCCAAAATCTACTTCGAACAGTCGTACGAAACCCACATAACCGATGCAGCACGCATATACGAAGTGCACTGCCTCGAAATGAAAACAGACGAGCCCGACAGAGACCTTACGCAAGTAAGCGGCGGCACCGTACTGGGAATAAAAGAGTTTACCCCCGAGGTAGAGGTAGCCACTCGCTACACCACCCTGGGCGATATTCAGTTCCAAACCGATAGCAACCACAACTACGAATACAAAACCATACTGGGCGACTCGTGCCTCTTCCAGCTCTTCGGTTGGAGGGTCTTGATGGGCGATGCCACTCAGATACTCTCCACCCCCTCGCAAGCACTTATCTCGCAAAGCAAGGCCAAAGAGTTGGGGGGCGATGTGATAGGTCAAACCCTCTCGATGGTCAATAAACCTACCGTAAAGGTGACCATTGCCGGCATCTACGAAGATTTTCCCAAGAGCAGCAAGTTCCGCTTTGATATGGTTCTCTCCATGCCCACCATCGGACAGGTTACGTGGGATGGAAGCACGAACTACCTCGGAAACGACCGCTACATGGGCTATGTAAAACTCATCCCTCAGGCCGATAATGTTCGTGTACAACAGGGCATCGATGCCATGCGTGCCAAGTACTTGCCACTGGAACACTTCAAGAAGAATGGAGTCGATTTAACCTACACCCTGCATCCGTTGTTGTCCATCCACCTGGCCGATGAGAGTGTCCGTCGCATGAACTATATCTTGGGCTTTATCGCCTTTGCCCTGCTTGCCACTACGCTGATGAACTACATCCTGTTTGTCATCTCCATCATTATCAACAAGAGCAAAGAGATAGCCGTGCAGAAGTGCTACGGAGCAGAATCGGGCACCATCTACCGCCTCGCCTTTGCCGAAACGGGTACGCACTTTGCCCTAGCCCTGCTACTAGCCACCCTGCTGCTACTAGCCCTGCGAGGCTTTATACACAACCTGCTAGGTGTTGCCCTGCCCGATTTGCTCACGGCCCCCTCCGTAGCCCTTTTGCTCGCCATCTTTGCCGGAATCTTTCTACTAGCGGGCACCACCGTGGGCTACCTCTATGCCCATACCCCCGTAGCCGCCGCCTTCCGCCAATACAAACAGAATCGGCGCAAATGGAAACAGGCACTTATGTTTACACAGCTGGCCGCCTCGCTCTTTCTGCTCGCCATGCTCAGCGTAGTAAGCAAGCAGTACGACCGCATGATACACGACAACCCCGGCTACCAGTACCAAAACCTAGCCTATACCCCCCTTGCAGGGGTAGACTCGCTATCGTGCGAAAAGATAATCGAAGAGTTGCAGCGACTACCCGAGGTAAAGAGCGTAACCACCCTCTGCCAGTTACCGATAAAGCACCCCTCGGGCAACAACGTTTTTCTACCCCATACGGATAAAGAGCTATTCAATATAGCCGATATGTATTACGTAGGAAACGGCTACTTAGAGACCATGGGAATGAAAATCGTGCAGGGCAACTCATTTACCGAAGGCATATACAACAGCCAAGAGATAATGGTAGACGAAGCCTTTGTACAACGTGCCAAAGAGGTACTGGGATGGGACGATGTAATAGGGAAAGAAATTGGCATAAGCGAACATACTCACAAAGCATCAGGCCCCTTCTTTACCATCTGTGGGGTGTATCAGAACATCCGACTCAACACGCTATCCAACCAAGACATGCGTCCCTCGGTCACCTTCTACAATCGCCACATTGCTTTTTATACGGTTATCAACTTTCACGAGCTTACCCCCACCGCCTTGCTAAAAGCCGAAGCAACCATTCAGCAATTAATTACCCACCGCACGGTAACACTACACAGTTGGGCACTCTCCATGGAGAAGCTCTACGAAGCCGACAAGCAGTTTAAGGAGGCAGTAACCATCGGCTCTATTGTGGCACTCCTCATAGCCCTTATCGGCCTAGTGGGTTACACCACCGACGAGATGAACCGCCGCCGCAAGGAGGTAGCTATTCGCAAAGTAAATGGAGGCGAGCTAAAAGATCTGCAACGCATCTTCTTGAAAGACCTCTTTAAGTTTGCACTCCCTGCCTTGCTACTCGGTTCCCTAGCTAGCTACTATGTAGCCTCGCTCTGGTTGCAGCAGTTTAGTGAAAAGATAACCCTCTCGTGGTCTCTCTTTGTGGGTTGCAGCGTGGGATTACTACTGCTACTTATCGTACTACAACTCTACAAACTAAACAAATTTATCCGCGAGAGTCCAGTTGGAGCATTAAAGAGCGAGTGACACTTCGCCTGCATCCTCTTTTTTTGTAGATTTGCAAAAAACAAACATAGACCCAAAAACAAATGTAGACTATGAGCAACTTCAGTGAATTAATACAGAAAAGACGCAGTGCGCGCAAATTTACCGAACAAGAGTTAACCCAAGAGGAGGTGGTAACCCTATTGAAGGCCGCCTTAATGTCACCCTCTTCCAAGCGTACCAACTGCTGGCAGTTTATTGCGATTGATAATAAGGAGACCCTAATGGCGCTATCTAAATGCAAAGAGAAGGGTGCTGAGTTTCTAAAAGATGCCGCACTTGCTATTGTAGTCATGGGCGATCCTTTGACCAGCGATGTGTGGATAGAAGATACCTCGATTGCTTCACTCATGATTCAGTTGCAAGCCGAAGATTTGGGATTGGGCAGCTGCTGGATTCAAGTACGCGAACGCTTCACGGCTACCGGTATGCCCTCGGACGAATATGTACATGGTTTACTCGATATTCCATTGCAGTTGCAAGTACTCTCGGTAATTGCCATTGGGCACAAAGGAATGGAGCGCAAACCTTTCAATGAGGAGCACCTGCAATGGGAAAAGATTCACCTCAATAAATATGGCGAGCAGTGAGAATTGTTTTAATTGGCGCAGGCAATGTAGCTACCCACCTAGGAGATGCCTTGCAACAAGCAGGGCACTCAATCATGCAGGTATATAGTTATACCGAAAGCTCGGCCGCTGCCTTGGGCGGCTTGTTGCAAACTGACTATACCACCACTATAGCAGCGGTGTGTAAGGATGCCGATCTTTACATCTTATCAGTAAAAGATGCCGTATTGGCCGAGTTAATACCGCAGTTGGTGAAAGGGCGTGAGCAAGCTTGCTTTGCCCATACGGCAGGAAGCTTACCCATGAGCCTATTCGAAGGGTATGCCACACACTACGGTGTATTTTACCCCATGCAAACCTTTAGTAAGGAGCGAGCTGTCGATTTTCAGACCGTCTCTCTCTTTATTGAGGGAAGTTCGCCAGTGGTTACTGCCCAACTTAAGTGCTTGGCAAATGATATTTCGCCTTTGGTGTATGAGGCATCGTCGGAGCAACGTGCCTACCTGCATGTAGCAGCGGTCTTTGCTTGCAACTTTACCAACCACATGTATCACCTTTGTGCATCGGTTCTGGAGCAGCAACAACTCCCTTTCTCGGCCATGCTTCCGTTGATTGATGAAACCGCACGTAAGGTGCACCACCTTTCCCCTCAAGCGGGACAAACCGGTCCGGCCCTACGAGGCGATTGGAACGTGGTGAATAAACATATTGAGATGCTTGCTAATCAGCCTGAATGGCAGGCTATCTACCAACAGTTAAGTGAATCTATTTACAAGCAGAAATAGCTAGTAAACAGTCGAAAATATAGAAAGGAAGTTACGATGATTAATTACGATTTAAAGAAGATAAAAGCAGTAGTATTCGATGTAGATGGAGTACTCAGTAACGATGTAGTCTACCTACACCCTTCGGGTGAACCCATGCGATCTGCTAATATAAAAGATGGATATGCTCTGCAACTGGCTGTAAAAAGTGGATTGGTAGTAGCCATTATTACAGGTGGTAAAACCGATGCTGTACGTATTCGCTACGAGGCATTGGGCATCCAAGATGTATACATGGGTGCGGCTGTAAAGATAAAGGAGTATGCACACCTACTTGAGAAGTATGGACTAACCGATGAAGAGGTGTTATATATGGGTGATGATATACCCGATTACGAGGTGATGAAACAGTGCGGATTACCCTGTTGTCCTACCGATGCTGCTCCTGAAATAAAAGCGGTAGCAAAATACATTTCTCACCGCAAAGGAGGAGAAGGATGTGGCCGCGATGTGGTAGAGCAAGTGCTACGTGCACAAGGTAAATGGATGGCTTGTGAGAAGGCTTTTGGGTGGTAAAATAAGCTCCAAACCGGTCGTTTCTTGCATCTCGAACTCCTGCATGGCTGAAATGTCCTAGATTATCTATGTTCCAAAGAGAACACACATCTTTTACTATATACCGAATTATATACCCAGAAAAAATGATACTTACCAATTTAGAGAATTATAAAATTATCTTAGCCTCACAATCTCCTCGCCGCAAAGAGCTTTTGGCAGGTCTTGGTCTTAGCTTCGAAGTGCGTGTATTGGCTGATATCGACGAAAGCTATCCCACTCACTTGGTGGGAGAAGAGATAGCCGCTTACATTGCGACTGCCAAAGCGAAAGCCTATCTTGAAACCATGCAACCGGGTGAGCTGGTGATTACTGCCGATACCATTGTTTGCCAAGAGGGGCATGTGTTAGGCAAACCTACGAACGCCGATGAGGCTAAAGAGATGCTTCGCATGCTCTCGGGACAAACGCATCAGGTCTTTACAGGAGTTTGCTTGGTTTCGACTGCTTTCCAAAAAGAGTTTGTGGCTGCTACCAACGTTACCTTTGCTACACTTTGCGAAGAGGAGATTGCTTATTATGTGGAGAAATACCAACCTATGGATAAAGCGGGATCGTATGGTATTCAAGAGTGGATAGGATTTGTAGGAGTAGAGAAGATTGAGGGGAGTTACTTCAATGTAATGGGACTACCGGTGCAGCGACTTTATACAGAGTTGAAGCGGGTGTAAGTGAAATCCTCATTTTTTATCAATCCTATTAAACTCTTACTCTCTCAAACAATTAAATGGTTGAGAGAGTAAGAGTTTATTATTAAATGCATTCCGATTTGACTTTAGAAGGTTTCTGTGCCAAAATATCTTGATTGTTTTCTTTGTTTAAAATAGATTGTGTATATTCGCACCACTTAGTTATTGTACCTAATACGAAAACAATTAAATCTACTAGCATGGAAAACAAACCAAACAATTGGTACTTATTTGGGGTAGTATCTGTAGCCATTTTGGGCGGACTACTCTTTGGTTATGACACAGCCGTTATCTCTGGAGCCGAACAGGCACTTCAAAAACATTTAGGATTAGATGCCTTTTGGCATGGCGTAACTGCCTCTAGCGCCTTACTAGGGTGTATTATAGGTAGTGCTTTCTCGGGTATTCTAGCCACTCGACTGGGCCGAAGAAACTCTTTACGCGTAGCCGCTCTACTTTTCTTCTGTTCGGCACTGGGTTCATATTATCCAGAGTTTCTCTTTTTTGAAAAGGGGGATACCTCTATTCAACTAATCATTGCTTTTAACCTCTATCGCATTTTGGGTGGTATTGGAGTAGGGTTGGCTTCGGCAGTATGCCCTATGTACATTGCCGAGGTAGCACCCTCAGAAATTCGGGGTAAGTTGGTTTCCTGCAACCAATTTGCAATTATCTTTGGTATGTTGGTGGTATATTTCGTCAACTACCTGATTAAAGATGGTATGAGCGAAGAAATCTTGGTTTCTGATGGCTGGCGTTACATGTTTGCCTCAGAGATATTCCCGGCAGGTATCTTTGGTATCCTTCTCTTTTTGGTTCCTAAAACTCCTCGATATTTGGCCATGACACATCATGATGACAAGGCACTTGAGGTGCTTACGCGGATAAATGGAGTTGAGAAAGCCAGACAAATTTTAAGTGAAATTAAAGCAGTAAGTACCGAGAAGACCGAGAAACTTTTTACCTACGGTGCTACAGTGATTATTGTAGGTATTCTACTTTCAGTATTCCAGCAAGCCATTGGTATTAATGCTGTACTTTACTATGCACCTCGTATTTTCGAAAGACTTGGCGGTGGTGGAGATGGTATGATGCAAACGGTAATTATGGGGGTCGTAAATATTCTCTTTACCTTGATTGCTATCTTTACGGTAGAAAAGATGGGGCGCAAACCGTTGCTTATTATCGGTTCCATTGGTATGGCTGTCGGTGCCTTTAGTGTGGCCATTTGCGAGCAGCTTCAATTGGGTGGTCTGCTGCCTGTACTCTCTATCATTGTTTATGCAGCCTTCTTTATGATGTCATGGGGACCGATTTGTTGGGTGCTAATTGCCGAGATTTTTCCCAACACCATTCGCGGCAAGGCGATTGCCATTGCGGTAGCATTTCAATGGATTTTCAACTACATTGTCTCTTCTACCTTCCCTGCCATGTACGAAATGAGCCCCATCTTTGCGTATGGACTTTACGGAGCTATTTGCGTAGTGTCGGCACTTTTTGTTTGGAAAATGGTGCCCGAAACCAAAGGAAAAACCTTGGAAGATATGACACGTCTTTGGAAGAAGGCATAACTTGATACATTGTCTCTTTGGCATGAAGTGATTTGCCTAAATAATAAAAGCCGTCCTGATTCAATTCAGGACGGCTTTCTTATTTAAATCAAGCGGAGTGCTTATTCTTGGCTGTAGTTCATAGCTGCCATACGTTCGTACGATGCGAAGCGTTTTTTAGCCATATCTTCACAAGCTTGGAATAGCTCTTCAGCTTCTGTAGGATATTGTTTCATTACAGAAGAGAAACGAACTTCATTCTTCAAGAAGCCTTGGAAGTTCTCCCAGTTAGGCACTTTAGAATCTAAGATGAATGGGTTTTGACCTTGGTCTTCCAACGCTGGGTTGAATCTCCATAGGTGCCAGTAACCACAATCTACTGCGTTCTTTTGCTCCTCTTGTGCTTTACCCATACCTGCTTTCAAACCGTGGCTGATACATGGTGAGTAAGCAATAATCAATGATGGTCCAGGATAAGCTTCTGCTTCGCGAATTGCTTTCAAGGTTTGTGCTTGATCGGCACCCATCGCAATTTGAGCAACGTATACATAACCGTAAGTAGTAGCAATCATACCCAAGTCTTTCTTGCGTACACGCTTACCTGAAGCAGCAAACTTAGCGATAGCACCTAGTGGAGTAGCTTTAGAAGATTGACCACCAGTGTTTGAGTAAAGCTCAGTATCAAGTACTAGGATGTTTACATCTTCGCCCGAAGCAATTACGTGATCCAAACCACCGTAACCGATATCGTAAGAAGCACCGTCACCACCAATAATCCATTGACTTCTCTTCACTAGGTAATCTTTGTATTCAGAGATTGTTGCACAGAAAGAACATTGATCTTTGCTAGCTTCAACCAAAGGAATGATTTTCGCAGCAGCAGCTTTGCTCTTATCAGCATCGTTTTTACCATCAAGCCACTCTTGGAATGCCTCTTTGTGCTCAGCCGAACAAGCATCGCTAGCGATAGCGCCGTTCATAGCAATTGCCAAACGCTCACGTAGTTTCTTGTTAGCCATGTCCATACCGAAACCAAACTCGCAGAAGTCTTCGAACAATGAGTTAGCCCATGCTGGACCTTGACCCGCTTCGTTCATTGTGTAAGGAGTTGATGGAATAGAACCTGAGTAGATAGAAGAACAACCTGTTGCATTCGCTACCATTTCACGGTCACCGAACAATTGAGTGATCAATTTTACGTAAGGAGTTTCACCACAACCTGAACAAGCTCCTGAGAACTCGAACAATGGAGTTGCAAATTGTGAGTTCTTCACGTTTGCTTTCACATCTACCAAGTGTTGTTTTGTTTTTACGCTTGAAGCACAATATTCCCAGTTTGGAACTTCAGCCATTTGAGTTTCCAATGGAACCATTTTCAATGCTGGTCCACCTTTCTTAGGACTACCTGGACATACATCCACACAGTTACCACAACCCAAACAGTCAAGTACACTCACTTGCATGCGGAATTGCATACCGTCGAATACTTTACCTACTGCTTTCAATGTTGGGAAGTTAACGCCTGCTTGTTCAGCTTCATCCAATACAAATGGACGGATAGAAGCGTGAGGACAAACGTAAGCACACTTGTTACATTGGATACAGTTGTCAGAGATCCATTCAGGAACATAAGCAGCTACACCACGTTTTTCATATTGAGAAGTTGCTTGATCCCAAGTACCATCTTCTTTACCTTTGAAGGCAGAAACGGGTAGCAAGTCACCATCTTGTGCATTGATAGGGCGAACCACTTCGTTAATGAAGGCTGGATCGTTGTTTGTAGCAGGTGCTTCAACCTCAAGGTTAGCCCAAGCAGCATCAACAGTCAATACTTTGTATTCACCACCGCGATCTACCGCTGCGTAGTTTTTATTTACTACATCTTCACCTTTCTTACCGTAAGATTTTACAATGAATTTCTTCATTTGCTCTACAGCTAAATCTACTGGAATAACGTTAGCAATACGGAAGAATGCCGATTGAAGGATGGTGTTGGTACGGTTACCTAAACCAATTTCGCGTGCAATTTGCGTTGCGTTAATGTAGTAAACAGTAATGTTGTTTTCAGCAAAATATTTTTTTACCTTGTTAGGTAGGTTTTTAGCCAACTCTTCGCCTTCCCAGATGGTATTCAATAGGAAAGAACCGTTTTTACGTAAACCACGTGTTACATCGTACATGTTCAAGTACGCTTGTACGTGACACGCTACAAAGTTAGGTGTATTTACCAAGTAAGTAGAACGGATAGGAGCATCACCAAAACGCAAGTGCGAGCAAGTGAAACCACCCGATTTCTTAGAGTCGTATGAGAAGTATGCTTGACAACGTTTGTCTGTGTTGTCACCAATAATCTTAACTGAGTTTTTGTTAGCACCTACGGTACCATCAGCACCCAATCCGAAGAATTTAGCTTCAAACATACCATCGCCACCTAGTGCAATTTCCTCTTCAACTGGAAGTGAAGTGAATGTTACGTCATCAACGATACCGATTGTAAAGTTGTTTTTAGGCATTGGCAACGCCAAGTTTTTGAATACACCGATGATTTGTGCAGGTGTAGTATCTTTAGAACCTAAACCGTAACGACCGCCTACTACAACAGGAGCATTTTCCTTACCGTAGAAACAATCTTTTACGTCAAGATACAAAGGCTCACCTGTTGATCCTGGTTCTTTTGTGCGGTCTAGTACAGCAATTGTTTTTGCTGTTTTAGGTACAGCTGCTAGGAAATGCTTAGCAGAGAATGGACGGTACAAGTGTACAGAAACCAAACCTACTTTTTGGCCTTGAGCCACTAGGTGGTCAATTGCTTCACGAGCAGCTTCAGTTACAGAACCCATAGCGATAATTACGTGCTCAGCATCGTCAGCTCCGTAGTAATCAAACAAGCCATATTTACGTCCTGTAAGTTTGTAAATTTCTTCCATATACTCTTCCACAATTGCAGGAACTGCTTCGTAGTAGTTGTTGCAAGACTCTCTGTGTTGGAAGAAAGTATCGGGGTTCTCTGCCATACCGCGCGCAACAGGGCTGTTGGGGCTAAGCGCACGTGAACGGAATTCAGCCAAAGCTTGTTGGTCAATCAATGGAGCCAAATCTTCGCTTTCAATCGATTCAATCTTTTGGATTTCGTGCGATGTACGGAAACCATCAAAGAAGTTCATGAAAGGTACACGGCTTTTGATGGTAGCAAGGTGAGCTACACCCGAAAGGTCCATTACCTCTTGAACAGAACCTTCAGCAAGCATTGCAAAACCAGTTTGGCGACAAGACATCACATCTTGGTGATCACCAAAGATACACAATGCGTGTGAAGCTAGTGTACGAGCTGATACGTGGAATACCGTTGGCAAAAATTCGCCGGCAATCTTGTACATGTTAGGAATCATCAACAGCAAGCCTTGAGAAGCTGTGTAGGTAGTAGTCAATGCACCCGCTTGAAGTGAACCGTGCAATGCACCTGCTGCACCTGCTTCCGATTGCATTTCTTGTACTAAAACAGTTTCGCCGAAAATATTTTTACGGCCTGCAGCTGCCCATTCATCTACATATTCTGCCATAGTAGACGAGGGTGTGATAGGGTAGATAGCAGCTACTTCAGAGAACATATACGAGATATGTGCAGCTGCTTGGTTACCATCACAAGTGATGAATTTTTTTTGTTTAGTCATACAATTACTTATTATTAGGTAATAAAAATTTATTGTTAAGTTGTTAGTTTCTAATTTAATAGAGGAAGCCAAAAAGCCAGAGTGGTATTTGGTTACCGTGACCTAACTCCATTTTGTGTAGGGCATAGAGCACACTCGGATTGTTCTTAAATTTGGCTCCTTCGGTGCAAATTCGGAAGGCTTTTCCTTCGTCTACAATAAACGAAGTACCCTTATCTCCTTTGTAGAGTTTATGATCTTTATAGAGCGTATTCATAAAGAAGGTGTCGAGCACATCCTGCTCTTCTACTTTTACAGGATAGATGGAGTACATTAAGTTGGTATTGTGCAGCATAATTTTGCAGGGTTTTTTAGGGAAGTCTTCTCCTTTGGGGTAAACCATGTTAATTAAGCGAGCATCGGCTAGATATTTAATGTAATTCATGACCGTAGCACGAGAGGTTTGTATCTCGCTCGCTAGTTGGCTAACGTTGGGCGCTACAGGTCCATCAACCGCGAGTAAATATAGTAATTTTTTTATCTTGGCGAGATATTTCAGTTCGATTTGTTTGATTAATAAGATATCGACTTCAACCATCATATTCATGGTTTTCAGTAGGTTTTCTGAAAAATTTCGTTTTTCTAAGAAGAAAGGGTAGAACCCATGGTGTAAGTAGTCTTGAAAGTAATCTAGAGGTTTTACTTCAGAGAGTATTTTTCGAGCTATTTGCTCATGATTTTGTAAAATATCTTCCAGCGAATGCGATTTAAATTGGGTTCCAGCTTGCAGGTTTAGAAACTCTCGGAAAGAGAATCCTCGTAGATAATAAACTTTGACTAGGCTGTTTAGCTCGGGGTTTTCATCCTTTAAACGCATTACTGAGGAACCGGTAAAAACGATCTTTAGATTGGGGAAACGATCGTAGCAGATGCGCAAATCACGACTCCATTCAGAATATTTGAAGATTTGATCAATTAGTAGAACTTTACCGCCTTGTTTAACAAATTGTTCTGTAAAATCGACCAACCCGAAATTTGAAAAATAGAAGTTGTTCATGTTAATAAACAAACACGAACGATCCATCCCAAACTTCTCTTTGGCATATTGAAGTAAGAAGGTGGTTTTACCTACTCCGCGAGTACCTTTGATACCAATTAACCGGTCATTCCAGTCAATTTCATCCATCAAATCTCGGCGAACGGGTGCATTGGTGTGTTCCACCAAATAACTATGTGTTCTATAAAAGGCTTCCATGATTGCGAATTAATGGTTGCAAATATAATAATAGTTCTTCGGATTGCAAACTGGAGATTGCAAAATATTCATTTTTGAGTTTTTCTTAATATTGACTATTTTTGTCACTTCTTACACTTGGATGAGTATGGTTCATTTTGAAAAAGAGTTGTGGGTTTTTAATCCCGAACATGATTTGGTCTTGGGTAGTAACGAGCCTCATTACATTCCTCCCAAAGCAATTGGTAAAATGGCAGTCGATCTTGCTCTTTTACCTCTTTGGTATGCTTCTAAGGGAGCTGAGGTACTTGCTGAGTCTACTCTATCCGTACAAAGTTATATGAACTCTTTGGCACTAAAGCCGCAAGCAACGCTTGCTTATTCTGATCACTCTCTCTATGCTAAGGTCTATCCTTGGGGCTGGAATGGTTTTATTAAAGCGCGCCTTATTCGGGAAGGAGTAATGGAGAAAGTGTTACCAAAAACTTCAGAATTAATAAAAATTCGTGAAATATCCGGTCGCAAGCTTGCCGTAGAAGTACTGAATGAGCTATCACCTGAGTGGGGGAGAGGAGAAGCCGTACTCCTTCGTACATTGGAGCAAGCGGAGGCTTTTGTGGAGGGAATAGAAAAAACAATCCTAAAAGCACCTTGGTCTAGTAGTGGTAAGGGATTGCGATTTACTACTGGACTGTGCGATGATTTACTCTCTGGATGGATTAAGCGTACGCTAAAGAGTCAAGGGTATGTGGTGGGTGAGCCCTTATATAATAAGGTGAAAGATTTTGCGATGGAATTTGAATCTTCAAACGGAGCGGTTCGTTTTGTGGGATATTCTATTTTCGAAACAGATTCGAAGGGGAGTTACCAGCGAAGTCTCTTAGCTAGTAATGAAGTGTTGGAAGCTCTTTTATTACGCTATGTTTCTCTAGATAAGTTAGATGCTTTGCGAATAAAGCTTGAAAGCTTGTTGACCGACCGACTTGCCAACACCTATGAGGGCTATTTGGGGGTCGATATGATGGTGTGTCAACAGGATTGCTCTTTTTGGGTGCATCCATGTGTTGAGATAAATCTTCGTATGAATATGGGAGTGGTAGCACGTCTGTTTTATGATCGGTATGTATTGGCTGGAAGTAGTGGGTACTTTGCAATTCGGTACGAAACAGCTCAATCGAGCCTCCTGCAGCAGCATGAGGAGCTAGAAAAGCGTTGCTCATTAAAGATCGTTCAAGAGCGAGTGTCATCTGGTTATCTTTCGCTTACTCCAGTCTGTACGTCGACTCACTATCAGGCTTATGTTGAGATTGTAGAGGAGTCTCTAAGACTGGAATAAGATACCATGCATTTCATGGAGCCGGTTACTTATTGACTTACCTCACTTTCATATTCCATGAAAAAGCCCTATCACTACTCAAAAGGAGTGTGACAGGGCTCTCTATAGTTTAAAGCTGGTAGCTTATCTTTCTAATAATTTACTTCGGGATAGCTCCCTCTTTAAATTGGTTTGAAAGTTAAAATTAGTGGCAGTGACCACCACCGCAGCAGCCGCCTTCGTTGTCGTCGCTATCGCAACCACTTCCGCAATCGCTTCCACAGTCGCTTCCGCAACCACCACCGCTGCATCCGCAGCCTCCGCCGCCACCTAGCATATTAATCATTTGTTCTACTTCAGAAGTTGTAGCTGTACGAGACTCTACCACTTCACCTTTGAAAGTAAGGTCTTTACCTGCATGAGGGTGGTTAAGATCTACCGTTACTGTTTCGGCTGTAATTTCGCCTACCGTTGCATAGAATTGGTTACCTTCATTGTCTTGCAAAGGAACTACGCTGCCTGTATAGATGTGCTCTTCATCAAAAACGCCATCAATTGTAAACATCTCTTTGCCTACAGTGCGTACGCCTTCTTCCATATATTCTCCATATCCTTCTGCGCAAGGAATTGTGAAGTCGAATTTATCACCTTTGTTTAGTGCAACTACTTCTTTCTCGAAACGCTCAAGTGTGCTTCCTAGTCCTGAAATGAATTGAAAAGGGTGTTGAACAGGAGCCTCTTCTACCATTGTTGCTTGTCCGTCTTGCATTACATAGAGTTTGTAAGCTACGGTAATGTACTTATTTTCCATTTTATTCAATTATTTCAATTGGGTTGTTATTGTTTGCCTCTTTCTTACTCAGAATGAGGTGTGCAAATATACGAATTTATTTTCGGCTACTCTTATTTTCTGCCTAACTTAAGCTATAAATAGTGTCTCATTTTTTTAAGACAGCCATTCTTTATCGAGGGCTCTAGGGGTATAAGTGATAGCTCTTGTTACAATGATGTTACATAGAAAGTGTGCTTTTGTAGCTTGTTTGGGCATATATGGAACATTATGCTCTTGATGTAAATCAAAATAAATGCTAATTTTGCATATTGCTCCTATTTTTAACAATAAAGTGATAGTGTGTTCTAAAACATATTTCTATATTTGCAGTGTAAAAGAAACAAGGTATTATAAAGAAAAGATTGTTTTTAATAGGTATTACTTTGATGGCATTTTTGAATGCAGGTAATTAGGAAATTGTTTTTAAGGATTAACATTTTAAGATTTTAGGTAGTATGAAAAGATTGATTTTGAGTGTAGTAGTAGTTCTAGGTATTTCTGCTACAGCTTTTGCAGGTAACAAAGTAGCTCGTAACGATTGGAGTGTAGATGTAAACATTACTAAATTGAGTAGATATCTACAACTTTCGAGCAATCAAACAGAAGAAGTAGCTAATATTTCTGAGTTTTTTGCAGAGAAATTACAAGGCGCAGGTTATGCTAGACAAGACAAACAAGGTCAAAAGTTACGTGAAGCAGTTTACGGTAATTTTAAACTGATGAAACGTACCCTTAACGATGAACAGTACAGAAAATATGTACACCTTGTAAATGTAACATTGAAAAATAAAGGTTTATATGCGCACATGGAAGATGTTGCGAGCAAATAAGAAGAACCTATCTTATAAAAAAGAGAGAGAATGCAATTCCATTGTGTTCTCTCTCTCTTTTTATAGCTATTTATGTGTTTTACGATTCATCAGATGGATAAGGTGTAGCCTTGCAAAGGGTGCCTTCTGGCTCTCTTAAAAAAAGAGGAAGAGGAGTCTGAACCGAATCCCCTTCCATCTTTCAATGAATCTATTTAGCGTCCCTTTGGCGGCTTTGCACCATGCGAGTACTTATTCTTTACCTTTTAACGCTTCGAATATCAAAGCCTCTAGCTCTTCTGCTAGTTCCGGATTGTCTTTAATGCATTGTTTTGCTGCATCACGTCCTTGTCCTAGTTTGGTCTCATTGTAGCTGTACCATGAACCACTTTTCTTGATAATGCCCATATCGGCACCCAAGTCAATGATCTCACCTGCTTTTGAGATTCCTTCGCCAAACATAATATCGAACTCTGCTTTACGGAATGGAGCTGCTACCTTGTTCTTGATAACTTTTACGCGTACTTGATTACCAATAACCTCGTCTCCATCTTTCAATTGGCTTGCGCGACGAATGTCCAAACGTACCGATGAGTAGAATTTCAAGGCATTACCACCGGTTGTTGTTTCTGGGTTTCCAAACATCACTCCAATTTTCTCACGCAACTGGTTGATGAAGATACAAGTCGTGTTGGTTTTGCTGATGGCAGATGTTAACTTACGCAATGCTTGTGACATTAAACGAGCTTGTAAGCCCACTTTGTTCTCACCCATTTCGCCTTCAATCTCCGCTTTAGGAGTTAATGCCGCAACAGAGTCAATCACAATAATGTCAATAGCCGACGAACGAATAAGTTGTTCGGCAATCTCCAAGGCTTGTTCTCCATTGTCTGGTTGAGAAATCCATAGGTTGTCTATATCAACTCCAAGTTTTGCTGCGTAAAAACGATCAAATGCATGTTCGGCATCAATAAAGGCAGCAATACCACCTGCTTTTTGTGCTTCGGCAATGGCATGGATGGCCAGGGTTGTTTTACCCGACGATTCCGGTCCATAAATTTCAATGATTCTTCCTTTAGGATAACCACCTACACCTAAAGCAGCGTTTAAAGCGATAGATCCTGAAGGAACTACATCGACCTCTTGTACGCTGTCTGCATTCATTTTCATGATAGAACCTTTACCAAAGTTCTTCTCAATTTTGTCCATGGCAGCTTGTAGTGCCTTTAGCTTTTCGCTGTTACCAGCACCTGCAGCAAACAGTTCTTCGTTCTCTTTCTTTGCCATATATCTTCTTTATTTCAATATTTGCGATGCGTGCTCTTTGGTTTTCACCTCTTTGGGCAGCATAACACGTTCTATTATTCCCTCTTCATTTAGAATGAAGGTAGTGCGGAAAGTACCCATGTACTTGCGTCCATACATACTCTTCTCTCCCCATACGCCAAATGTCTCCACCAATGTTTTTTCAGTATCGGCAATGAGTGTAAAGGGAAGTTCATTTTTATCGATAAACTTTTGATGAGATTTGGCATCATCTATGCTTACTCCAATTACTTCATAACCCGCACTCCGTAGTTCTGAGTAGTGATCGCGTAGACTGCATGCTTGTGCTGTACAGCCCGATGTGCTATCTTTGGGGTAGAAGTAGAGTACTACTTTTTTACCTGCATAGCTGCTTAAGCGAATCTCTTCTCCTTTTTCATTGATGCCCAATATTTCAGGGGCTTTATCTCCTACATTCATATTGATTTCATTTTTTTGTTTACCTAGTTGATAGTCTCTACTAGAATTAATAAAAGTTGGAGTATTCTACTAATGTTGCACCCTACCATCTATGATTACAATTAGTAACTGTATGGATAGATTGAACAAGAGCAGTACGAAAAGATGGTAATAACTTCCTATTCATACTGCTCTTTTATAAATTAGAGTTCTAAATCTCCATTACTGATTTCATGCCAAGGCAATCCGTGAATGTTAAGTTGCTCCATAAATGGATCTGGGTTGAACTCTTCTACATTCCATACCCCTGGTCTCTTCCATTCGCCTTTCAAGAACATCATAGCACCAATCATAGCAGGCACCCCAGTTGTATAACTTACCCCTTGCATACCTGTCTCTTCGTATGCTGCTTTGTGGCTACAGTTGTTGTATACATAGTAAGTACACTCTTTACCATCTTTGATACCACGAATACGGCAACCAATAGAGGTTTCACCTTCGTAGTTCTCTCCTAAATCTTGTGGGTTAGGAAGTACAGCTTTCAAGAACTGCAAAGGTACGATTTCCATACCATTGTAGTTGATAGGCTCGATGCTTGCCATACCAATATTTTGGATGACACGCAAGTGAGTTAGATACTCTTGTCCGAAAGTCATCCAGAATCGTGCTCGTTTCAGTGTTGGGAAGTTTTTAACCAACGACTCCAACTCTTCGTGGAAAAGTAGGTAAGAGTCACGAGGACCTACATTCGGATAGGTAATATCTTGGTGAATTTCCAACGGTTTGGTGGTAACCCATTCGCCATTCTCAAAGTAACGTCCGTTTTGAGTAATCTCGCGGATATTAATCTCAGGATTAAAGTTCGTTGCAAAAGCTTTGTGGTGATCACCTGCATTGCAATCTACAATGTCTAAGTGGTGCATCTCATCAAAGTGGTGTTTGGCTGCATACGCTGTGTACACGCCGGTAACTCCTGGGTCAAAACCACAACCTAAGATAGCTGTTAGTCCTGCCTCTTCGAAGCGTTGTTTGTATGCCCATTGCCAGCTGTATTCAAAGTGAGCTTCATCTTTGGGTTCATAGTTGGCAGTGTCTAGGTAGTTTACTCCTGTTTGCAAACAAGCCTCCATGATCGTTAGATCTTGATAAGGAAGTGCTACATTTATAACGATTTCGGGCTTGAAACTATTGAACAGTGCTACTAGTTCCTCTACACTGTCTGCGTCAACCTGTGCTGTTTGAATGGCTGGGTTGCCAATAGCCTTAACGATTGCATCACATTTTGATTTCGTGCGACTTGCAATCATAACCTCTGTAAAGATGTCAGGATTTTGAGCCACCTTGTGTGCTACGACAGTACCTACACCGCCTGCACCGATAATTAAAACTTTACCCATTTGTTTCTATAGATTTTAAAAATAAATGTCCGGTAAACTTCACCGTTCACCCGACAAAGATAACAAATTATTTGATGAGTTAGTTTATCGTATCTAGTTTCTTATTGGTAAAGTTCAGTACTTTATCGGTGTAGTACCAAGTTTCGTATTCGTTTATCTTGTGTATACGGATGGGATCCCCTAAGGCCAGCCTACAAGCATCCGAACACATGTTTTTCTGCACTTCGCCTTTACGAATCCTGGCCCAGTCGCCCTCTTTAATATCTGGGTATTGCGCTATTAGATCTCCCATGTTAAAAAGGTCTGCAAAATAATTCCCTGTTTGCAGAATAATAGCGACTGTGCTTATGGGCTTAAATGTGGTTCGGATTGTGTAAGCCTCCTTATTTGGCGTAACGAGTTCGAGTATCGAGTAGGGAGATGACTTCTCGGGTGTAATGGATTGAATCGTAAATTGTGAATATTTAGGTAGTTTGACCTTTCTTCCATTCTGATCTTCAAGTGGAGTCTCTTTGATCAAAAAAATCGATTTATTGCCGTATAGCCCCATTAAAGCCTCTGCCTCTTTTGCATTGGCATCGCTGAAGCTAAATGCATTGGGAAAATATTTGTTTTTGTTCTCCATAATAAAGTCACTATCCACCATACCACAGTTCGTTTTCGAAATAGCCACGTGGTGGTAGTAACTTTTTCCTTGACTGTCACTAAACACCAATTTTACAGGGAATGAGCGAGTTCCCACACCAATGGCAGTAACAACCACCTTTTCATTGTGTGGTATAGAAACCTCTCTGAATCCCGCTGTACTATTCGGGTCATCCACATACACTTTATTGGTGCGTAGATAGAGTGTTCTACCCATAAGTTCTGCTTTGGCAGTGTCTACATCTTTCAAGAAGGCTAGGCTAGGAATACCTGCTTTAGGTTTCTGGCAATACTGTTCTACTGTTGTATTTTTAACTTCATGGTAATAGATTTTACCTTCGCATTCAAAGTTAAAATGAATAAAATTGCGCTCTGTTATTTCGACTCCTAAATATTCCATAATTTTATGTCTCAAATCGGCTGTACTGATATCTCGATCGCTCTCTTTCAATTTAAATATCGGCATTACAATATCTCTTCGCTCCGGTATAACCATAAATTTCATCCCTGGCACCCAACTGCATAAGTTGTAGAATTTGAAATAGTTATCAATAAACTGCTTCTCTGTTAATTCATTTGTCTCTTCTTCGCTAGGAGGTGTACTTACCAAATAGTCATTTTGCTGAGCAAGCCCACTTACGAATAGCATGAATGAAAAAAAAGATAGCGCTAAAAACCTTTTCATTTGTTTTATCGTTTAATGTGTAAATTATTAGGGCGAAATATATTAAAAAAAAGTTATTGTTTAAAATAAAATTAAGATTAATAGTAACTTTGTTTCCCTAAACATTAACTAATTAATGAGTATGATGAAAAAAAACTTTTTAGGAATGGCACTTTTCTGTTTCGGTGCATTCGCTATGACTGCTTGTGGCGTGAAAACAAATGAAGCTTCTTTGGATGCTATTGCTGGTGAATGGGTAATTGAAACGATTCAGGGTAATCCTGTTTCAAAAACGCTTGAGAAAACTCCATTTCTCGGAATTAATGCCGATGAGAACCGTTTGTATGGAACTACTGGCTGTAATAATATTAATGGGTTAATCAAGAGAGACAGTGTAAATACAGCACTATTTACATTTGAAAATGTAGCAACTACCATGATGATGTGTCCTGAAATGGAGACAGAGCAAATGGTATTAGGCGCATTAAGCACTGTAAAGAAGGCTTCATTATTGCCCGAAAATAAACTTTCGTTACTAGATGCTTCTGATAAAGAAGTGATGCAGCTTATGAAGAAATAAGAAGATCATTACTTCTATATTTCGATAGGGTAGTGCCTCGTATGTGTCAGAACAGGTAGTTCTGGAGCATATACGAGGCACTTTTCGTCTGAATACTGACAAAAAGGCAGAAAATTAAGACATCCTATAATTGATTCTCTTTTGGCATGCCATTTGCAAAATGTTTATCAGAAGCGCAGACTGCTTCCTTGAATATTGACAAATAAAAGGATAAATATAAATATAAAAGATAACAATTATGGGAAAAATTATTGGAATTGACTTAGGAACAACAAACTCTTGTGTTTCTGTATTTGAAGGAAACGAACCTGTGGTAATCTCTAACAGCGAAGGTAAGCGTACAACTCCTTCAATCGTTGGTTTTATTGATGGTGGCGAGCGTAAAATTGGTGATCCTGCAAAACGTCAAGCAGTTACCAACCCTACACGTACGGTATACTCTATCAAACGTTTTATGGGTGAAAACTGGGACCAAGTACAAAAAGAGATTGGTCGCGTTCCTTACAACGTAGTAAAAGGTGACAACAACACACCTCGTGTAGATATCGACGGTCGTTTGTATACACCCCAAGAAATCTCGGCTATGATTCTTCAAAAAATGAAGAAAACGGCCGAAGACTATTTGGGACACGAAGTGACTGAAGCGGTTATTACCGTACCAGCTTACTTCTCTGATTCACAGCGCCAAGCTACTAAAGAGGCAGGTCAAATTGCTGGTTTGGAAGTAAAACGTATTGTGAACGAACCAACGGCTGCAGCTTTGGCTTACGGTATTGACAAAGCACACAAAGATATGAAGATTGCGGTATTCGACCTTGGTGGTGGTACATTCGATATCTCTATCCTTGAGTTCGGTGGTGGTGTATTCGAAGTTCTTTCTACTAACGGTGATACACACCTAGGTGGTGATGACTTTGACCAAGTAATCATTGACTGGTTGGCACAAGAGTTCAAAAACGACGAAGGTGCTGATTTGAAAAATGACCCAATGGCTATGCAACGCTTGAAAGAGGCTGCCGAAAAAGCTAAAATTGAATTGTCTTCTTCAACTTCTACAGAAATCAACTTGCCATACATCATGCCAGTAGATGGTATGCCTAAGCACTTGGTTAAAACATTGACACGTGCTAAATTCGAATCATTGGCACACACGCTTATCCAAGCATGTTTAGAGCCTTGTAAAAAAGCGATGAGCGATGCAGGTTTGAACAACGCCGATATCGACGAAGTAATCTTGGTAGGTGGTTCATCACGTATTCCATCTATTCAAAAACTAGTGGAAGACTTCTTCGGTAAAGCTCCTTCTAAAGGTGTGAATCCTGATGAGGTAGTAGCGGTAGGTGCTGCTGTACAAGGTGCGGTATTAACAGACGAAATCAAAGGTGTGGTACTTCTTGATGTAACTCCACTCTCTATGGGTATTGAAACAATGGGTAGCGTAATGACAAAACTTATTGACGCTAACACAACAATCCCTTGCAAGAAGAGCGAAACCTTCTCGACTGCTGCCGATAACCAAACCGAAGTAACGATTCACGTATTGCAAGGTGAGCGCCCTATGGCTAGCCAAAACAAATCAATCGGTCAGTTCAACTTGACAGGTATTGCTCCAGCACGCCGCGGTGTTCCTCAAATTGAAGTAACATTCGATATCGATGCTAATGGTATCTTGAAAGTATCTGCTAAAGATAAAGCAACCGGTGTAGAGCAAGCTATCCGTATTGAAGCTTCTTCGGGCTTGAGCAAAGAAGAGATTGAAAAGATGAAAGCAGAAGCGGATGCAAATGCGGAAGCAGACAAAAAAGAGCGTGAAAAAATTGACAAGCTTAATCAAGCAGACTCAACTATTTTCCAAACTGAAACACAGTTGAACGAACTAGGCGATAAACTTTCTGCTGATAAAAAAGCGCCAATCGAAGCAGCTCTTACTAAATTGAAAGAGGCTCACAAAGCACAAGATTTGGCAACAATCGATACAGCGATGGCTGAATTGAACGCAGCTTTCCAAGCAGCAAGCGCTGAAATGTATGCTCAAAGCGGTGCTCAACAACCAGGTCCTGATGCTGGTGCACAAGGTGCTAGCAACGATGGCAAGGAGCACATTCAAGATGCTGACTTTGAAGAGGTTAAATAAGTTTTGAATCGATAGTAATCGAGAAATAAACAATAAAAAAAGAGGTGTAACTTAAATAGTTACACCTCTTTTTTATTACCATCACTTATTAAATTCAATATTTTCTCTCATATCAGCGAATAAAACCTACCACATTTTGCCTTCACACCCTTCACATGATCTTTTCAGAGTCTCTTTTTATTTCTTTCACAAACTCTCTTCACACCCTTCACACACACTCACCTCTAAAGCAAGGGAATTTACTCCCTTACTCGTTCCAGGTAGTAGTAGTTACCATCACGTTTGTGTTGTTTCTCTAAACCAGCAGCGGTCAGTTCTTTGCCCAACAGCGAGGCAGTAAGCGGGGGCATACCATCACTTACCCCCCCTCTGTTAAGCGTTTGTATCACCTCACTTAGGTGTATCCAGTTGCCTTGCCCGGCCCTTCCTGCGCTGAAATAGAGTCTGAAGCGTTCCATTTGAGGACTCTCTCGGTAAAATGTTTGGTTGTGTTTCTGTAGCGCTGCCTCCTCTTCTTTGGTTAACCAGCCAGGTTCACCCTGCTCCAAATAGCTCTTTAGTTCGGCATATAGCTGTTTGTGACAAAGTGGTGAGTTGTCAATCTCTTCCTTGATTGGAATGCAGATAAATCGTCTGCTTCCAGTAGGGTCCGTCAACAGGTCTGTTCGGTTTGAGGTAGCTATAAAGGAGGCCACTCTAGGTAAGCTAGAGAAATAACTTTGGTAAGCTTTGCACAGAGAGACCTCACTTACTTGCATTAGGTTTTTAAGCAAAGGCATTTTATGACTTGGCAACCGATCAAATTCATCGAGATTAATCAAACAGTTTTGCACCAGCCGCTGCTCCATGCGCCCCTTGTTCCCTATATCTGTCAGGTCGGTGTAGTAGGAGCGAAGTGCGTGAGGCACCAGGTTTTTGCAATAGGTTGATTTTCCCACTCCTTGAATGGAGCTAATTAGCAGCGGAGCCAAAGCGTTTCCATGCACACCATCTCCTTCCATCCATTGTGCTGTAACGGCTATCAGCCAACGGAACATTGCTTTTTGGCAAATCTCTTCTTTCGTGATACGCTCTATCAGAGGCATGACTCGGGGGTTACCATCCCAGGCTGGTAGAGCTACCAAATAGGCCTGAATAGGGTGGTATTCGGCTATTCTGGAAGAGAATAGGTAGCGCTGTACATCTTTATCCCAACAGTTTATTCCCTTCTCTCTCATCTCTAAACAGAGTGTAAAGAGTACGCGTTTATCCAGCATTTGAAAGGGTTCATTCTCTAGCTGGCTCTTCTTCATGCTATACTCTACCTGCCCCGTGAGTTTGTTGTACCTAAATTGATACCCTTTTTCCAATTCTTGTTGTATGCGTTCATCACCTATGGGTTTAGCTACGGTTTCTCTCTTGGGCTTCATCTCTTTCTGCATCTTTTCAGAAATCCACATTCTGCAAATTTCATCTACCTGGCTGTTCCTTGTTTTTCTTTTCATAACCTTTTTTTTAGTTGGTTTTTTAGCGAAGATAGGCTAGGAACCTACCGATATGAAAGAACTCTGACGCTCATTTTCTTGTTTGTGAGGCTTTTATGTATATCTTTGTGAAGTCTGCAAAAGGCATGTATAGGATGCTCTATTTAAACTGAAAAAATAGTCTGCCGACAGCTGTGAGCAGATCTGTTGACAGCTGTGGTTTTCTCTGCTGACAGCTGTCGGCAGTTTAACTGACACCTCTCAATACCTTTGTTCAAACAAACACTTTATTTCACCTTAATACACATTGCTATGGATAAGATTCGATACGACTTTTACGCAAATCCATCAAAGAGTGCCGACACTCAAAAATCAGCCTATCACATTCGTATTTGCAACCAGCAGGTCATTGATACCGATGAACTGGTTAAAGCAATCAGTAATCAGTGTACCTTAACTCCAGCCGATATCAAAGCGGTACTGACTGCTTTTAATGGAGAGGTCTCTTATCATTTGCAGCGAGGAGAGATCGTGAAGCTGGATGGGTTGTGTCGTTTTGAAATTTCGCTGACCACTACTACGGGCATCTGTACGGGAAAAGAGAATGGCAACTCGGTTGTATTAAAAAGAGTCAATGTTCAACCCGATAAAAAACTGGTAAAATTGGTAAGTGAAAATCTATCCACCCGTGTAAAGTCGAGAGGTGCTCATTCAACCTCTCTATCGGATGTAGAGGTAATGGGCAAGTTAACTGAACACTTTTCCTATCACCTTACGATTAACTCGTTGGAGCTTCAACGCATCTGTTCCATCACCCGATACATGGCCCGTCGGCACATTAATCGGTTGGTAGCCGAAAATAGGTTGGAAAACATCGGGTATCGTAGCCATCCTATTTACAGGGCTGTACCGGGTAATTTTGGCATCTCTAGAGATGCTTAGCGCTTCTATTTTGGAGGCTTTATGGCTTTGGTAGATACTTGATTGCGATGGAACAGCTTGACTGGAATGGAACATCTTGAGGGGAAGGGTGTGAAGGGTGTGAAGGCAAAAAGGAGTAGGTTTATTTCTCTTTAGCGACACCCTCTTTAACTACAGCCAATGCCGGATTAAGGCGCTCCTTTAGTTTGGTATTTCGTTTGAGTACAGACAGATTATGAATAGCGTAGGCCAAAGCTTTGGCAGAGCCAATGAGTACGCAGATTTTCTTGGCACGGGTAATGCCTGTATAAATGAGGTTGCGTTGCAACATTACGTAGTGGTTCATCAGCACGGGCATCACCACAATGGGATACTCCGAACCTTGGCTCTTGTGAATGGTGGTAGCATAGGCCAGTGTTAACTCATCTAGCTCACTCGCTTCATACTCTACGATGTTCCCCTCAAAATCGACGGTGAGGGTACGCTCCTCCATATCGACCTCTACGATGTAGCCCAAATCACCATTAAATACCGTCTTGTCGTAGTTGTTGCGAATTTGCATTACCCGATCTCCCTGACGGAAGGAGTACCCTCCCCGGCTTAGCGCTATTTTACTGGGATTGATAGCCTCCTGTAGTACGATGTTCAAATTGGCAGCACCCACCACGCCACGCTGCATGGGGGTAAGTACCTGAATCTTGCTGGTTGGGGTAGTGTAGGCTTTGGGCAATCGGCTCTTGACCAACTGCACGATGTTGGTGGCCACTTGCTCAGCATCGTCGTTCTTGATAAAGAAGAAATCGGTATCCTTGCCGTTGCTCAAATCGGGGAAGCTGCCTTGATTGATGGCATGTGCACTCATTACAATGCGGCTGGACTGCGCTTGTCGGAAGATGCGTGTCAGGCGTACCACAGGAATCTTTTGTGAATCAATGATGTCTCGAAGCACATTGCCAGCACCCACACTAGGTAGCTGATCAATATCGCCCACAAAGATTAAGCGCATCCCCAGTGGAATGGCCTTCATGAGGCTGTTCATCAGAATAATATCGACCATGGAGCACTCATCTACGATTAGAGCATCCCCCTCCAGCGGATTCTCCTCATTTCGTTTGTAACCATCCATCGGGTTGAACTCTAGTAAGCGGTGAATGGTCTTGGCCTCCATATTGGTCGCTTCGCTCATCCGTTTGGCTGCACGCCCTGTGGGAGCCGCCAGTAGAATCTTCAAGCCCGCCGTCTTCAGTGCCGCTATGATACCTTGCGTGGTGGTTGTTTTACCCGTACCGGGCCCTCCAGTAAGTACCATTACTTTGCTAGTTACTGCTTCACGTATGGCTGCAATCTGTACCTCATCGTACTCCATACCGGTCTCTTTCTCGATAGCTTGCAGGTTAAAAGTGGGTTGTTTGCCACTATCATTGGCCTCCATCAGCGTCAGTAATCGTTTAGCCGTACCACATTCTGAATGGTAAAAAGGGGGTAGGTAGATAGCCTCCTGTTCTGTTTTTAGATCATCCGCCACAATCATCTCCGCCATTGCCTGGCGAATAGAGCTCTCTTCCGCTTCGAGTAGGGTAGTGGCTGCTTGGACCAACTGCTCCTCTTGGGCATAGACATGCCCCTCATTGCTCAGTTGGTTCAGTGTATAGAGAATACCACTTTTGCAGCGGCGTAGGTCATTTTTTTCATAACCCATCTTGTTGGCTATCCCATCGGCCGTTTTAAAGCCGATGCCCCAAATATCATCTGCCAGCATATAAGGGTTTCCCTTTACCTTCTCGATACTCTCTTTGCCATATTGTCGGTAAATTTTGGCCGCATAGGATGTACTGACTCCATAGCCTTGCAGGAAGAGCATCACATTTTTAATATCCTTCTGCTTCTCCCAGCTCTCTTGAAGCCTCTCCACGCGCTTCTTGCCAATACCTTCCACTTCGTAGAGTCGCTCAATGTCGGTTTCAATCACCTCGATGGTATCTAGCCCAAATTTGTTCACAATCAGTTTGGCATACTTGGGTCCGATGCCTTTTACCAGTCCACTGCCTAAATACTTCTCGATGCCATAGATAGTGGCAGGCATCACCTCCTCCCAGCTCTCTACCACAAACTGACTACCATACTTCTTATCGATTTTCCAATTGCCATCGCATAGCAATACACTTCCTACAGGCACCTCTAGTAGAGAGCCAACAATGGTAACGAGATCGTTGTACCCCTTGGTTTTGACCTTCATAATGGAGTATCCATTCTCGGAGTTCTGATAGGTAATGTGTTCTACAATGCAGCGGATTTTTATCATAAGTGGTTGGTTGTTAGTTGCATCTCATATTGTGAAATAGCCTCTTTTCTGTGAACTAGTTCTCTAGTGTAAACAAAGTTAGTAAAATAATGTCTAATAAGAAACTGCTTCGCTACTCGGAAAGCCGAGATGGGATGTTTGTTAGCCAAATACAGAGAAGAGCCCTATCAACGCAGCCTTTCTGGTTGATAGAGCTCTTCCCTTTGTTTTATTCTACAATTGCACACTCTTTAGGAGTATCCTTTTTTGTATGGTTAGTAAGAAATCATGAGTCTCTCAAAACAATCAATAAAGAACTGTACAAAGTAGTCATCGTGATCCCCCTCTTCAGGTTCGTTATAGGTAACATCGCACCCTAGTTTCGTAAATTCAAGGTAGGCATTGCGCGAACCCACTACAGGCACATATGTATCCTTTGCTACGTGAGTCAAGAAAATGGGCGTTTTAGGAGTCCATCCCTTAACTAGAGAGTTGCGCTGGAGTGCACCCTCCATCTTCTCGATTGTTGGATTGGGAGTATTGGTGAAAAAATCGTCAGCAATGTAATCAGAGATGATGGGAGTGCCAATAAAATTATTCACCTCTACACTGTTGTATTTTTTAGAATAGAACCACTCTTCGTAATTCTCGGCCAAATCTCCTTTGAATACCTCACTCAAGTCAATTTGTAGATCGTCGGCATAATTCAATCCCATAAAAATATAGGGCAAAGAGCAAGGGTATAGGCTATAGTTCGATATTTTCATCGCATCCGATACAGCAACTAGGTCAATAGCTCCTCCTCCAGAGAATACTTGTTTGAGGCTTATTTCCGGATATTTTGTCTCTGCCATCTTTTGGAAACCAATAGCCGCCGCTCCGCCTTGCGAATAGCCGATAACCGACATACCTTTCTCGAATGGGAAATCAAGATCGAGGGTGCTCGCATACTCGCGTACGGCAAAATACATATCGATACTCACCTGCGCTGTACTCTCGTAGTGCATATAAGGGTGGGGGTGCTCTACTGTAGCGCCAAAGCCAATATAGTCGGGCACAATTAGGGCAAAGTTATCCATTAAATTATAAGCACCCTCCATACAAAGAAGTGATTCGCTAGGCGATTCATAGTTGGCTGTAATGGTGAAGTGTTGTACCATTACCACTCCTTTAATAGGCATGTCTTTGCGATAAAGTAGAATACCCGATGCCACTACATCTTCTCCATTGGGTAACACGGTGTTGTAGTTTATGACATCGATTGTAATGTTCCCATCCACTACAGGAATATTAATCGGCTCTTCGGCATACTCCTCAAGAATTGCTTTGTAATGAGCCGTTGGTATATCCACACTTTTGACTAACTCCACAAAGTAGGGCGAGGAGTCATTGTCGGGGATAGTAATTGAATCGTTATCACTGTTACAAGCTACACAGAGTAGCAGGGTAAAGAGAATAGAGAAAAGTTTTGTATTCATGTTAATTTGTGCCAGTTTTTAATTCTGGCTTAGTGATTAAATAATCTATTTACGTGTTGAAGTGTTCTTTGATGTCCCCATTCTTTGTCGGGAGCTTGTTCTATATTTATGCAAAGTTAGTAAAATAATTGGCAGGTTTAGGTGGGGAAAGATACAATACTATTACAAATTGGTTACTCTACTTCGCTGTTACGGATGTAAAAAGAAGGTGCTTGATCTGGGGCTCTTTATGCAATCTAAAAAGATGATCGTCGTATGTGAGGCAGATTATTACCGCTATGATAATGTACGCATTACGTGCGATTATTATGACACGCCTTGCTACACCAGTTTGGAGCAACTCTATGCCGAGTTTGATATGCGGTTTGCTAAGAAGTAGCATGGATAAAAGAGGGGAGTGTAAAAGAGAAGCTGACACTTCTATCTGCTTTAGTTGTATCTGGTATCTTAATTTAAAAGCATCGTTTAAGGGTTATTAAATCTTTCCATTAGAAAGTCAACCTGTGTAATGTCAGTAAATTCAAATATCTGTTCATTTCCTATAGCATTAATGAGAATACTATTGGCTTCAGATTGCAGATACTTCTTCCCATTTATGTTAAAGGCTGTCGGTAATACTTCAAGATAAAAATGATGGCCTAAAAAAAAGAAATGATAGATTCCTGAAGTCATCATATTGTTTAGTATTCTCTCATTCATAGGTAAAATCAGGCTTGATTCTTCAGTAGGCACTAGTATGATATTATTAAATGCATAATAAATACGTAAATTTCCAATCCCGTTTCTAGCATATTTTCTCACAACATCAAACATTGGGTGATTCCCATTTTGGGTTTCATAATGATATTTCTGTAAAAACACTTCATACAGTCCACGCTTAAACTGTTTTGTTAACGAAAAAGCATTGAAATTCCTTTTGATTCTTATCGTTCTCTTTTTATGCCAATACTCAAAAAAAATAGATTTTAAGTCTTTATGTGTATTTTCATCCAAGTTACGACCGAATATACGAAAAGCATTAAAGACTTCTTTGAATGCAAGATTTACAGATGGAGACCCTTGCGTAGCTTTGCCAAAGAAATGGTTACAATCATCGCAGATATCAAATCCAATCTCTTTACCCCCTAGACTACTAGGTATAATATGTGGTTCAGTATTAAAATGAACTTCTGGCTCTTCAAGACCACACCAGATACATTTTCCTGTCTTGCTATATTTTTGTTTCACTTTCTAAATGATATATTGTGATGACTTGAGGAATCTCAGTTTTATGATAAATAGAATCTTGGCTTTCATACCTATTAAGTAGGGAACTTAAATCGTCGATGAAAAGAAATTCATTTCGTAAGAATTCATTTCTTTTATTACCAAAATACTTAACGCACTCTTCCTTTATAACAACACCATTTTTTATTAATCTAAGATTCCATTCAGCGTCACAAAGTTGTATGATGGGTTTCGTTTTTAGCTCAGCAGTTATTTCCCATATCCATTTCGGTTCATTTTTATGAGTTAAATAAGACTCAACGTTCCAGAGCTCTAATCGGGTTGAAGTCTTATTCTGAGTAGCATAAGGAAGTGTCTCAACCAGCAGCTTATACACACATAAAGTGTTGGTTGAATCTTTTCTTCTGGGATATTTGACAAAGCCCATTTTACCATTCCAGAACTCATAGGATTTATGGGGGCTACAGAATAGTGTTATCGCAAATAGATTTATACTGCAAAAATAATTTGTTAATAACTGAATAAATAGGCTCCCTATACCTAATCCACGTTTACAAGGCACTATCACGAAAATATGAATCTTGGCGCAGCCATCATTTGCAGAGCAAGAAATGAGTCCTACAGGTTCATCGTTTAGTAAACATGTAATAACTTCATTCCTTTCAAACCCAGTCTCAATTGCATTTCAATTATGATAAACACAGCCGTTCGCACTATTTAGTGCTAAAAACTCATCGTATAACGATTGTTTTATATAATCCAATTCACCCCTAGTTGGATTAAAATTTAGTTTGCAGTCGTTTTTCATTAGTCCTATCGTGCATTTAATCGTAAAAGGGATCCTTTTTTTAATATATAAATATCTATTTATCAATCAGTTTATGCAACATCATTTCTATGTAGGTCATTTTTTGTTCTGTTTGAAAGTAAACATGTCGCTCATTAAAAGTTTCAATGGAAGCCTCTTTCTCCCAGAAGTTGATCTCTTTAAATGGAGTATTCGATACGATAAAACTGTTTAGTACAATGTCTTTATCATTTAATCTGGGTTCAATAGTCTCACGTATTGTTTTATGGAGATTAATTTTATCATCCTCAAGCCCTCTTAGGTTGCGCAGCCCTTTGGGGTCAATAAAAGTTACATACTGTTTTTTACCTACCACAAGCCAAACGATAAAATCTGGATAGAAGTTGCTCGATTCAAAGAAACCAATCCCCTTTCTACTCTGATTTCTGAGTACATACAACTCCTTATCTTCAAAGAAATCGTTAGAGGTTGTATAAAATGCTTTTAGATCTTCTATAAAGTTGCGTTCTCCTTTATTTAAAGAGACCGGCTTCAATTCTATCATCGAAGCACTTTCGCCCACATAGCTTTTCTTATCTAAGTATAGCAATGGCTGATACAAGTGTCCCGAGAAGTATAAGGCTTCAAAGTTGCTACCAATCGTAAAATTAGTGCTGAACTCTTTTGCTTCAAGTTGAAGTTTCAGCTCACTTACTTTTTCAATAATAGTCTCTAAATCACGATGTACAAGTAGTTGATACTCTCGCTCAAAGTTAGGATGCGATTCATCAAGTATGGCCGTAACCACATTCTCACTCATCCATTTGCTTTTGGCTATGTTGTATGACCTCTCCATATAGAGCTTAAGTAATGATACTACAATTTCTTGCCACAATTTAGTACGCTTACCAAAATCATCAAATGCTAATTCTGCCGCAGGAATAAGTAATGTGTACCAGTTACTATGATAAGCTATCTCTTTAAGCCTATCTTTTGAAACGCTCAGGTTGTACCAACTCTTTTCATTCTTAGCACGTACCATCTCAAAATAAACGCTATCCCAATCTATAAAAGCAAGATTGTTGTTAGAAAGAACCGTTCTATTAAGAACCGTCTCTATACCATCACTCTCTCTCTTAAGCCCCTTACTTTTCATCGCTTGAATTCTAGGATAGTAATCGAGGATCACATTTATAGTAGTCTGTGTCAATTCCAGTTCTACTACAACCTCCTTTTTAAAGTCTCTGCCCTCTTCTATTTTGAGATACTTCAACTTCTTCCCACTAATATTTACACTTGGTAGAATGGGTAGGGTAAACTCTTCAAAATTTGAATCATTTGTAGGCAAACCCTCCTCTTCAAGGTATTGTTTAAACTGCTCCATATAGTCGGCACGTATCCCAAATATATTAAGCGTCTCTAGTAATTTAAGGTGCTTAGGTATGGATGCAGGTTTAATAGAAGCATCCAGTGCAGCACTTCGTTTTAGTGAATATCCATACCCTTTCAAACGTACCCCGCGACCAAATAGCTGAATAATTTCACTCCCTTCGCCACGCCCTACATTTAGTAGCCCCATAGTAGATACCCTCCACGAGCTCCATCCTTCCGTAAACTTCTTCGAACCGATTAAGACATTGATTTTTGAATCTTTGGCATTAATCCCAGCAAAAAGTGATCGGTTTGCAAAATCCTTACTTGAAGTACTTAATCCTTTACTATCACACAGGTCTAGCAGTTTTTTATCATCTCCTACATTGATTACTCCAAAGTATTCACTATTTCCTACTCTTAATCCTATTTCGCCATCTTGCCCTTTCAAATTATCCAAATGCAGTATGGCCCCTGAAAGCGTTGAATTGAAGATAGCCTGCAACATATTGGCATAAATAGTCTCTGGCGTACTTTCTGAAGTGCGTAAGAATCTAAATGAATGACCAAAAATAGAGCGATTGTTCTTGTCCATCAATTCGTCACTATCACTAAGTAGCCTGCCGATGTTTGCTATTGCTTCACTACTATTGGCTATGAAGCGGCCAAAGAAGTGTAGAATAGCGACCACATCAGATACCTCCTGTTTGTTTTCGGTACGTACTGCTGTAACGGAGCTACCTACAAAAATAGCCAAAGGCTTTTCCAGCAGAAAACTCTTTAGTTTTGCCTCATCCTGCCCATATAGACCTATCTGCTCGTAAAAGCTAAGCAAGCAGGCAGTTAAGTACATCGTAACTAAACTATCATCCCAGGTCTGGTTAAGATTCATTATTCGATAATCCTTTCCATAGCCATCATTGTAGAAATAGCGATACGAATAGTCAAAAAGTGTAGCCTTTCCATATTCGTGTAGTAGGTCTGTCTTCTTTTTGCCCGTAGCTGCACTTACTGATTGCCCAAAAGTGGCAGAATACTCAAATGAGAATCCCACCATTGAGAGTTTATTTCGCATCACCTTCCATACATCTCCACTGCTTCCTCTGTGTCCTTCATCCACTAGCACCAAATTATTGCCTTCGAATGAACCAACTGCTATGGTCTTATCTCCCGATTTCTCTGCTATCTTTGTTATTTCAATAATCTCTACCATTTTGCCTCCAAACACCCCTCCCGATCCAGTTTTGCTGAAAATTTCATTGTCAATGCTACTTTCGTCTAGCTCTCTCTTGTGTTGGTTTGATAATCCTTCGTTGGGTGTTAGCAGTATAATGCGGTTAATTCGTTCTGTATGCGGTACATAATGCAAGAACTGCTTAATGTTAATATGCATAAGCAGCGTTTTACCAGACCCCGTAGCATTCCAGAAGGCAATTTTATTTAACTCGTCAGGAGTGAATGGCGTAAGCCCGTGGTAGGTTCGCTCATCTGCATTAAATGTCTTCCCCAAATAGCTATTTAGGTCAGAAAGTAATGCCTCTCTACCATTGAAGTATCGGTCTAGATAAACTTCGGTAAACAACAAAGAGATGTATTGAAAATACTTCCAGCGTATGGGTTCACTGCGCCTTTCACTAATCTCTTGGGTGTGTCGATAGATGTTCTGATCATACTCCATCAGCATCTCCTTGGTCAATGTATCGTTGTGAAAAAGGCGTGCCACTAGTTCATGATAAAACATAGATACATTGTTCTCGTCATAACGCTCTAGTATGGGGTCTTTCAAGTATTCGCTCATTGCCTCTAAAGAGGTAGAACCAAACAGGCTCAGTATAAACCGGTTTAGTACCAATGCGTGCGAAAGTCTTATCGTCTCTTTCGTTGTATTTTTTTTAGCCATTCAATCTCTACTTTATTGCTTGTTTTGACTTATCTTCTTTCGTTGTATCTATAGTACCAGTTTCAATACCTGCTTCTCCAATATGCTTTTTCCCAGTTGGGTCAAATACTTCATAATGATCCTTATGAAACATATCTAAATACCAATATCTACCTGTACCAATCTCTTTGTACACTTTTGCTCCTTGAACCAGGCTTATTCCACTTTCGTGAGAAAACTTCGTATCATCTTCTATATTAAATGCAAATACCCCTTTATCTTTACAATAGGAGTATAGCTCATCTACGGTTGTAAAACTTGGCACTTTAATAAATGAATTAGGTAGTTCTATCTGATGGGCAGCATCACAAAATAACACCATCTCACTATTGTTATGGATAGTACTATCAATAACCACAAATTCTGTATTCTGCGTAGTTGTTCTTGCTGCTACATGCTTCAATCCACAGTATAATTCCTCAACATTCATTTCTGATAATTGCCAATCAAATAAACGAATGCTATTATCTGTCTTATCAAATCCAACATCTAGCTTTGTCTTAATCTTAGCGATAATCTTCTTATCTCCAACAATCTGTTTGTCATACCACAATTGAATTTTCTTGCTTCTAAGTTTATGTATCCACAAAAGGATAGGCATTGTTACCTTATCAATAGCCTTAAAATAAACATGGACCTTACTCATAATCAAACCCACTTAAATAGAACGCATCCTTTTCATCCCTATCAAAAAAGCCATCTGGCTGATAATCTATAGCTCCATCTTTGAGAACTTCTATTTTTTGCGTAATGGTAGCATGGTCTTTATCCTTCCCCTGCATGTAATAGATCGCAACATTGCTTTTGTCTATTCCCTTTCCTTCTTGTTCGTATCGTTTGCAATTTACCAGCACACCATTTAGTATGTGGTCACTATGCGTCTCAATAATCACTTGAACCCCATTTTGAGCTACCAGTGAAATGAGTTTTGCTATTTCGGACTGAGCTTGAGGGTGCAGGTGTGCTTCAGGATTCTCTATAAGTACCACTGCGCCAGGTTTAGCAGATAACAAAGCCACCAGCAAAGAAAATGAATAAGAAATACCAAATCCCATATTCTCTGCACTAATATTATCAATGTACTTTACCGACGAGTCTGATGATTCGTAGCCATATTTTATAATAATATTCCCCGATTTGTCATCAATGATAGAGAATGTAATTCTTGGGCTAATTCTATTTTCCCACTTCATAACCTCCTCTTCTAAGGTTGAGTTGATTCCATCTATTAAATCCATACACTCATCCGTACCATATTTAAGAAGATACTGCGCTGCCAACTCTCCACGGCCAAAAGATTTAGAGACCTGTTTGAGGTTCTCTACTTCGTAATCTTTTTTCTTGAAGATACTTTCACCGCCAATCCGAGATGCACTTACATACTGAAACTGCGTATTAAAAATCGATATTGTATTTAATTTCTCAGCTGTTGCATTTGCACTGTATGCCAACTTCTTTACAAAGTTTGTGTTGCTGTTTTGAAATGACATATCATACTTAAAACTAAATGCTTCGTCATTGTGGTAGAATGCTATTTCCATCTCTTGGTTTTTTGCCATCTTATAGAAAATATCACTACTAATGCCTATCTCTACCAATTCATCATTCAGCTCCAGCCCATCGGTCAATCTATTCTTAAGGTGAGACTGGCGTAGTAAAAGCAGTGCCTGCATCAAAGTAGTTTTACCGCTACTGTTCACTCCAGTTAGTAAGGTGAGATTATTAAGCTCTATGGTTGTGTCTCTGTGAGACTTTATATTACGTAGCGATAATTTTGTTATCATAATTGGTGCCTATTAGTTGTTTATTTATAGAGTAAGATACTGCCTCTTCAAACCAGCTAAAGCGTCTTAATACGCTCTCTTTTCTGCCTGTACCCCCCGAGAATGAATCACTGTACGTTTTATTATTCATAATGGTTATTAAATTCTTTCGCAGCAATTCACTTTGTTCAAGTAGTAACTCTTTATCTGAACTACTT
>JBOFRN010000111.1:0-1275 GCA_051651025.1 Phocaeicola sp.
GCCTCGCCTTTCGAAATGCGCGTGGGGGAGTTGAAGTAGTTGGGGTCACCTATAGAATCTTTAAGTGGGTTAGGGACATATATTGAGCAGTTAACTGCTCAATATATGTCCCTAATGCTTTTATACCCCTTCTTGACCATTTAGAAGCTACTTAATGCTCAATTATGAGCTACCTTTTGGTGCCAGACACGCTACTTTTGCCTTACCATTATTAAACATTTAAAGACTAATTTTCTATGAGAAAGGCAAAACTCGGCTGGGGGCTACTGGCTACCTTTTTGTTTCTAACTGCTGGCTGTGCAAGCGTTGATAAACCAGACACCATCTACCCCTGCGAATTGTGGTTAGATAATCAAGGCGAACACATAAATGCACACGGTGGTGGCATTCTTTACAACGAAGGTACCTACTATTGGTATGGCGAAAACAAATGCGATACTACTACGCGTGCCATGGTAGGGGTTACCTGTTACTCTTCTACCGACTTGGTGAATTGGACCAACGAAGGCATTGCGTTGCCTGTATCGGCCGATGAGAACCACGATATAGCCAGTGGATGCGTGCTAGAGCGCCCCAAAGTAATATACAACGAAAAAACAAAGCAGTATGTCATGTGGTTTCACCTGGAGCTACGTGGGCAAGGATATGCCTCGGCACGTGCGGGTGTAGCGGTAAGTGATACCCCTACGGGTCCTTTTGAGTTTATTCGCTCGGGACGTGTTAATCCGGGTATTCTACCTTTTAATATGGATGAACAAGCCGTTGCTATACTCGATACACTTGAACTAGAGAAGTACACCAAGTGGTGGACACCCACCTGGTACGCTGCCATTGATAAGGGACTTTTTGTGAAACGCGATTTAGAGGGTGGTCAAATGTCGCGCGATATGACCCTCTTTGTAGACGATGACCAAAAAGCGTACCACATCTACTCTTCGGAAGACAACCTTACCCTGCACATTGCTGAATTAAGTGACGACTACCTGACTCATACGGGCAACTATGTGCGCTTTGCACCCGCAGGTCACAACGAAGCCCCTGCTATTTTTAAGAAAGAGGGCACCTATTGGATGATTGCTTCGGGTTGTACCGGTTGGGATCCTAATGAGGCACGTATGTTCTCGGCCGAATCAATTTATGGTCCATGGAGAGTACATAGTAGCCCTTGTGTGGGTCCTAATGCTGCATTAACCTTTGGAGGGCAAAGTACCTACATTCAAAAAATAGCGGGCAAGCAGGATGCATTCATCTTTATGGCCGATATGTGGCGCCCCA
>JBOFRN010000112.1:0-1764 GCA_051651025.1 Phocaeicola sp.
ACCATCTTCGTTGTAGTATAGTTTATCTATACAGATAGAGCGGCGGTAGCTACAGCCATTGTGGTTAATACCCCCATTGTGGTAGATAAAATACCACTCATCTTTATACATAACAACAGAATGGTGGTTTGTGTTCGAATTTCCTGCAATTTCGTTTAAAATATTTTTATACTCCCACGGACCTTCTATATTTTTACTCATCGCATAGACTATTTTCTCCGGAAATTCCGATGCATAACTCAAGTAATACCACTCGCCTCGTTTGTGTAGCCAGGGTGCTTCGGTAAAGCGTGGAAGATCTACAGGGATGATAGGCCCATCAAGTTCTATCATATTCTCTTTTAGCTTGGCGTAGTAGCACTGTGTATTTCCCCACATGAGGTATGCTTGTCCATCATCGTCTATAAATACAGTTGGGTCAATATCATCCCACGATATTTGGGTGTGCTGTGTAGTCATATTATTGGTAATAATGGCCGATCCACGTGGATCAACGAAGGGACCTGTAGGCGAATCGGCTACTGCTACGCCAATTGATTTACCTGGAATGGTTTTGTGCTCTACCGTAACATACCAGTAGAATTTACCATTACGCTCTATTACTTGGCTGGCCCATGCCTCGCCTTTGGCCCACTCAAAGCTGTTGGCTTGAAGCTTGTAGCTATGTTCGGTAAAGCTCTTCATATCTTGGGTAGATAGAATAGCCCATTCGTTCATGTGGTAATGTTGTTGCGGTGCTGGGCACTCGTCATGGCCTGCATAAATATAGAGGGTTCCGTTGTGTACCATAGCTGCGGGGTCGCCTAAATATTTATGGGTATGAATGGGGTTGCCCGTAGCCACGAAGGTGGTATCTTTTTGTGCCAATGCTGGTAGTGTGGCTGTTAGAGCCACGCCTACCATCAGGGTTTTCATTATCTTCTTCATTTTTCTTCTTATTTAGCCGATGCTTTGGTAAATTTATAAATGGCAAAGGTTTTTGGCGTTAAGCTCACCTCAAGCACATTACCTGTTATGGCTACGCGGCTCTCTTGTGGAACGATACTATTGGGTGCATCGAGTGTATTCTCTAGGTCGTAATCGGCCGAGTGGAATGTAATGCATCGTCCCTCTTTCAATTGCTCATTTTTCTTGATTCCATCGAAGGTTAGCGTAATATCCTGTTTCTCTTCACTCGTGTTTACCACCTTTACAATGTAGCTTTTCGTCTCTTTATCCCAAGCAGCTGAGGCAAAGAGTCCGTTTTGATCGGCTTGTCCGCTCACTGCTTTCCCATTCATCGTTAAGGGTACTACGTTTGTTCCTTTGTTGTGAGCAAAGAGTTGTTGCACGTAGTAGCTGCAAGAGCGTACAGAGCGTAGGTTATCAAACCAAATCATATCGGGCTGCCACTGCCATCCCTCTACGTGTGCAAATAGTGGGGCATAGGTTGCCATGGTTACTATATCGGCGTTGCGTTCCAATCCCGTCATAAAGGCAGCTTCTAGGAGTGCCGCGTTAAAGTGGTTCCATTTTTTTCCTTTTCCATGGCAGGCATACTCTCCTGCAAATACTTTCGGTCCTTTTCGGTCGTAGTTATCGTAGCGGCTACCTTGTGCTAGGAACCACTCTTCGGGGCGGTAAAAGTGTTCATCTACCAACTCCACCTCTAGTTTCTTCATTTCTGGCCATAGGTAATCAAATTGTTTGCCTTCTGAGTCGGGACCTGAACTACCAATAATTTCGATGTTAGGGTAGACTTTACGAATTGCCTCTACAAATGGC
>JBOFRN010000113.1:0-1293 GCA_051651025.1 Phocaeicola sp.
AATGGTCCCAAACTACTCCATATCTATACCACCAAAGGCAAAGGCTTTGAACCTGCTGAAAAGGCAGCTACAGTGTGGCATGCCCCCGGTATCTTTGATAAAGAGACAGGTGAACGGGTGGTTCATAAAACCGAAGGACTACCCCCGCTATTTCAAGATGTGTTTGGAAAGACCCTACTGGAGTTAGCAAAGGAAAACGCAAAGATTGTAGGGGTTACTCCTGCTATGCCTTCGGGGTGTTCTATGAATTTACTCATGAAGGCTATGCCGGATAGGGGGTTTGATGTAGGAATAGCCGAGGGGCATGCAGTTACTTTTTCTGGAGGTATGGCCGAGCGTGGTTTGATTCCCTTTTGTAACATCTACTCTTCCTTCATGCAGCGTGCCTATGACAATGTTATTCATGACGTGGCGATTCAAAAATTACCCGTTGTGTTTTGTTTAGACAGAGCTGGTTTAGTGGGCGAAGATGGGCCTACTCACCACGGTTTCTTTGACTTGGCCTATATGCGTGCTATTCCCCACATGGTGATAGCCTCTCCCTATGATGAGCATGAGTTGCGTCATCTTATGTATACAGCCCAATACAATCCTCAGGGGCCTTTTGTTATTCGTTACCCACGTGGGCGCGGGTCGTTGCCCGATTGGAATTGCCCCATGCAGTTGCTACCCATTGGGAAAGGGCGTACATTGCAAGAGGGAAGTGATGTAGCTGTTATTACCTTAGGCCCCATTGGTCCTGTAGCAGCTCGGGCTATTGCCCAAGCTCAGGAGTGCGGCACAAGAAGCATTGCTCATTACGATTTACGTTTCTTAAAGCCACTAGATCATGAAATGCTACACGAGATAGGGAAAAAATTCTCGCGCATTGTTACTGTAGAAGATGGTGTGCTAAAAGGAGGTATGGGAAGTGCTATACTAGAGTTTATGGCCGACCATGAATATACCCCGCGCATTAAGCGCATTGGGCTACCCGATACATTTGTGCAACACGGGTCGGTGCAAGAGTTGCACCGAATCTGTGGAACCGATCAGGCGGGGATTTACCGCGTCTTGTTATCTATTTAATTGGAAAGAGTATGAAAATTATTATTGCTGGAGCAGGGGCAGTAGGAACTCACCTCGCTAAGCTTTTATCGGACGAAAAGGAGGATATTATCTTAATCGACGAAGATGTAGATAAATTAAGCAAAATGGAGTCGAACTTTGATTTGATGACCGCTTGTACATCACCCACCTCCATTAAGGGATTGAAAGATGCCGGGGTGGCCGATGCCGATCTTTTTATCGGTG
>JBOFRN010000114.1:0-3587 GCA_051651025.1 Phocaeicola sp.
AATGATTTCTTGTCTCTGAGTCATACTCTTCATTTTATCCCATGCCTTTAAGATTGATAGGCAAAGGTAGTGAACAATGAAGATTGGGTGGTCCCTTTTTCAATTGGAAAAGAGGTAGACTTTTGAATTAGAATTTACATTATTTACTGTACACTCGCTCAGATAACAAGTGAAAAGCAGTTCTTTTTTTACTCAATCCAATTAATAGTGTATTTAGTGGATTGCCAAACAAGCAGTGTTTAAATTCCACTAGATCCATATCCTCATAATTCCCCGAAACTAAAGCTGCCTTTGTCAATAAAACGTACTGTCGTTTCCTAGACAAATAGTTTCTCAAGCTCTTACGAATAGGTTTGTGATTCCAAAAATAGAGTGCCATCTTTGCACAGCTACCATTAAACAAACGCTCCTTCTTTTTGGAAGTGAAATGGGAAGCTGAATCCGATAATAGACGATAAACTCCTGTTACATCGGGAAGATATTTAAATTTTCCATGCTGACTAAGAAGCAAATAGAGCATCCAATCGCCTTGGAAATAATCCTTTGGAAAATTAGGATAGGTTAAGTTGAGTAGAGATTCTTTTCGCGTACAGACCGTTAGGTGCTGACAGTGGATTCGTCTAGTAAGTAACGCTTCATAAACTTCTCCCTCCGCTATTTTTGGATTTGACTTGACAAACCTTTCTTCCAATTGGTTATATTTTCTATAGTTAGTATAGACTAAATTATAGTCAGTATTCTCTTCTAAAAAGTCAATTTGCTTTTGTAGTTTGAAGGGATCTATCCAGTAATCATCGCCTTCACAGAAAGCAATGTATTTTCCCCTTGCCTTTGGGTAGCAAAATCTTTTCAGAATACTTCCATTCCGATATTGATTCACAGACTGATAAATAGGTTTAATTAAATGAGGGTATTTTAGCTCATATTTACGTATTATACTAGTTGTTTTATCAATAGAAGCATCATCGTGTACAATAACTTCAAAAGGGAATGTTGTTTGTTGGTTTAGTAGTCCTTCTAGACACTCACTAATATAACTAACATGGTTATAGGTAAGAGTTATTATAGTTACTAATGGAATGGATTCCTGTTTTGTCATATTCTAGATCTATATTTTCTAAAAGAACTACTGGCTTTAACACAAGCATGAGTAGACTCTATAGACTAAAACCCATACGATCTATTTCCAAGGTTAAAAAAATAGTGCTCGTGTGCTTCAATTACTTAATTTGTAGAACAAAAGTAGAAAATAATCGAACACTTTTCGTAATTTTGCAGACAATTTTGAATTATTCCGTAGCGGGAAGCAATTGAGATTAACTAGATTATCATTTAAACCAATTACATAAAATGGAATTAGCAAGTAAGTACAACCCCACGGAGGTGGAAGGAAAATGGTACCAGTATTGGCTGGACAACAAACTATTTAGTTCAAAACCAGATGGTCGCGAACCTTATACCGTCGTCATTCCTCCTCCCAATGTAACCGGGGTGCTTCACATGGGGCACATGCTTAACAATACCATTCAAGATATTTTGGTGCGTCGTGCCCGTATGATGGGTAAGAATGCATGTTGGGTACCTGGTACGGACCATGCATCGATTGCCACCGAAGCCAAAGTGGTAAACCGTTTGGCACAACAAGGCATTCAAAAAGCCGATCTTACTCGTGAAGATTTCTTGAAACATGCATGGGAGTGGACCGACGAGCACGGAGGCATTATCCTAAAACAACTTCGTAAGCTAGGAGCATCATGCGACTGGGATCGTACCGCTTTTACTATGGACGAAGTACGTTCAGAGAGCGTTATCAAGGTATTTATTGACCTTTACAACAAAGGATTGATTTACCGCGGTGTACGTATGGTAAACTGGGATCCACAAGCGCTTACAGCTCTATCGGACGAAGAGGTAATCCACAAAGAGGAGCAAAGCAAATTGTACTACCTTCGTTACAAAGTAGAGGGTGATGCAGAGGGTCGTTATGCCGTAGTCGCTACTACCCGTCCCGAAACCATTATGGGTGATACGGCGATGTGTATCAATCCTAACGATCCAAAGAACGAGTGGTTAAAAGGCAAACGTGTCATTGTTCCTTTGGTAGGACGCTCTATTCCCGTTATCGAAGATGACTATGTAGACATTGAATTCGGTACAGGTTGCTTGAAAGTAACACCTGCACACGATGTGAATGACTACATGCTAGGCGAAAAGTACAACCTAGAGTCTATCGATATCTTTAACGACAACGGTACATTAAGCGAAGCGGCTGGTCTATACGTAGGCATGGATCGTTTCGATGTACGCAAGCAAATTGAACAAGATTTGCAAGCAGCCGACTTGCTAGAGAAGGCAGAAGCCTATACCAACAAAGTGGGTTACTCAGAGCGTACCAATGTAGCCATTGAGCCTAAACTCTCTATGCAGTGGTTCTTGAAAATGGAACACTTGGCACAAATTGCTTTGGAGCCTGTAATGAACGACGATATCAAGTTCTATCCTGCGAAATATAAAAACACCTACCGTCACTGGATGGAGAACATCAAAGATTGGTGTATCAGCCGTCAGTTGTGGTGGGGACACCGCATTCCAGCTTACTTCCTTCCACAAGGCGGTTACGTAGTAGCAGCTACCGAAGAGGAGGCTGTGAAACTGGCACAAGAGAAGAGCGGTAACCCTGCACTTACACTTGCAGACCTTCGTCAAGACGAGGACTGTTTAGATACGTGGTTCTCATCGTGGTTGTGGCCTATCTCATTGTTTGATGGTACCAACAATCCTGGCAACGAAGAGATGAGCTACTACTACCCTACTAGCGACTTGGTAACGGGTCCAGATATTATCTTCTTCTGGGTAGCACGTATGATTATGGCGGGTTACGAATACGAAGGCAAGATGCCATTTAAGAATGTATACTTCACCGGTATCGTACGTGACAAGCAAGGACGTAAGATGTCTAAATCATTGGGTAACTCACCCGATCCATTGGATTTAATTGAGCAATTTGGTGCCGATGGGGTACGTATGGGTATGATGCTTGCAGCGCCTGCTGGTAACGACATTCTATTCGACGATACACTTTGTGAGCAAGGGCGTAACTTCAACAACAAGATATGGAATGCCTTCCGCCTAGTAAAAGGATGGGAAGTAGCCGACATTGAACAACCTGAATATGCGAAACTAGCGACTGAATGGTTCGATAACCTATTGGTGCAAGTATCTGCCGAAATTGAGGATTTGTTTGGTAAATACCGTTTGAGCGAAGCGTTAATGGCACTTTACAAACTCTTCTGGGACGAGTTCTCAAGTTGGTACCTAGAGATGGTAAAACCTGCTTATGGTCAACCTATCGATGCTACGACCTATGCAGCAACCTTGCGTTTCTTCGATGCGTTGTTGAAACAACTTCACCCTTTCATGCCTTTCATTACGGAAGAGTTGTGGCAACACATTTACGACCGCAAAGAGGGCGAAAGCTTGATGGTGGCTCAAATGGAGCGCTATGCAGATAGAGACCTAGAGGCATCGACTGCCATGGTTCAAATCTTCAACAAGTTGAAAGAGGTGGTAAGTGGTGTACGTACCGT
>JBOFRN010000115.1:0-1643 GCA_051651025.1 Phocaeicola sp.
TGTCTGGGCCTTCTCCTCTTACTTCTTTATCTTAATCTCTGCCGGACACATCTGGAAGCTGGTTACACTGGCCTACATTCCGCCCACCATAGCGGGTATGGTATTGATATACCGCGGAAGATTGGTGGTAGGTGGACTACTCACCGCCCTCTTTGTGGCATTACAAATCTTGTCCAACCACATACAGATGAGTTACTACTTCTTGTTTGTGATGCTGGCCATGTTTATCGGCTATGGAGTTACCGCCTACCAAGAGGGTAGCCTCAAGCAGTTTACCAAAGCCACTGGGGTACTTCTACTATCGGCCCTAGTAGGGGTGGCTATTAACCTCTCTACCCTTTACCACACCTACCAATACAGCAAAGAGACCATGCGTGGTAAGAGTGAATTGGTAAAAGCCAACAGCGCCAACCAAACCAAAGATGGGTTGGAACGCGACTACATTACCCAATGGAGCTACGGCATAGGCGAGACCTTTACCTTGCTAGTGCCCAACACCAAGGGAGGTGCTTCAGTACCACTAGCTGCCAATAAAAAAGCAATGGAGAAAGCCAACCCTATGTATGGCTCTATCTACGGACAAATAGGTCAATATTGGGGTGAACAACCCGGTACTTCGGGCCCTGTTTACGTAGGTGCCTTCGTAATGTTCCTCTTCGTCTTAGGACTATTCGTAGTAAAAGGAGCGATGAAATGGGCCCTTCTAGGAGCAACCATCCTCTCTATCCTCCTCTCATGGGGTAAAAACTTCATGCCCTTTACCGATCTCTTCCTTGACTATATGCCCATGTACGACAAGTTCCGTACCGTCTCTTCCATTCTGGTCATGGCCGAATTTACCATCCCCTTGCTAGCCATGCTAGCCTTGAAACGGGTGGTAGAACAACCTAGCTTACTACTTACAGAGGAGCGCAAAGGGTTCTACATCGCTTTAGGCAGCACTGCGGGGCTTGCACTGCTTTTCGCCTTGGTGCCAACCCTTTTCTTCCCCTCGTACATATCGACCAACGAACTCTATTCGTTGCAAAATGGGCTACCTGCCGAACATGTAGCCCCCGTACTAGCCAACTTGCAAGAGATGCGCAAAGCCCTCTTTACCGCCGATGCTTGGCGCAGCTTCTTTATCATTGCCATAGGAGTAGGGCTACTTTGGGCCTATGCCAAAGCAAAGGTAAAAGCATCGCTCGTAGTGGCTGCTCTCTTGGTGCTCTGCCTAGTCGACATGTGGGATGTAAACAAACGCTACCTCAACGACGAGCAGTTTGTTACCAAAGTAGAGGAGGTAACCACCTTCCAACAAACCGAGACCGACAAGCAGATTTTGGCCGATCCTACCTTGAGCTATCGGGTACTCAACTTGGCATCGAACACCTTTAACGAAAATAACACCTCCTATTGGCACAAAAGCATTGGAGGGTATCACGCAGCCAAGTTGCGCCGCTACCAAGAGATGATAGAGGAGCACATCAGCCCCGAAATGAAGGAGCTATTTAGTGCAGTATCCGAAGCAGGGGGCGATATGAGTGAGGTCGATCCTACACGCTTCCCGGTATTGAACATGCTCAACACGCGTTACTTTATTTTCCCTTTGCAGGGAGGCAATACTGTTCCGGTACAGAATCCATACGCACTGGGCAACGCTT
>JBOFRN010000116.1:0-35152 GCA_051651025.1 Phocaeicola sp.
CTATGCAGCATTGGGAACTAGTGCACTTTTTGAGGCCATCCGATCACAATCTTTAGCTACTACCGCATTATCTGAACAGCAAAAAAAAGAAGCGGTTATCCCGGCTAATCTAAAACCGATAGCAACTCGTATAGAGACAGTAGCTCCCCCAAAAGAGGAGAAAAAGGAGGAGCCCAAACCCAATGAAATTAAAAATGAAAGAAAGAGCGAAAAAGTTGCTGCAGCTAAACCCGTAGGAGTTACAACTACAGCTAAAACTACGCCCCCTGCTACTGCGAATAAAGTCAGTGAGTTAAAAAGCAAATACCACGTTATTATTGCAAGTTTAACTACGCATGAAGAGGCTAAAAAATCGGTAGCAACTTTCCAGAAGAAAGGATATAAAAATGCTAGTATTGTAGAAGGCGGCGGACGATATCGCCTATCCATAGCAAACTCTACCGAAATATCTGCGGCATATGCCAAAGTAAAAGAGTTAAAAGATTCGGGTGCATTTAAAGATGCATGGGTCTTAACCACTGAATAATTTACAAACCCGTTCAAATGAAAAGAATTAGATGTCCCAAATGTGATAACTTTATTACGTTTGATGAAACCAAATACCCCGAAGGGCAATCACTAGTATTTGTATGTGAAGAGTGCAAAAAAGAGTTTGGCATACGCCTTGGAAAAACCAAGCTCGACGCTACGCGTCGTGATCAAGTACTTGATGAACAGGCCAATCAAGATGAGCTGGGAAGCATTGTAGTTGTAGAGAATGTATTTGGATTTAAACAAGTACTTCCATTAGTAGCTGGCGATAATTATGTAGGACGTCGCAACAAAGGAAATGAAATTCAAGTTCCTATCGAAACAGCCGACCCAAGTTTAGACCGTAAGCACTGCGTAATTCAAGTAAAGAGAAACAAACAAGGTGAGGTAACCTATACACTACGTGACAACAACAGTGTAACAGGAACTTTCCTTATGAACGAATTGGTAGGTACAAAAGAACGCATTCGTATTGAAGATGGAGCCATTATTACACTAGGTGCTACGACCCTGATTTTACGCGCTGCCGGAAACGAAGCTGAATAGGAACTAGAACAAGTTATAAAGCCTTAACTCTTTGGAGAACTCCTCCTAAGAGCTAAGGCTCTTCTATTTTTTCGAAAATGGCATAACACTTATTTCTAGCATCTGTTATAAGAGTCATCCACTTACAAAGCAGGATAAAGTAAATATGAGTCACCTCTACCCTTCAACTGAGAGGAATATTGCATACTCATAACAAATTCAAAATGAACTCCATTACGAGTGGAGTGATTGTATCTTAAAAAAGACACCAATTAGTCCCAGAGTGAGAAGAAATCATTCTCTCCCCAATACAAATGCATGTAGCTAGCCAATACATTCTTATAACGATAGAACGAGGTCTTCACCTCCTGCCCCTTGGGATTGTAAATTTTACCCATCGAAAGCATAGTGTCACTGCTATCACTTACAGCAGAATAGCGGCACTCGTGTCCTCTCCAACTTCTCTCTTTAAAGATTAGCTCCCGATAACCCACATAGGGCTTAGGCTGAGCAAAGGTGATATCTAATGGCAGAATATCACTCATGGCATAGCTACTCCCCTCTTCTCGCAACTTTAATGTACGTGCTAGCAAAAGCATTCCACCTCCCTCAGCCAGTATTTTACCTCCTCTTTCGGCAAAAGCCTTTAAATCTTTCAACACTCTTTTCTTACGCTGCAACTGCCTAGCAAAAAGTTCCGAGTAGCCTCCCGGAAACCAAAGGATATCGGCATCAGGAAGTTCATTGCTATGAATAGGACTAAAGAAGGTGACTTGCGCCACTTTAGATATCTGCACCAAGTTCTCTCTGTATATAAAAGAAAAAGCAGGATCACGTGCCACTGCCACACGAATAGACTTTCGTTGTGGACGCATACTCTCCACATCGGCTTCAGACGTATAAGGTAAACTATAAGCACAAGGAAAATTACGCTGAGAAAGATTTAGCAGTTTATCGAGTTCAATATGTTTCTCGGCATAATCGGCCAGTTCATCAATAGTCTCGTCCACTCTTTTTCTTTCGCTCTGCGTTAAGGCTGCATAACGAATGGGTAATTTCGAGTTTTCAACAATAGGAAGATAACCTAAAGATTCAACACCCGCATCATTACAGGCCTCTTTCAGGCAATCATATTGGGCAACCGAAGCAACTTGTGTAAAGATAACCCCAATCATCTTAATCCCGATATGGAACTGCTTGTAGCCATAGAGAAGCGGTGCAACCGAGTATCCCATTCCGCGTGCATTGATGACCAATACCACAGGAAGATAAAGCAGTTTAGCGATTGATGCACTACTTCCCTCCGTACGATTGTAACCATCTAGCAGAGCCGTAGCCCCCTCGGTTAAACAAACATCGGCGCGTTCTCCATAATGATTATAGACTCTTTGCAAATGAGAAGAGGTTCCCATCCAAACATCGATATGAACCGATTCTCGCTCGGCAGCTAGCCCATGCCAATGAGCATCTACATAGTCAACTCCACACTTATAAGGCTGCACGCGTAGCCCTCGTCGCTGCAAGAGACGCAGCAAAGCTAAGGTTATCAATGTTTTACCACTTCCTGGAGCAGCAGATCCAATAAGAAATTGAGGCTTCATTTCATTTTTTTCGTTAAACGTTGAGCAAAGATAAAATAAAATTCTTTACCTTTGCCTTCGATGAAGTTACTAATAAGAAATACAATCGTTATCCTACTTACTCTGCTCGTTACATACGGTGGAGCAGGGATTAATTTGTTCACTTATTGCTGTAACGATTGTCGCACAGGAGGAGTTTCGGTTATATTGGAAGAGAAGTGTTGTGATGTACACGAACACAGCCACACAAGCCAAACGAAAGCCCAGGCTCATACCGCTTGCGGTAGTAGTTGTCGGATAGCTCACCCAGAACCCATGCTACAAAGCCCAGAAGAAGAGGCATGTGACATTAGTCGCATTGATACACAATGGGAATATGCCCAAGTATCTCCGATCGAATTAGAACCGATGGCCATGACTTTACCTCCTTTCTTAGTAGCTCAGCTCATGACCCTAGTAGAGCCTCCAGTTGAGAGACTCTGTACGACAAATTGCGATCACGGGCCTCCCGTACAACCGCCACGCACCTATTTGTCGCGGCTTACTACCCTACTTATTTAGATAAAAGAGTTGCTGTTTAGAGATTAGTTTACTAGTCTCTGAATAGTCATGCCCATTTGTATCTATTCCATCTTCTCGCCAAATAGAGATTGAAGGTCCATAGATAGGAAAACTCATTTGTATGCTCTACACACCTCATTTGGAAGAGGTCAGAGTCATACAGTCATATCTAAATAACGTTTTAAAATGAACTCAAGAATATATATTCTATTCACCCTGCTACTTATGAGCATGGGTATACAAGCTGCATCCCTAGTAAAAGGACGCGTAACCGACGAACTAAATGAACCCATTGTGGGAGCAAATGTCTACTGGGAAGGGACGCAACAAGGCACAACTACCGATGTGGATGGCAACTTTGAACTGGAGCGAAATAGCCAGAATAAAAACCTAATTGTTAGTTTTATTGGCTATAACAGCGCCAACATGGCGGTGAATAAGGAAGAAGATAAACTCAACATCGTACTTAAAAGTGATGTATTGCTGGAAGAAGTGGTAGTGAGTGAACGCCGTGCCCCAACTGTAACATCGCGCACGAGCGTACTACAAAGCCAATCCATAACATTCGATGAACTTTGCAGAGCAGCCTGTTGTAATCTAGCCGAGAGCTTCGAAACCAATCCATCGGTCGATGTTTCTTACTCCGATGCAGCTACCGGTGCTCGCCAAATTAAACTGCTTGGGCTATCGGGTACCTATGTACAAATGCTAACCGAGAACTATCCCAACTTTCGTGGAGCAGCCTCTTTATATGGCCTGGACTACATTCCTGGAGCGTGGATGGAGAGCATTCAAGTATCAAAAGGCACTTCGTCGGTAAAGAATGGATACGAAGCATTGGCCGGACAGATCAATGTAGAGTTTAAGAAGCCTGCCACTGCCGATCCACTCTCTGTAAATCTTTTCGCTAGTGACACTCGCCGTGTCGAGGCCAACACAGATGCCTTTATCAAAGTAAATAAGAACCTAACCACTGGTTTTTTTGCACACTATTCGCGCGATAAGTACCAACACGATGGAAATGGTGATGGTTTTCTCGAAATGCCCCTAACTGAACAGGTAAATGTGATGAACCGCTGGCAGTATAGCAACAAAAACTACGTGGCTCAATATGGTATTCGCTACTTAAATGAAGATCGTATAGGAGGACAAGCCACAAAGCACCACCACTTTGAGGATCCTTATGTGGTAAATATCAAAACAAATCGTGCCGAAGCGTTTACGAAACAGGCACTCATTTTGAATCCAGAGAAAGTAGAGAGTGTGGCACTGATCGCTTCGGCTACTTATCATGATCAACAAGCACACTACGATCGTACATTATACAATGTGTACCAAAACAACATCTATGCAAGCTTAATGTACGAAAAAGAGTTAGCACCCAGTCATAGCATCAGTACGGGAGTTAGTTTAAACCACGATGGCTATACCGAAAACTTGGAACTAAACCACGTACGCATCCCCTACCTACGCAATGAAACGGTAACGGGAGCTTATGCACAATACACCTATAATCTTGCCGATAAGTTGACCGTACTAGCTGGTATCCGTGGAGATTATAGCAATCAATTCGGTTTCTTTGTGACTCCCCGTATGCACGTTAAGTACAACCCTACTGAATGGTTCCACATTCGTGCATCCATCGGAAAGGGATATCGCACTGCCAATGTACTAGCAGAAAATAACTTCTTGCTAGCTAGTAGCCGCCAGCTCAATATAGCCGACAATCTACAACAAGAAGAGGCTTGGAACAGTGGGATAAACCTTTCGTTCTACGTACCGCTATTTGGCAAAGAACTTACTCTAAATGCCGAATGGTATTATACCAACTTTAAACAACAAGTGGTAGTCGACGTAGATAGCAATCCTCATGGCATTAGCTTTTATAACTCACCCGGTAAATCCTATTCACACAGTGTACAACTAGAGGCCACTTATCCCCTATTCCGCGGCTTTACAGTAACTGGAGCTATACGCTACAACGATTCACAAACCGACTATATGAATGAGTCGGGCGAAATGTATCGACTTAAAAAAGCGATGATGAGCGACTACAAAGGATTGGTGACAGCATCGTACCAAACCCCACTAAAAAAGTGGCAGTTTGATGTTACAGGTCAATTTAATGGAGGTGGACGTCTGCCTACACCCGATGCCGAAAACCCATTGTGGGAAGAGAATTTTAAAGGCTACAGCATTCTAAATGCACAAGTCACTCGCTACTTCCGTACGTGGTCTGTCTATCTAGGTGGCGAGAACTTAACCAACTTCAAACAGAGCAACCCCATTGTGGATGCAGCAAACCCACGCAGTAACAACTTCGATGCAACCATGGTTTGGGGCCCTGTACATGGTACCAAGCTCTACGTAGGAATGCGATGGAACTTGGGCAAGAAGTAATAAACTAGAAGAACTCAAAGAGTATCTATCCATTCACAGTTAAATGAGTGGATAGATACTAGAAGCAATATTAAAAACCTTTTTAAAATAAATTCGTATGAAAAAAGTACTATTTTTAGGTATGTTAGTAATGGGATTACTAACTACTGCACAAGCTCAACAAACTACCAAAAGTAAAGAGAAAGTAAAAACAACCTTTGTTATTTCTGATCTAGATTGTCAAAGTTGTGTAAACAAAATTGAGAAAAACATTGCTTTCGAAAAAGGAGTAACCGCACTAAAGTGCGATTTGAAGAGCAAACAAGTAGAGGTTACTTATCGCGCAGATAGAACTTCGGATGCCAAACTAAAAGAGGCATTCAAAAAGATTGGTATGGAAGCAGTAGCTCAAGAAAAAAAAGAGAGCACTGAAAAGAAATAGTAAATCAATATCCCTCCTTTTTTAAATTAGTAGAAACCATCAAGTAATCAAAAAAAGGGGGGATACACTATCAAAAAAAGTGACAACTCAATAGCTCTTGATTGAGGAAGCTCTAACTTAATTAGTGCCCGTTTTAGTAAACATTTTATTTAAGAGACATGTATACCATACTCATGTTTTACCTCATCCATTACAAACATACTCTCCAACGAACCTAGATTATCAATGGTGCCAAGTACATCGAGTATAAAAGCTTGGTAATATTTCATATCAGGGGCATGAATCTTTAATAAGTAATCAAAACTTCCTGATGTATTGTAACACTCGGTCACTTCGGGAATCTCTTTAATAATACGCATAAACTCCATTGCAATCTCTTTGTTCAATCTACTTAGTTTTACGCGACAAAAAACAACAAACCCTTGATTCAACTTCTCTGCATCGAGTACCGCAATATATTTCTTAATGTATCCCCCATTTTCAAGTCGCTTTAAACGTTCAAAGACCGGAGTAGAAGAGAGATTTACCCGCGAAGCAAGCTCCTTCGTGGTAAGGCGAGCATTCTCTTGCAAAATACGTAGCATCTGCAAATCAATTTTATCCAATTTTTCCATCATCTTCATTTTGAATTCATTCATTTATTTATTCTAATAAGGCAGCATTCCATGGCGCCTTACCTACTATTCATTCTGCTTTTACATGCAAATATAGTTTTTTATTCTATTATTTCCGTATAACTTGTGTGATTCAGTTACATAGAATACCTTTGTATTTAATAACTGAATATTAAAAAGAATAGATATGAGCAACTCTAAACTTCGCTTTGAAACCCTTCAGCTACATGCTGGACAAGAACAACCCGATTCTGCAACCGATGCACGTGCAGTTCCCATTTACCAAACCACATCGTATGTATTTCCCAACTCGGCAGAAGCAGCAGAGCGATTTGCTCTACGTAGCGCAGGAAACATTTACGGACGCTTAGGTAACCCTACTCAAAGTGTATTCGAACAGCGAGTTGCTGCGCTCGAAGGAGGGGTAGCCGCACTGGCAGTTGCTTCGGGAGCTGCAGCAGTAACTTATGCTTTCCAAAATATAACCAAAGCAGGCGATCACATCGTAGCTGCTCAAACAATCTATGGTGGTACCTATAACCTATTGGCACACACCTTCCCAAACAATGGTGTCACAACTACTTTTGTTGACCCTACTCACATTGAGAACTTCCGCACAGCCCTTCGCCCCGAAACCAAAGCGATATTTATCGAAACATTTGGTAATCCAAACTGCAATCTGGTTGACATTGCTCAGGTGGCTGCTATTGCCCACGAACACCAAATCCCCCTAATTATCGATAATACCTTTGGTACACCATATCTGATTCGTCCCTTTGAGTTAGGAGCCGATATTGTGGTACACTCTGCCACAAAATTCATTGGTGGACACGGCACCTCATTGGGCGGCGTTATTGTAGACTCAGGTAAATTTGACTGGCGAGCTTCGGGTAAATTCCCACAACTAACTGAGCCCGATGCTAGCTACCACGGAGTTTGCTTTGCCGATGCTGTAGGTGCAGCTGCCTATGTGGTGCGCATTCGCACAACTATTTTACGCGATACAGGTGCAGCCATCAGTCCATTCAACTCTTTCTTACTGTTGCAAGGGCTAGAAACGCTCTCTCTTCGAGTAGAGCGTCACGTATCCAACACACTGAAGGTAGTAGATTTCCTTGCTAAGCATCCTAAAATAGTAGCCGTCAATCACCCTTCACTCCCTTCACACCCCGATCATGCACTCTATAACCAATACTTCCCTCAAGGAGGTGGTTCTATCTTTACCATTCAAGTAGCTGGCGGTGAGGCAGAAGCGCATAAATTGATTGATCATCTAAAAATATTCTCGTTGCTGGCCAATGTAGCCGATGCTAAATCACTGGTAATCCACCCGGCTAGTACCACGCACTCACAATTGAACGAGATCGAGATGAAAGAACAAAATATCTACCCAGGAAGCATTCGTCTTTCTATTGGTTTGGAGCACATTGATGACTTGATAGAAGATCTTTCGCAAGCATTGGATTTGATTTAATCACTTTCACCCACTCAAGAAGGATAAGTAAGAGCCGTGCCAATATTCTTCATGGGCCTAACTCTAACAAATAGAGCTGATCACGCCTTACCACCTCTTAAAAAGAGAGTCTGGTAGGGCGTGATCCGATTATTCTGATGCCTTCCTTTCGCAGAGTCGAGAGGATAGACTGGGCTAACTGATTCCTGATGCATCTATGGAGTAGAAGGCTTCACCAGCCCTCAACGCAAAAGGCTAGACTACAGCCAAAGCTGCCACTTCTGTTTCGAGCTCTCTTCGTGGCTCAACAATTCCATTCTCTAACAGCTCCAAAATAGACGATTCGGCGGTTCGAGTCCACTCCACAAACTCTCTATTGGGCTGATAGCTATGCGACAGCTCTAACAGTTTACTCAAGTCAAAACCATCTGCCAAAACCCCTGCTCCATTCTGAACAGCATCAAATGCATTACACGCCTGCTCAATATGGGCCGGAACCATCAAGATAGGCTTCCCTAAATACATGGCCTCACAGATGGATTCAAATCCTGCAGTACTAGCGTATCCTTTACACCCTGCCATCTGCTTGAGAAACTCCATATCGTCCAATTGATAGAAAGAGAGCGTATCGTCAACCTTCTTAACAGGCTCCTCTCCCCATTTGTCCCAAAAGAAACGCAAGGGTGTTTCGGGATGTGCAGCATGCCACTCCGATACATTTTGAGCAAAGCCCGCATTAAGCATATACCCATGCAAGTAGTCCCCTTTAGTTGGTTCATGCAGCTCCACATCTCTACGAAGCAGTGGAGGAACCACTCGTATCCCCTCTTTTACACGGGTAAATGAGCGAAAGGAGAGAGCCAGCCTCTCCTTAGCACCTACCGAAGTAAGCTTGGTAAAGAACTTAAGCCACCAGATGGAACGTTTGCTCTTGGCTGGAAATTTAAATTCCGGATGCAGAAAGAGATATTGGTGCCCGATACAAACATAAGGAATGGAGGGGCGAAGAAGTGTGTAGGTAAGGCCAGTTAGCAATTCATAGAAATTGATTACACAATCAGCCCCACTCTGCTGAATCCGCTGATGGATATAATGGATACTCTTAAGGTAGGTAGTCGTTTTCAGGAGATTGTAAATCACGCTTCGGCTCATATCCACTCCCTTCTGATCGGGAGCAGGCAGGAAATTGGGACTTATAAACCGTTTTATAGGTGCGTGCATCGAACGATTAAAGAAGCCAGGCAACTGCCTTACACTACTTTTACCCACGAGTACCTCTACCACTTCATGACCATTTCGTCTTAATATTTCTTCTAGGGTAATGGCTTGTGTAAGATGTCCTCTGCCTTCCCCTTGTACGATAAATAGGAATTTCATACCGCTGTTTACTTTAGTGACTACACAAAGTAAACAAACTATCGTTACAGAATGGTTGCGAAGAAGTGACGAAAAAATTAATTATTTTTCAATAAAAAAATCCCTCTTTAGTAATTAACCTATAATTACTAAAGAGGGATTCTCTATTTCAAAAAGCTATACCCAGGAGTTATTGCACCTCCATTTCGGCATAGTTAAGGGTAGCTGCACTCGAAGGAGCCTGATTTGAACGCTCTACAAAGGTAAGGACAATCTCCTTCATGCCATTTTTCGAAGAGTTTATGAGCACCTTTACCCCTTTTAAATCCGAAGGAACCTCAAGCTTCTTCAGGTTAAAAGAGACAGCTCCACGTCCCCAGTAGCCCGTTACATCGTTGTATGTATTGTAACGATACTCTACATTTAAATAGCCATCGCTATCTACGAGGGGTTCATCGGCTCGAGTTACCAAGCTTACGCGATGTTTTACTTTCGAAGGCATATTTTGTTGGAAGATTACGTTTAAGTATCCACCGCTCACCCACATGTCACCTTCAAGAATATCAACCTTATCATTTCCAAACTCCTCCTCATTCTCGGGGGTCAATGTTTCTACTTGTTTGGTTAAGATTCGTTGCATACTCTCTACCTTAATGGCATAATCATACCCTTGGTAGTCTCTATAAAGTGGATTAAATACGCTCATCACGCGCTCACCATCTACGGGCGTATATACAACAGCCGAAGCCGCTGGCCACATGGTTCCCCAATTATCACCCGTAAGTGAATAGGTGTGCGTACCGTGTGCATGGACAGTTGCCCAATCTACAGCTATATCGCCAACCGAAAAACTATCATCATCACTACATGACTGAAAAAATACCCCAAAGGCTACTGCCATTGAAACAAATAAAGATTTTACTATTTTCTTCATATTACATCTATTTATCGAAAGGTTTCGATTGTATAATGCGGAAAAGTAGGTTTTACTGCACGAAAAAGAGTCCTTTTTGTATTTTTTCACGTATACAACGAATGAGTTTGCCCACTTTGAACTCGTTAACAAGAAAACACAAAAAGAGATTAAAAGAGAGACTTCAAATGATTCAAAGAGTCATTAAACACAAAGAAAACATCTATATATTGATAATTATTTATTGTTTTTCGATAATTCATTTGCGCAATTCAATAATTACACATTTATTTGCATTCTGTTGAGATATTAAACAAGTAAGTCCTTATTAAAGTCAAATTCATGAAAAGATTAAAAATGTACGTATTACTGCTGGCCATCGTATTAATCGGAACAACCATCCCTAGTTTTATTAACTCATTTAGTCAAGGATTCAACCGAGGAAGAGAAGATGCTCAGGAAGAACGTATCTTTTTCTATTTCAATTTCAGATACAATGAAGGCCATTCCGTTGTCAAGGAGATATCCTTTTGCGACACTCCGATTCCAATCGAAATCAAGAGCGGAACGTTATCTATTCCACGAGAATTATTAAATAAATCAAGCAACACACCCGGACATAAACTCTACCTCTGCTATACCATCTGTATGTATATACTAGCCCTTCCTACTCTTTTTGGTCTCCTTTGGATCTTTATTACGATCATTAAACTACTGCGCTCCGTATTTAGCACCCAACTATTTGAGCAGCGAAATATGGCTCGGATTGCTTCAATAGGATATGTATTAGTAGCGATTGAACTCCTAAAGATAGGAATGGAGCTATTATCCTATTACAGTTTTGAGAAGCTTTTTACCATTTCCCCCTATACCATGGATTATTGGTCTATTCTCGAAAACTCGCACCTTATACTAGCAATAATTGTACTGGTAATGAACGAATTGTTGCGCATAGCAACAACTATGAAAGAAGAACAAGAATTAACTATTTAACCCCTAACCCACCTATGCCTATAATTGTAAACTTAGATGTCATGATGGCACGCCGAAAGATATCGTTGAACGAACTTTCGGAAAAAGTAGAAATTACACCTGCCAATCTATCCATCTTAAAAACAGGAAAAGCCAAAGCCATCCGCTTTAGCACACTCGAGGCGATATGCCAAGTATTAGCGTGTACACCCGGCGATATTTTAGAGTACAGAAAGGAGTAGAAGCATCCGTTTATAGGTTATAATCGGTTAAATACGTTCCTATTCAGCACGCATAACATGCTAAAATATAGAAATCTACAAGAACAAAAAAACAAGTATTTATTTAATCATTTACACGTATGAAAAACTTTCTAAAACTTACATTAGCCACTGTTTTGGGGCTAATCATCTTCTCCGCACTTAGTACCTGTGTGGGTATCGGTATTCTAGGTGCAATAGCCACTATGGGTGATTCACCTACCGTTTTAAAACCCCATTCTATTTATGAGATTAAACTATCGGGCATCCTCAACGAACGCTCCGAAGAGGATCCTTTCTCGGTAGCACTGGCTAAAGCCACAGGGCAAGGAGATAGTGAGAGTATGGGGCTAGACGATCTTTTGAGCAACATTAAGAAGGCGAAAGAAGATAGTAACATAGTCGGAATCTATCTAAATGGGGGAAGTTTGCAAGGGGGATATGCCAGCATGAAAGAGGTACGCGATGCCTTGCTTGATTTTAAAAGCGCTGGAAAATTCATCTATGCCTATGCCGATAGCTATATGCAAAGCAACTACTACCTAAGTTCGGTTGCCGATAAAATGGTACTCAATGCCCAAGGTGTATTAGACTGGCGCGGGCTCTATTCCATGACCCAATTCTACACAAATACACTCGAGAAGGTGGGTGTAGAGATGCAAGTGGTAAAGGTAGGTAGCTTTAAATCGGCAGTCGAGCCCTTTATTAACACCAAAATGAGTGAGGAAAATCGTTTGCAAATGGCTTCTCTTATTACCGATGTGTGGGAAGGCATGGTTCAAGAAGTAGCTGATTCACGCGGAATCTCATCTGATAAATTGAATCAATATGCTGACGGAAATATGCTGTACCAAGAGCGAGAGAAGTTTGTGAATTATGGCTTCATTGATTCACTGGTGTATGAACTCGATGTAAATAACCTACTAAAATCAGTGGCACAAATAGAGAGCATAGATCAATCGAATTTTGTAAGCCACAGCCAGATGTGTAAGTTTACCCCTACCGCAAATGCAGCCAAAGAGAAAATCGCGATTATTTACGCAGCAGGCGAAATTACCGATGATTCGGGCGATGGAATTGTTGGCAAGAAGTTTATAAAAACTATCGATAAAGCGACAAAAGATAAAGATATCAAAGCAGTCGTATTGCGTGTAAATTCGCCTGGTGGTAGTGCCTATGCAAGCGAACAAATCTGGGATGCTTTGATAAGACTGAAAGCCGAAAAGCCATTGATTGTCTCCATGGGCGATTATGCCGCATCGGGTGGGTACTACATTTCGTGCATGGCCGATTCAATTCTTGCTCAACCCAATACCATTACCGGATCTATCGGAATCTTCGGTGTAATACCCAATGTAAGCAAGCTTGTAAATAAACTAGGCGTAACGTTCGATGGTGTACAGACCAACAAAATGAGTAACATGGAGATGGACATCCTGCTAAGTGGTATGGATCCCGCAGAGCGTGCATTGATGCAAGGACATGTAGATCGCGGATATGAACTCTTCGTAAAACGGTGTGCCGAAGGACGCGGCATGACTACAGAGGCCATAAAAGCGATTGCCGAAGGACGCGTTTGGACGGGGAATGCTGCACTCAAGAATGGTTTAATTGATGGGTTAGGCTCGCTAAATGATGCCATTATCGTAGCAGCAGAGAAAGCAAACCTAACAAACTACGATGTAGCTGAATATCCTGCCAAGAAAGATTTCGCTACTAAACTATTGGAAAATTTTGATTTAGAGGTAGTAGTGAATAAAGTTGCTCAAAATTATCTGGGCGAGCAATACAGTCTGCTTAAGGATGTAAAAAAGGCGCAGGAGATGCGTGGCATTCAAGCTATTATGCCTTGCCAATTCGTTATCAAATAGATTATTTGTTGTCTATACAAACACTTGCAAGAACCATGCATTGAAACCATGTAAACAAATGAATGTATCCGCTCCTTCATAGAGACTATACGCTCTATAAGGAGAGTTACTTCGAGCAAAAATCAAACAAAAAAGAGTCATTTTAGTTGGAACTCTAAATAAAAGCACTACATTTGCAACGAATAATCAAAAGAAACGAAATGAATCAACTAGGTTTAAATAGAAATTGGTGGCGCATCTTACAACTCAAAAAGTCGTAGGAAGCAGCTCTGTATATCTATAAACCGGTCAAGATATTTGTTAAAGAGGTCTGTCGTACTTACGACAGGCCTCTTTTCTTTTTTCTAGCATTCAAACATCCAATGAAACAAGTTAAATCAAAAACAAAATACGATATGAGTTCAACTTATCAAGTAACCCCCAACGGCTATTATGGCGAATTTGGCGGTGCCTACGTTCCCGAAATTTTACACCGTTGTGTAGAGGAGTTGCAACAAAACTACCTCACCGTACTAAACGATCCCACCTTTCAAGACGAGTACTACGAACTACTCAGACACTACGTGGGTCGCCCTTCGCCACTCTACTTAGCCAATCGATTGAGCGAGCGCTACGGATGCAAAATTTACCTAAAGCGTGAGGACTTGAACCACACGGGAGCACATAAAATAAACAATGCGATTGGGCAAATCCTACTGGCCAAACGCATGGGTAAGAAGCGCATAATAGCCGAGACGGGAGCCGGTCAGCACGGGGTGGCAACCGCCACTGTATGTGCCTTGATGAATCTAGAGTGCGTGGTCTTTATGGGAAAACTCGATGTAGAACGCCAACATGTGAACGTAGAACGCATGAAGATGTTGGGGGCAACAGTACATCCCGTTACTTCGGGCAATCAAACCCTAAAAGATGCCACCAACGAGGCGATTCGCGAGTGGTGTTGTCGCCCAGCCGATACCTTCTATGTCATCGGATCGACCGTAGGCCCTCATCCCTACCCCGATATGGTGGCTCGCCTACAGTCGGTTATTAGCGAAGAGATACGTATTCAGTTGCAGGAGCAAGAGGGGCGCAGCTACCCCGATTACCTAATGGCTTGTGTAGGAGGGGGTAGCAATGCAGCCGGTACCATCTTCCATTACATCGACGAGGCACGTGTACAAATAGTACTAGCCGAAGCGGGAGGTAAAGGGGTAGAGAGTGGCGAATCGGCTGCTACCATGCAGCTCGGACGCATGGGCATTATTCACGGGTCGAAGACTTTGGTCATGCAGGATGAAGATGGTCAGATTGAAGAGCCCTACTCCATCTCTGCCGGATTGGATTACCCCGGAATTGGCCCCATGCATGCCAACTTGGCGCAACAAAAGCGTGCCACCATCCTAGCTGTTAATGATGACGAGGCCGTCCGTGCTGCCTACGAGCTTACTCGTCTGGAAGGAATTGTTCCAGCTTTGGAGTCAGCACACGTACTGGGTGCACTTCCTAAAATGGACTTTAAGTCCGATGATGTAGTGGTACTCACCGTTTCGGGCAGAGGCGATAAGGATATTGATACCTACTTAAGCTACCCAATCGATTCAAATAAAGCGTAAAAGAAAAACAAAAACGAGATAAAAAAGATCCATTCCACATGAAGAAATACAACTACACCACCCATCACCGCAGCTTGATTGGTGACCTGCATACCCCTGTAAGCACCTACCTAAAAGTGCGCGATCTTTTCCCACAGAGTGCCCTGATGGAGAGCTCGGACTACCACAGCACCGAGAACAACCGCTCGTTCATTGCACTCGACCCGATGGCTAGCATTGCCATTAACCATGGAATTGTAACGACAACTCTACCGGATGGTACAACCGAAAGCCAACCCCTTACCGCTGAGTTTGGTGTGGCCGAGGCTATCGAGGCATTTACCAGCCGCTTCCAAGTAACTGGCAATTATGCCCACTACGGCGGACTCTATGGCTATACCACCTTCAATGCAGTGCACTATTTTGAGAATATTGCCATCAAAGATAGTAGCGATTCAATGAACGATGCACCCGATATTCTTTACATCTTTTACCGCTACTTGGTGGTATTTCACGACCGTGGAAACGAGCTTCTCTTGCTCGAAATGATTCCCGAAGGCGAAAAGAGCCGATTGGATGAGCTAGACAAAGCCATTCACAACCGCAACTACACCACCTATCCGTTCGAATCGGTGGGCGAAACATCTAGCCCACTGACTGATGAGGAGCACAAAGCTAACATTCGCAAGGGCATTGAGCATTGCCACCGCGGCGATGTCTTTCAAATTGTTTTGTCCAGACGCTTTCTACAACCCTACAAGGGCGATGATTTCCAGGTATACCGTGCCCTTCGTAGCATCAACCCCTCGCCTTACCTCTTCTATTTCGACTTTGGCGGCTTCCGCATCTTTGGCTCTTCGCCCGAAACACACTGTAAAGTCGATAACGGAATAGCCACCATCGATCCCATAGCGGGAACCACCAAACGAAGTGGCGAGAAGGAGAAGGATCGTGAACTTGCGGCAGCTCTGCTAGCCGATCCCAAAGAGGGAGCCGAACACGTGATGTTGGTCGATTTGGCACGCAATGATTTAAGCAGAAACTGTAGCGAGGTTTCGGTCGAGTTCTACAAAGAGGCGCAATATTACAGCCACGTTATTCACCTAGTGAGCCGTGTCAGTGGGAAGCTACTTTCCGAGGCCAAACCGCTACGCACCTTCTTCGAAACCTTTCCAGCCGGTACTCTAAGTGGTGCACCCAAAGTAAAGGCCATGCAACTTATCAGTGAATTAGAGCCTCACAACCGAGGTGCCTACGGTGGATGCATCGGTTACATTGGGCTGGATGGAAGTATTAATCAAGCCATTACCATCCGTACTTTTGTGAGTCGAAACAATGAACTTTGGCTGCAAGCAGGCGGAGGTATTGTGGCACAAAGCAGCGAAGAGTACGAATTGCAGGAGGTGAACAACAAACTGGCTGCTTTGAAAAGAGCCCTGGTTTTGGCCGAAGAGATGAGCCAAAGCGAACGATAACTAGAGAACAACAGGCCAAACTAATCCACATTACAAGAAACTTTTGGTGTTTGACTGGAGTCAAACGAGTGTTCCACTCCAGTCAAACAGCTGTTCCACTCCAGTCAAACGGGTGTTGCACTCCAGTGGAACACTAACTTTATCGGGACGAACAGGAAACTTATTCCTGACAAACTAGGAACATTCACCTATGTTGTATCCATAAACAGCTTTGAAAAGAGGGCATTAAACAAAAAATGACAGCTCTCTTTATACAGAAAATAGCCACCCAATTACCAAACAAAGAAGAAAGATGAAAATAGCATTGATAGATAATTACGACTCATTTACCTACAACTTGAGTCACATTGTAAAAGAGCTGGGTGCCGATGTAACGGTGCTACGCAACGACCAATTTGAACTATCGGCACTAGAGCCGTTTGATAAAATTATTCTCTCACCCGGTCCTGGTATTCCGTCGGAAGCAGGTTTGCTGCTCGAGGTTATTCACCACTATGCCGGTAAGAAACCCATCTTGGGTGTTTGTCTAGGTGAACAAGCCATTGGCGAGGCCTTCGGTGGCACACTGATCAACCTGAGCCAAGTATTTCACGGCATACAAACCCTTATTCAGTGTATTGCTCCCGACCCCATTTTCGAGGGGCTACCTACCCCAATAGAGGTCGGCCGCTACCACTCGTGGGTGGTCAACCCAGAGGGACTACCCGATTGCCTCAAGGTAACGGCCATCAGCCCCGAAGGTCAAATCATGGCCCTTCGCCACAACACTCTACCCGTATACGGCATTCAGTTCCACCCCGAATCGGTACTTACTCCTAGCGGGAAACAGATGATTGAAAACTTTCTAAAACTTCCCAACGTATGAAAGAGACCCTTACCCGACTTTTCCAACACGAAGAGTTAACCTGCAGCGAGGCTAAGGCGTTGCTGCTCAACATCACCCACGGAGCCTACAACGATGCCCAAATAGCTGCCCTGCTTACCGTATTCCAAATGCGTGGTGTACGTGTAGAAGAGATTTTAGGTTTTAGAGAAGCGCTACTCGAAACCGCCATTAAGGTCGATTTCTCGCCCTACCAAGCCATCGATATTGTAGGTACAGGAGGCGATGGGAAGAACAGTTTCAACATCTCTACTTGTAGCTGTTTCGTAGTAGCAGGTGCTGGTTACAAGGTGGCCAAGCATGGTAACTATGGAGCCACCTCCATCAGCGGAGCCAGCCAGGTACTCGAGCAACACGGTGTAAAGTTTACAAACCAACGTGATTTGCTGCGCCGCTCTATCGAGAAATGTGGAGTGGCTTATCTGCATGCACCGCTCTTTAATCCTGCTATGAAAGAGGTAGCCTCGGTGCGCAAAGCACTCCAAGTACGCACCCTCTTTAACCTATTAGGACCGCTGGTAAACCCCTCGCAACCCAGCTTTCAACTCTTGGGGGTAGCTACTCTAACACAGATGCGCCTCTACACGCAGGTGTTGCAACAACTCGGTATGGGCTTTGCGGTAGTCAACAATCTCGATGGATACGATGAGATATCACTCACCGAAAAGTTCAAAGTGATGACCAATCGCTACGAAACGATCTACACTCCCGAATCCCTCGGGTTCAAAGTCGTATCGCAAGAAGCGCTCTACGGTGGTGATACCCCCAAAGAAGCCGCCGCTATTTTCGACCGCGTATTGAAAAACGAAGCCACTCCCGCACAAACCGATGCCGTACTCATTAACGCTTCATTTGCCATACAAACCCTAGAGCCCACCCTCTCCATTGAACAGTGTGTAGAGATGGCCCGCGAATCACTAGCCAGTGGAAGTGCTCTAACAACCTTCCAAATATTTGTAGCACTCAATGCCTAAAGAACCCATGAAAGATATACTAACCGAGATAGTTGCACAAAAGCGAATCGAGCTCCTGCAACAGAAAGAGCTGCATTCATTCGCAGCCTTACAAGCCGCCTGCCAAACAGAAGTAAACTCGGCTCAAACAGTTGAGCAAAAAAAATACAGCATGCGCCAAAACCTAGCAGCCTCATCACACGGTATCATTGCCGAGTTTAAACGCCGCTCTCCCTCCAAAGGATGGATTAACCAAAGTGCACAAGCCACTCTCATTCCCCCATCCTACCAAGAAGCTGGAGCTGCTGCCCTCTCCATCTTGACCGATAAAGCCTACTTTGGCGGTACCGTGCACGATATTGAAGTAGCTCGCCCCTTGGTAAATCTGCCCATTCTGCGCAAAGAGTTTATTATCGATCCTTATCAACTCTACGAAGCAAAATTACTGAAGGCCGATGCAGTATTGCTTATCGCCTCTATTTTATCGCCCAGCGAATGTCAAGAGTTGGCTGCGCAAGCGCACGAATTGGGACTAGAAGTTTTGCTCGAAATTCACCACGAAGAGGAGCTTACACACGTGAATCCCTACATCGATATGTTGGGCGTAAACAACCGCCACTTAGGTACCTTCCATACCGATGTAAACCACTCGTTCAAACTAGCTAAAGTACTTCCCAAAGAACAACTTTGGGTATCAGAAAGCGGCATTGCTCATCCAGAAACCGTTGCAGAGCTACGTGAAGCAGGATTTAAAGGCTTCTTAATGGGAGAAACCTTTATGAAAAGTAGCAATCCTGGGGAAACTTTGAGAAAGTTTACAGATAAACTAACCTTATTACAACTCCAAAATGAAAATTAAGGTGTGTGGTATGCGAGAGCCCGAAAACATAGCGGCTGTAGAGGCACTCGGAATTGATTGGATGGGCTTCATTTTCTATCCTCATTCTCCTCGCTACGTAGCAATGCCTCCCACCTATTTGCTCAACAACTGCAAACGCGTAGGGGTATTTGTGAACGAGAGTTTGGAAGTGATAGAGCAGTGTATAAAACAGTTTGGCCTGCAAACCATACAGTTGCACGGTACAGAATCGCCCGAACTTTGCCAAGCCCTTCGGAAAAAGGGCGTGGAGGTTTTCAAAGCTCTCTCCGTAAAGAGCGAAGAAGATGTAGCACGCACTACCTTATATATAGGAAGCTGTGACTACCTACTATTCGATACTCCTTGCACCGAGTATGGCGGATCGGGACGCACCTTCAGTTGGTCACTCTTAGAGTCGTACCAGGGAGAGACTCCTTTCCTGCTAAGTGGGGGTATCGGACTCGAACAACTAGAGGCCTTGCAACAGTTTTATCATCCTGCATGGGCAGGCATCGATTTAAACAGTCGTTTTGAATCATCACCGGGTGTAAAGGAAGTGGAGTCACTCAAAGAGTTTCTGGCCCAAATTCGCGCTTTCACCCTTAAACATTGACACACAAATGATTGCATAAGGTGAAAGCAAAAAAAGAGTTTCGAAAATAAAACGAAAAAGAGCAAATTAAGGTACTTTGAGCACGTTACATAGAAAACAGTGCGCTATCTCTGGGAAAAAGATTAGATACTTTCAACCCAATAAGATGTAACCAATCATTTAAATTTAAGGACAATGAACAGACTAAATAAACAATTTGAGAAACAAGCGAAAGAGTTACTATCCATCTACTTCTGTGCTGGCCATCCTACCCTAGAGTGTACGGTACCTACTTTAGAGGCACTACAGGCAGGCGGTGTAAACTTTGTAGAGATAGGCATCCCCTTTAGTGACCCTATGGCCGATGGTATTGTGATTCAACAAGCGGCCAACCAAGCATTAGCCAACGGCATGACACTGCGTAAACTCTTCGCCCAACTAGCCGATGTGCGCAAAACTGTAACCATTCCATTGGTCTTGATGGGTTATCTAAATCCCATTATGCAGTTTGGTTTTGAAAACTTCTGTAAAGCGTGCCAGACCATAGGCATCGATGGAGTAATCATTCCCGATCTACCCTATCACGAATACATCAGCGAATATCGGGCCATTGCGCAACGTTACGGCGTACACATTATTATGCTTATTACACCCGAAACCAGCGAAGAGCGCATCCGCCAAATAGATTGTGAAACCGATGGCTTTATCTACCTCGTTTCATCAGCAGCAACGACTGGTGCACAAAGTTACTTTGACAACTCCAAAGAGGCCTACTTTGCTCGTATTGGTGCTATGAAACTAAAGAACCCTTGCATGATTGGTTTTGGTATTTCGAACAAACAAACCTTTCAAGCAGCTTGTCAACACGCTTCGGGAGCTATTGTAGGAAGTAAATTTGTAACACTTTTAGAGGCACACAGAGGAGATGCTACCCAAGCAATTGCCGAGTTAAAAAGAGAACTAGGGGTATAACTGTTCTTGCTAAAAAGAATAGCCTATTGTTTCAAAGGAGAGGGACTCCGACTTTGTGGTCAGAGAACCTCTTCGTTGGCAAAATAATCAAGCAGTGGCTCATAAAGAGGCTAAATTCTTTCTTTACATGGTTGTTTCTTTTAGCAACCAAACAGAGAGATGAGTAGAGTACCATCAAAAACCAACCTAGCGTGCAACGACAACCCTTGCTAGAAACGATGATTTAAACCCAAATAGCAATCGGTAGAAGTCAGCGAGAAGTTAGGGAAATCACGGTTATTCGTATTCTGCTTTATATAATTGTATTTCAAGCTCAGAGAGAGCTCCTTACTAATGCGATAATCGACCTGTGCCTTGCAATTAAGCATCCAGGTATTCCCTTTATCGCCCATTGAGTAAAAGGTTTTATAATCTTGTTCAGACAAATCAAGCTCTTTGTGGTACCCTACCGTAGTAAAGAAGTGCGAGAATCTAAAATCGAACTTGGCACTTAGTCTATTCGCATGGTATGAGGTTATATGTCTAACTCCATACCCGAATCCAAAATTATAATCACGCTCTAAAAGTTCAAATGGTAAGGAGTAGGCCGCTGCCAAGGGTAGCGCATTGAGATAACTTTCACTCCGTATAGAGCTTTTGCTATTTTCGGTTAGGAGTCCAAAACCAAAAGTAGCCGGCTCTGAATACCTATAATAGACACACTGGTTATTGTTCGAAAGGGCATCCATATAAAGGTAGTGTTGATACAATCCATACGTAATATCGGTATTTTTAAATTCGGTACTCCTTGTAAAAACCGCACCCGTTGCACTGAGATGCGTAATAAACGATTGTTTTGAAAATGGATCGAGTACGGCATTCACATGAAAAGATTCAAAGGGCGTACTACTAGCTTTCATGGGGTTACCATAGTTATAAAGAAGATGCAGGTAACTGCCTAGCTGATTTTTACTGTTTTGAGACAACCACCTTACGCCACTTCCCACCTGCAAGCTGATGGGTATGGTTTTATAAAGACGAGCTTGAGGAGTTACGCGCCACATCTCTCCCGTAACAGCTCTTTTAATCCCATTCATCGGACTCATTAAAGTACCCAAAAACTCTCTACATACACGCTCAAGTCCTACGCTCTGATTCTTTAGAATCGAAGAAGAGAGGCGGAAAGATACCTCTCCCCATAACATCCCTCCCAAAGTTGTCGTAATTTGATCATTTATAGAGGCTGGCTCATTCTCTAAAATGTATTCCCAAATAAGCGAAGAGGCAAAAACAAAAGGAATCGATTCGTAATAATTAAATCCATTGACTCGAGCTGCTGTATAATCCAACGAACCATGAAAAGGATGGGCTAGTAGGTTGGTACCAAACTGGTCATAGTCCCACAAAGGCTGTTGGAGTATGTTCTTCTCGATGGTATGTAAGTTGATATAAGCAAAATGGTTCTTTAAGACATACCGATTTATTCCCCAGATAGATAGATTGGGAATTTGCGAGAATGCTAAAGCTCGCAAGGTATGAACGGTCGTATCTGGTTCAAATTTCTCGTTAAAGACTCTACTCTGTGCTTGAAGGTTAATGAGAGAGTGAGTCGTAAAAATTAGAAGGAACTGCAGTAATAATCGCTTCATAGATGGGTTAATTAGACTAATATGGCTATAACGCCTATAACAATCAAAGGTTGAGAAGATGTAATAGTAGAATAAGTAGTACCCAAAGATACCCTATTTAGGGAATTGCTATTTGCGAATAGAAGTTCTAATTTTTCAATCAAAAAGAACAAAAGAATACAAAAAACTGTTTTTAATAAGAGGGAGTAGATACAAATATTCAAAAATAAAGCGAATCGAAACGAAGTAAATAGACATAAACACACTAATAACCAAAAAAGAATTAATGAATTAAATTTATGGTAAAGAAATTTCTATCCAATACACTTGTCCTTTTATTGCTTTCTGTAGCGATAGGTACCTGGGTAGGCTTTCACCTATCTGAAGCAAGCATGAAAGCAGTACTTATAGTCAAGCAGGTATGCGGACAACTTATCTTCTTTCTCGTTCCACTTATCATCCTAGGATTTGTTGCCCCGGCTATCGCATCACTTAAAGGAAATGTTTCGCGATTAATACTCTTTGCATTTGCATTGGCCTACCTCTCTTCAGTAGGTGCTGCATTTTTTGCACTCTTTACCGGCTATCAAGCCATTCCCTTGTTGGAGATTGAGCCTTCTGCAGAGACACTTCGAGCCTTGCCAGAAGTGATATTCAAGCTGGAGATTCCACCTATTCTCAATGTAATGTCGGCACTCTTGCTAGCTCTTTTCATTGGATTAGGTTGCATCTGGGTAAAATCGAAAGAAACCTTGGTGCTACTCGATCAATTTAGAGACATTGTGCTGCAGTTGGTAAAACGAGTCTTGATTCCGATACTTCCTTTCTATGTTGCTGCCAATTTCTGCACGCTTGCTTACGAAGGTAACATTGAGCGATTAGGTGTTTTCTTACCCGTAATTGGTATTGTGATAGTATGCCACTACTTGTGGTTGCTGTTACTCTATGTAATTGCTGCCATCTATTCGGGTAAAAATAGTTGGCAGGTACTAAGACACTATGCTCCCGCCTATTTTACGGCACTTGGCACCATGTCATCGGCTGCTACCTTGGGAGTGGCTTTAGAATGTGCGAAAAAAAGTCCCATTGTTAATAAAAAAGTCGCTGATTTTTCGGTGCCACTGTTCGCAAATATTCACCTTTGTGGATCCGTATTGACCGAGGTTTTCTTTATTTGCGTCACCTCTCAGTTGCTTTATGGTGGCTTGCCCGATCTTTCTACCATGACTCTATTCATTCTCTTACTCGGTCTATTTGCTGTGGGAGCTCCTGGAGTACCTGGAGGAACCGTATTGGCTTCGTTGGGGATTGTCTCCTCTGTAGTAGGCTTTGACGATGCAGGTACAGCTCTACTTATCACAATTTTTGCATTACAGGATAGTTTTGGAACAGCGTGTAATGTAACTGGCGACGGTGCGCTTACACTTATTACCACCCGGTTTGCAGAAAGAAATTCGAAAGAATTAACAGAGTAGGCATTTTACGGATAGAAGCTACCCCTTTGGAATCAAAGAGAGAAGATGCACCCCAAAAGTTTTAACACGAACTTTCGGAGTGCTTCTTACCGCCAATAGAGCTATAAATGGTATATTTGTTAAATAAGAGGAACGCATACCCTATATTATACCCTATTTAGGGTATTGTAGGGCAGTCACGATCTACTTACATTTGCATATACTAAAAAAGAAAACAGATATGGCAAAGATTTATCAGAACCTCACCGAATTAGTTGGTGGAACTCCCCTACTAGAGATTCATAATATAAAAGAGTCCGAGGGGCTAAAAGCAAGAGTAATTGCTAAGTTGGAATATTTCAATCCGGGTGGTAGTGTGAAAGATCGCATTGCACTAGCTATGATTGAAACAGCCGAGAAAGAGGGAGCTCTCAGACCTGGATCCATCATTATTGAACCAACAAGTGGTAATACCGGGATAGGTCTTGCTTGGGTATCATCAGTTAAAGGATACAAACTAATTCTTACAATGCCTGAGACGATGAGTATAGAGCGGCAAAACCTGCTGAAAGCATTGGGAGCAACCTTAGTACTAACCCCTGGTAGTGAAGGAATGAAGGGAGCCATCCGTAGAGCGAATGAGTTGAAAGAGGAGCACCCTAACTCCATTATTCTACAACAATTTGAGAACCCTGCCAACCCCAATGTTCACCTACATACAACGGCCGAAGAGATTTGGAAAGATACCGATGGAGATATTGATTTCTTTGTGGCAGGCGTTGGTACAGGTGGTACCATCAGCGGAACAGCCGAGGGATTAAAAAAACACAACCCAAACTTAAAAGCAATTGCCGTAGAGCCTGAGAATTCGCCGGTACTATCGGGTGGGCAACCTGCTCCTCACAAGATACAAGGCATTGGTGCAGGTTTTGTTCCCAAAAACTTCAATCGGGCTCATGTAGATCAAATCATTCAAGTTAAAGACGATGATGCCATCCGAGCTTCGCGACTACTAGCTCACAAAGAGGGGCTTCTTGTGGGCATCTCATCGGGAGCTGCGCTCCATGCTGCGTTACAATTGGCTCAAAAAGAGGAAAATAAAGGAAAAACCATTGTCGTTCTACTACCCGATACAGGAGAGCGCTATCTTTCTACCTTACTCTATGCGTTTGAAGAGTATCCACTCCATGAATAACCGGTAGAAAGTATGAGTCATGCAACCACATTTATCCTTGCCGATAATCAAGATATTACTCGAGCTGGAATGCACCACTACCTGTCAACTCTAGTGAAGGAGTGTACCATTCGGGATGTTTATAACAAAAAAGAGCTTATTGAGTCACTGAAGATAAGCACCAGAGGTGTAGTCATTCTAGACTACACCCTTTTTGATTTAAATGGAGTAGAAGAGTTCTTAATCCTCGAGAAACGCTTTCCAGAAGCAACTTGGCTTCTATTCTCGAGTGAACTAAGTGAAAGCTTTATACGAAGGCTTAGTTTGGAGAAAAGTGTAAGCATGATTCTTAAGGAGAATTCGGATGCTGAAATTCGTTCTGCCATACACTGTCTAATTAAAAAAGAGCGCTTTCTTTGCCATCAGGTAAGTAACTTGCTCATAACAGGAATCGATAAGTCGGAAATGCATTCGGTCTTAACAGCAACCGAACTTGAAATTCTGAAGATGATTGCACAAGGAAAAAGCGTAAAAGAGATTGCAGCAGAAAGATTCTCTAGCATCCACACCATTGCTACGCATAAAAAGAATCTATTCAGAAAGCTGGGAGTAAATAATGTATACGAAGCAACCAAATATGCACTCCGGGCAGGATTAATCGAAATGATGGAGTACTACATCTAACAAGAGTTGGCTATTCAGATAAAGTAAAGAGTGAGTGAGACTAACCACTTATTTCACCATTCCCTAATAATAAGGCCCCTTTAAAAAAGCAATTTATCGGTTATAATTGTTAACTAGATTCAAACAAAATAATAATACCGTCATTGATATGAAAAAGATTCTTACAATTCTTGGATGCAGTCTGGCTTGTATACAGGTAGATGCAAGTGCAGAAAACAGTTCAAACCGTAGCTTACTATTTGAAGGCATCGAACCTCAGGAGAGAAGTTTAGTACTTCCAGGAGGAAAACTAATCGAATATTTAGCGTACGAAAAACTTTACTATGTTTCACACGTAGAGGATTCGACCTACCAATTCCTGAATTTCTATGTTCCTAAAAAGGCAGTCGACATAGAGTCTGCTCCTATCTTCTTACGAACCTACATAGGAGGCTATATGGCATCTAAAGCAACCTCTCCCTCTGCGACGGATGCCACGGGTCGTGCACTCAGCGAAGGGTATGTAGTCTGTATCCCCGGTTCAAGAGGGGCAAACTCCTCAATCACTACACCCACAGGAGAAACTGTATATACGGGTAAAGCTCCCAATGGTTTGTTAGACTTGAAAGCTGCCATTCGCTATCTGAAGCTTAACAACGACCGGATGGCTGGTGATGCTACTAAAATTATTATTGATGGAACAAGTGCAGGAGGGGCGATGGCCTCGCTTATAGGAGCAACGGGTAACCACCCCGTATACGATGCTTACTTGAAAGCAATGGGGGCAGCCGATACGAGCGACGATGTATTTGCAGCCGTAGCTTATTGCCCTATTATTGATCTTGAACATGCAGATATGGCTTACGAATGGCTTTATAAGCATACAAACAGTGGAATTAGACAGCTGAATGATGATCAAAAAGAGGTGTCAGAAGAGTTGGCTGCTCAATACAGTGCTTATCTAAATGGCCTTCTACTCCGGAAAGAAGATGGAACTCTTCTTACTACCGAGAATTATATGGACTATTTAAAGACCTTCTTTATAGCTTCACTACAACGGGCACAAGATGAGGGTGCTCTCTTACCCGATACAATTGGCATTGTACGTTATGCCCCCAATAAAGAGTTGCAAATGGCTGGACCCGGAAATGAGCTCGATCGATTACCACCCTCCTTTGGGCCTGAAGGGCAAATGCGTAGGAGGATACCTCGCCAAAGTGAGTTTATTGAAGATCTGGATATGGAGAAATACCTTACTTACGTGGCATCTACACAAAGCTTAAAAAACCCTCCAGCTTTCGATTCCCAAGGTGTTCTGGGTGCAAATCCCTCTGCTGAGAATAAAGTATTTGGTGAAAGAAATGGAGATGCAAATAATTTCACTGAATATAGTGTAAGAAGGGGTACCAACCATCCAGATGCTGAACTAAGTGAAGAGATGAAGAAACGGGTATGGATGTTAAATCCTATGAACTTCATAACCGATGAAAGTGCCAAGAAGAGTAGTCACTGGTATATTCGCCACGGTCTGCGTGATCGTGACACAGGTTTTCAACTTTCAGTCAACCTAACCACTTTGTTACGAAACCAGGGCTTTAAGGTCAATTTCGCCTTACCTTGGAATCGCCCCCATGCTGGGGACTACAATTTAAATGATCTGTTCAGTTGGATTAACGCCCTTGTAAGTGAGCAAAAGTCTGAACATTCATCCTTATATTTAGAAGAATTCACAGAGTAGCTCGTCTACAAGAAAAGAAAAAAAGCGACAGCGATTGAAAGTAGTCCATAGGAGGTAATAGAACAAAACAGGAGTGTTCTATTACCTCCTATTCCTTATTCTAAATAAGGTACTTAAAAAGAGGTATTAAGTTACATATACCCAACAGCACCAGATGTAATTCAAACAAATACAGAGCAGAGACAACGAAATTGATACATAAATAAACAAAATCAAAAAACAATCAATGAAATAATCTTTATATATTTACGATTTAAAACCTTCAAGGATACTTTGCAAAAAAAACAGGCTTTTTACGAATTTTAAAAAACCTATTTGTAAATTGCAAAACCAAAGAAAATGTACAGATGATTTATATATTAAGTGCAATTTATCTATGAAAACAAACACTCCTAACTAATTGAGTATTTCCAGCTGACCTAACCTGTGATAATCAGAGTCTTATTTTTTTGAAGCTATAAAGGCAACTCTTTGGTCGTAGACAGAATCTATTTCACATATTATAGACGAAAACCTTTATTGTTAACAAAATTCTAAATTATGAAAAGAAAAATGAAAAAGTGCCACTTTATGAGGCTTTCCACTTTCTTTCTTTCAGCTTGTGCACTCTCAGCTTTTGCTAGCACAGACGAATCTAAAACAGGAGACTTCATAAACAAAACGGATGATCATGCACATGTATCATCGCATTCTGTAAACTCCATCTTACAGCAAGTAAAGCGGATATCTGGGACTGTTAAGGACCCAGCAGGCGAGCCTATTATTGGGGCAAATGTCCTTATTAAAGGAACCTCTAACGGAACTATTACCGATTTTGATGGTAACTATACCCTTGATAATGTACCTGAAGGAGCTGTACTTGACGTTTCTTTTATCGGTTATGCAACAGCTGAAGTTAAAGTGGGCACACAATCAACCATTCATATTAAGCTGAATGAGGATACTCAAACACTTAATGAAGTTGTTGTTACAGCACTAGGTATTAAGCGCCAGAAACGATCATTAGGATACTCTACAGCCAATGTCGGAGCAGAGCAATTAACAGAGTCACGTGATCCCAACATTGGTAATGCATTAAGCGGTAAAGTTGCCGGACTTAGTGTAGCAGGTAACTCAACCGGTATGGCTGGCTCATCGCGCGTCGTTATCCGTGGTAATGCTTCACTAACCGGCAATAACCAACCACTCTATGTAATTGATGGTGTACCGTTTGACAATGCGAACCAAGGGAATGCAGGTCAATGGGGAGGTATGGATATGGGAGACGGTTTGAGTAATATCAATGCCGATGATATAGCCGATATTCAAGTACTAAAAGGAGCCGCAGCCTCAGCCTTATATGGCTATAGAGGAGGGAATGGTGCCATCTTAATCACAACCAAATCGGGAAGAAAAGGAGACGGTATTGGAATTGAGTTTAATAACAACTTAACATTCAATACAATTTTCGACAACAGAGAGTTTCAAAAAAGTTATGGACAAGGTACACAAGGTGCGCGTCCATCTACTCAAGAGGCTGCTTACGAAACCTATAATTCAAGCTGGGGAGATAAATTGGGAGGTACCTTTGTAAATAGAGCAGGAGATACAGCTGCCTATGAATATGTAGATAATTGGAAAAGTTTCTATCGAACCGGACTAACCGAGCAAGTTTCTCTCTCTGTTAGTGGCAAAACAGATAAAATGTCCTTTCGGTTTGGTATATCGGATATTGAAGAGGTATCGAACCTTCCCAATGCAAGTTCAAGCCAACAAGGTCTAAATACAAATATCAATTATGATATTACTCCTAAAGTGCACCTTGCTGTTAATGCTAACTACACCTTTGAAAATGTAAGTGGACGCTCTAATCTATCGGATGGGAACGGTAACACAAATGCTACGCTTCTTTATTTGGCCAATGGCTATGATGTAAATTGGCTCAAAGCGAATAATGGGATGGATGCTGAGGGTAACGAATATAGACCCGGTAATAACGTCTATTTCAACAACCCCTATTGGCTTCAATATAGAAAGACCAATGAATCGAGCAAAAACCGCTTGACAGGTTCCGTAACATTACGCTATGACATAACTGATTGGTTGTATGCACAAGGTCAAGTAGCACGTGATGGCTGGATTCTTGATTTCAAGCAAGTACAGCCTAAAGGTGCTGCAGCCGATCCAAATGGTTATATGACCGAGTACGAAAGAAACTATGCTGAGATTAACTGGAACTACTTGATTGGTTTTAACAAAGTAATCAAAAAGGACTACTCCATCAGTGCAGCCATTGGGGGTAACAATCAACGCAATGTAAACAAATTCTATGGTGCAAATGGTATTCGTCCATTTATCATTGCTGGTGCTCACAACTCCAACAACGTAGAGGCCAATACACGTACCTACACGCACGATTACTCGGAATTCGAGGTACGCTCTATTTACGGTACAGCAGAGTTTGGGTACAAAAATTGGCTGTTTTTAAATCTTACTGGACGCAATGACTGGTTCTCGACTCTTGATCCTGATAACAACAGCTACTTCTACCCTTCTGCAAGTTTAAGCTGGTTATTGAGCGATACCTTTAAAATGCCGCAATGGCTAACCACTGCCAAGCTTAGAGCATCGTATGCCATTGCTTCGAATGGTACTTCACCTTATCAAACAGCTCTATCTTATGGGACAAAAGATTTTGTGGTGAATGGACAATCCATGGCTTCCATCAATAACGGAACTGTACCGAATAGATACCTTAAACCTGTTCGCATTACTGAACAAGAAATAGGTGCTAACATTGCTTTCTTCAACAACCGTTTAAGCTTTGACATTGCTTACTATGTGAAGAATACCAAAGATGATATTGCCCAAGTGACTACAAGTACTGCATCCGGATTTAGCTCAGCGTATCAAAACGTAGGTGAGATTAGAAACCAAGGGGTTGAGTTTATGGTGTATGGCGTGCCTGTAAAAACAGACAACTTCCAATGGAACACTTCACTTAACTTCGGTTACAACTCTTCAGAAGTACTTTACTTAGGGGAAGGTGTAAACTCATTAACAATTGATGGTGCATATTCCAGAAGTGGTAATGCTTCTATTCAGTGTATCGTAGGAGAATCGTATGGTAAAATTGTAGGTTACAAATACAAAACAGATGCCAACGGTAATCGCGTATACAACTCGGATGGTTTACCTATGCGCTCGGATGGAACCGAAGTGTTAGGAGATGGTGTATACAAACTAACAGGAGGGTTCATGAATGAATTCAAATATAAAAACGTATTCTTATCATTCCTACTTGACTTTAAATTTGGTGCAAAGATTTTCTCGGGTACCAACTACAACCTATACAGCACAGGTTTACACAAGAATACTCTAGAAGGACGTGAAGGCGGTATCATCGGTCAAGGTGTTACTGAAAGTGGTGCCACTAACACGACTAGTGTAGATGCACAAACTTACTGGCAATGGATTTCAAATCAGAACATTACCGAAGAGTTTGTATACGATGCTAGCTTTATCAAACTAAGAGAGCTCTCCATTGGCTATTCTGTTCCACGAGCATTCTTACGAAAGAGTTTGCCATTTATTCAAAGTTTAAATGCTTCGCTGGTTGGACGTAATCTATTCAACTTGCTATCGCACACTCCCAATATTGATCCAGAGTCTGCATACAATAACTCAAATGGTCAAGGACTTGAACTTAATGGATATCCAGCAACACGTAACTTTGGTTTTAACCTAAATATTAAATTCTAGTTATTTACCTACTTGAATAAAAACATTATGATTAAAAAATATTTTTATATAGCTGCTTTGGCCGGATTCTCTCTCTCAAGTTGTGGAGATTTTGGAGATATCAATATTGATCCGGAATCAATTACTCCGGAAATTATGGACTACAAACTCGTATTCACCAATGTTCAGCAATATTGCTATGGAACGGAATATGAAGCGTGGCGTAATGGATTAATCTATTGTAGTACCATGCTACAACATACCGCATCCACCGAGAGTTATTGGAATGGCGATAAATATACCTACTCGGCTGGTTACAACTCTGCCTATTGGGATCGTATGTTCCCCAATGCAATGCGCGACGTGGCTGATGTTATAGAGAATTGGAAAGAGAGTGAAAGATTCTATGCTGAGCATCAAATGGCACGTATTATGAGGGTACTTCTTTTCCAAAGAATGACCGATATGTATGGTGACATACCTTATAGCGAAGCTGGTATGGGCTACTATGCTGGCAACGGGTATCCTGCTTATGATAGACAACAAGAGATCTATTCCGATATGTTGAATGAGCTGAAAGAGGCTTGTGAGAACTTAAATCGTTCAGGAGTAACCTCAACGATTGGTGGAGCAGACCTTATTTACAGTGGTGATGTAAGCAAATGGAGCAAATTTGGTTACTCATTAATGTTACGTTTGGCTATGCGCTTAACCAAAGTCGATTCTGCTACTGCTAGTCAATGGACAAGCACAGCAGTTCAAGGGGGCCTATTCACTAGCAACAGTGACGATGCACTGATTAAACATATAGAGCCTTCCACATCAAACAACTCTTGTGAACCATTTGGAAAAATCTATGCACACGAAGACCCTGAAGCATTCCGCATGAGCGAATCATTTGTTAACCTGCTTAGAAACACCAATGACCCCCGTCTTGCTACACTGTGTGGTGTTATTAAACCAGAGCACAGATTGAGTGAAAAATACGATACCTATGGAGGAGTGGGTGCATGGATGGCATCTGTTGACACGACCGCTTCTATTCAAATAGGTATGCCTAATGGTTACGATATGACTACGGGAGAATCGAGTGCAACTTATCTACCTAACTACCCTTTATATCCGGGTAGTAAAGAGAAGTACTCTACCGTTAATCGATATACGTACGGACGTATTGACGCTCCCAGTTTTCTTGTAACTTATGCTGAAAATTTGCTTCTACTGGCAGAGGCAGCTTACCGTGGTTATATCAGTGGAAGTGCTCAAGATTACTACGAAAGTGGGGTAAGAGCAGCCATGCGCCAATTTGATCACTTCGGTCAAGCGGGTGTTTCGGCCATCCTTTCTGAAGCAGCTATCGAAGGCTATTTGAGAAGCAATCCTTTCTCGGAAGCAACGGCACTTGAACAAATTAATACGCAGTATTACATCCTAACGTTCTCTGACGAGTACGAAAGTTTTGCAAATTGGAGAAGAAGCGGTTATCCAGAACTTAGAACGGTTACTTACATTGGTAATGTGACAAATGGAACAATTCCTCGCCGCTTTACTTATCCAGTAGATGAATCAGTTAGTAACTCTGCAAACTACCGAGAAGCGGTAGGAAGATTAGAGGGTGGAGACAATATGACCTCTCGCGTTTGGTGGGATGTAAGATAATCTCTCCCTTATAACACGATTAGTAATAGCCATTTCTCAAACCTATCATCGAGGCTTAGAAATGGCTATTCTTATGACAAGTAAATCGGATGGTAAGTTAAAATGAAACAAATTCTCCGATTTTCGATTCTTGTTAAATCCAGCAGCCCTCTTATTGGGGCTCATCCACTCCTTGACCCACTCCTTGAGGCTATTCGTACTATATTCGTTTTTTTCGAATAGAAAGCGACAAAAAACATAAACAAAACCAGTCTAAATCAGTTTACTATAATGTTGGATCTATAATGAAAGCGTCATAAAATAGGGAGATCGTTTCAAAACAGTTCCCATAAAGAGTCGAAATGAAGTCGCAGCTTTTACTTTATGGTAGTTGTAAAAAACAAATTGAACTGTAATAATATTACGTTTTCGACAGAAAAAGCACCCTCTGAATATCTTATATTGGTTGAATAATGCAATTCATGTTATGATGAAGAGATTTCTGAATACCATACCGAGGCAGTTTGTGGTTCTCCTATTTGTCATCGGAGGCGTTATCATCGGGCTAGGCGGATATATCATCTATATGGCAAGAGTCCATTCGTATGCAAGTGACGATCCTGAAGCCTGCATCAATTGCCACATTATGACCCCTTACTATCAATCTTGGATGCACAGTTCACATGGAAACTGGACTAGCTGCAACGATTGTCATGTTCCCCAAAACAGTTTATTTAGTAAATATGCTTTTAAGGCAATGGATGGAGTTTACCACTCGGTGGTATTCACACTCAAAGCTGAGCCACAAGTGATTCGCCCCAGAGAGGCTAGTAGCACCGTTATCATGAACAATTGCATTCGTTGTCATACCCAACTTAATACGGAATTTGTAAAGACAGGAATGATAACCTATGCGGAAGCCATAGAAGGGCGAGGAAAGGCATGCTGGGATTGCCATCGGAATGTACCTCACACCATTGTGAGTAACATTTCATCGGCTCCCAATGTCATAGCTCCCATGCCAAAATCTCCAGTACCCGACTGGCTTAAGAAAGTGATTCATAACAAAAAAACAGAATAACGATATGTTCAAGAAATTAGCAGAAGCAATCAGGCGTAACCCTGCTATAGGTTGGGGTATATTTGCCATAGTTATGGTAGGTGTCTTTTTATTGGGACTTTTGGCTGCCTCTATTACAGAACGCAGAGCAGAAATAGCAACCCTCTATGCAAATAAGAAGATCGAAATAGAGGGATTTAATGCTAAAAGTGAAGAGTGGGGATTAAACTATCCGCGCGAGTACAACACTTGGAAGAAGACCAAGGAGATGAATTTTAAGAGTAAACATCTGGGAAACATGCCAGAGGATGCGCTAGGAAATCGGCCAGAAATGGTCATTCTTTGGGCTGGATATGCCTTCGCAAGAGATTATTCAGCACCTCGCGGACACATGCATGCGATAGAAGATGTAACGCACACCTTACGAACTGGTACTCCCAATGCAAATACACCAGATATGCAGCCCTCTACCTGTTGGGCTTGTAAAAGTCCAGATGTACCCCGTATGATGCAGGAGGTAGGGATAGAGGAGTTCTACAAAGCAGCATGGAGTGCAAATGGTAGCGAAATTGTAAATCCGATTGGCTGTGCCGATTGTCACGACCCTCAAACCATGAATCTAACCATTACTCGTCCAGCACTGATTGAGGCATTCGAACGGCAAGGTAAAAATATAGACGATGCTACCCCTCAAGAGATGCGCTCTTTGGTGTGTGCACAATGCCACGTAGAGTACTACTTTAAGGGAGATAACAAATACTTAACCTTTCCTTGGGATGGTGGCATGACAGTAGAAGCTATGGAAGAGTATTTTGATGGAATGAATTATGCCGATTGGACCCATGCTTTGAGTAAAGCCCCGATGTTAAAAGCGCAGCATCCCGATTATGAGTTATTCTTAATGGGACCACATGCGCAACGCGGCTTGAGCTGTGCTGATTGTCACATGCCATACAAGGCAGAGGGAGGAATCAAGTATTCTGATCACCAAATAATGAGTCCGCTCAAAAACATCTCACTCACTTGCCAAACGTGTCACCGTGATAGTGAAGAGAATCTATTGAAGTATGTTTATGAATATCAAGACAAGGCACTCGAGATTCGTGACCGAGTTGAAATAGAGCTCAGCAAAGCGCACATTATGGCAAAAGCTGCTTGGGACAATGGTGTAGAAGAGCGCCTAATGAAACAATCACTCGATTTAATTCGCCAAGCACAATGGCGTTGGGACTATGCAGTGGCTACACACGGTGGCTCTTTCCATGCGCCGGTAGAGACTCAACGCGTGTTAGCACACAGCCTTGACCGCTCTTTGCAAGCGCAGTTAGAGCTC
>JBOFRN010000117.1:0-1365 GCA_051651025.1 Phocaeicola sp.
CGTGGTAATGGCGGTAGCCTCCTCTTCGCGAAAAGCAACCAATTCTTTGGTAGCTACAAAGCGCGATTGTTTGGTTATAGCCATATAATCGGCTATGCGCATAAAACGATTCTCTTTTAGGTAGGCTTGCGCCAATTCCAAACGCTCCTCGCGGGTATAAGGCGAGGGTTGTAACCGACTCACACCACCTCGCTGCAATTTGCATTGCTTATTGGCCTCGCGCAACAGCGTAGTGGCTGCACGGTAATTAACCCCATCTAGCTCTAAACTACGGGCATTGCGTTGCTCCTCTCCCTGCTCCAATCCATCCATCTCTTTATGGGCCACTAACCCTACCGTAGCACTAAAGCTCCCTATACCCTCTATTGTTACCGAGTAGCCTTGTGCCAAAAGGTAGGCTAACTGATCGGCTGCATGCCGAAGTACCTGCAAAGCAGTCCCCTCTGTAACCCCCATACCAGGAGCACTAATGAACTTGGCAAACTCATCGCCGGTTATCTGTCCCGCACGCTCTAAGCGGTAAAAGGTACTCTTCTCGCCTGTACCACGCAGGTCATTCATCTCTTGTTTAATGTACTTAGCCATATCTATTTAATTTAAAGGTTCTATTCTCCTGTTTATCAGGCTATAAATATAGTTTCTTCTAACTACATTTCCTAATCTTCACTGTAAATTAGGTAATTTACAGTGAAGATTGCGTAATTTACAGTGAAGATTACGCAATCTTCGTCAGAAATTAAAGAATAGGGCATTAGGTATAACAAAATTTGTAAAGAAAAGCCCTATTTATAGACCTTGAGTTTACACATAAGCTCTATTTTTGTAGAGAACAACTACACCATTAGCACATGAAAAAGTATCTACTGGCTTGGTCACTCTGTGTGGCAACTACCCTGAATGGGCAAGAGGTAAAGATTCACACCATTGGCGATTCTACCATGGCCGATTATGCAGAAAACACCACACGCACCCGCGGATGGGGGGAGGTGCTGCAAGAGTTCTTTCAAGATGAAGCGCAGGTTCATAACTATGCGCGAGGAGGCAGAAGCTCTCGCTCATTCTTTGAAGAGGGGCGTTGGCAAACAGTTAAGAACAACCTAAGCCCAGGCGATTATCTATTTATTCAGTTTGCCCATAACGATGCCAAAGAGGGAGGAAAAGATGGAGCCGATTTTCGCGGTACCGCCCCTTGGACCACCTACAAACGATTCTTAGAGCTTTATGTAGATGAGACTAGAGCCTTGCAGGGAAACCCTATTCTAATTACCCCCATTGTTCGCCGTTACTTCGATAAAGAGGGTAAGATTACCCCAAAGGGTTGTCATGATCTAGGCATAGCCCCCGATGACTCTACACTAAACTACG
>JBOFRN010000118.1:0-18983 GCA_051651025.1 Phocaeicola sp.
TAAATTATACCTATTCTCGTCAAAATGTTAAGGACCAGATATTCAGTGTTCCTTTGGCTGGTTCTACTGGTGCTAGTAGTTTAGTTACCAATGGTGGGGCTATCCATACTAATGCACACGAGGTTACTTTGGGTGTGACACCTATTGATAATAAAAACTTTAAATGGGACTTTGGGCTAAATTTCTCTAAAATAGACAACTATGTGGATGAATTGGCCGATGGTGTTGAAAGTATTATGCTAGGTGGTTTTGTTACTCCGCAAGTGCGTGCTAGTGTTGGAGATAAATTCCCTGTTATTTATGGTACATCATTCTTGCGTAATGACAATGGTGATATAGTAGTAGATGCGAATGGTATGCCTCAAATGGGTGATGAAAGAGTGATTGGAACAGTAGCTCCTGACTTTACTCTTGGTTTTAACACGACGTTTGAAATCTATAAATTCCGTATTGCTGCTACATTCGATTGGAAAAATGGGGGTCAGATGTATAGTGGTACTATGGGTACACTTGACTTTTATGGAACAACTCAGAAATCAGCAGATTTCCGCCAAATGGAAAGCTTCTTATTTGAAAAAGATGCTGTTAAAAAACTTGCAGATGGAAGCTATGTGGCAAATGATATTATGATTCCAGGTACAAGTGCTTATACCTACTTTGATAAAATGTCTTCAATTAATGAAGGTCTTATTTATGATAGTGGATTCTTGAAACTACGTGAATTATCAGTTAGCTATCCAGTATGGTCTAAAAATGGTATAAATGTAAACCTAAATGCATTTGCTCGTAATCTTATTATTTGGTCTGCTATCAAAGGACTTGACCCTGAGTCATCTCAAGGTAATAATAATATGGGTGGTGGATTTGAACGTTTTTCTCTCCCTGGAAGTTCTAGCTATGGATTTGGAGTAAACGTTAAGTTTTAACTAAAACTAATGAATTCTAATTATGAAAATAAATAATATACTTAAAGGGGCATTGATTTTATCAGCCCTGTCAGTCTCTTTTACCTCATGCTCAGAGGATATAATGGATGGTATCAATGAGAATGTAAACAATGTTACTGACGTACCTGCTAGATTGATTCTGACAGATGTCATGACAGGTACTGCATTTAGTAATGTTGGTGGGGATTTTAATACCTATTTGGGAATCTATATAGAGCACCAAATCGGTTCACATAACCAAACGTATAATGCAGAAATGAGAAATGGAGAGCCACAGGCCTCTGCTACATTTAATAATGTTTGGCGTAGACTTTATGTAACACTTAAGGATGCAAAGATAGCAATTGCTAAATGCTCTGAAGGAGGTACGCAAGAGGGTAATTATATTACACTCGGTATTGCACAAACTTTGGCTGCATATAATTTAGCTTTGCTGACAGATATGTTTGGGGATACACCTTGGACTGAAGCTGGTGATTATACCGTAAGCATGACTCCTAAGCTTGATAAGCAAGAGGATATCTATAAAGATGTACTGGCTTATCTAGATGGGGCAATTGAAAATCTTCAAAAAACAGATATCTCTGCAATGGGAGCTCAAGACTTGATTTATGCTGGTGATAAAGCAAAATGGCTTAAGACTGCATACGGTCTTAAGGCACGCTATACCATGAGAACCATGCTAAAAACTTCGGGTACAGACGCCTTAATGCAAACTGTCTTAGAGTGTCTAAATAACTCTTATACATCAGCAAATGAGCAGTGCAGTTATAATCTTTATAATACAGGTGTTAATATTAACCCGTACTTTGGATATTATTACTCTCGTGCAGGTGTTGTAGCCAGTAAAAGTTTGTTCGATAAATTGTTAGAACGTAATGACCCTCGTATATCTAGGGTATTTATGGAGCCACAAACTCAAACTATGATAGCTTCGGCAACAGATCCATTATTGAAATTAGCTAGCCATGGTGATTTGGAGCAAAGTCAGGAAGAATATACAACACCTATGTATGTAGCAGCGCAAACAGCGCCTACTCATCTACTTAGTTATCACGAAGTTTTATTCTTAAAAGCTGAAGTATTGAATTATTTGAATCGAAATAGTGAGGCTAAAGAGATATTAAAAGAAGCAGTTATTGCAGGTATTGCCAACTCTGAAAAGAGTGTATTGTCTGCACTATCATCAGTTTTATGGGGTGGTTTTAAAAATATTACAGAAGAGGTAACACCTGAAATGGCTGCTGATTATTTCGATGATGAGGTAAGTGTCTTATTTGATGTGAATCCTCTTAAAGAGATTATGCTCCAAAAATATATTGCATTTTATGGCTCTAATGGTGAAACTACAGAGTGTTATAACGATGTGCGTAGAATGAGAGCTCTGAATAATGATTTTTATGCATTTCAGAATCCAAATCGTTTTCCTTTGAGATGCCCTTATGGAAATAGTGACACGACAACGAATCCAAATGTTCAAGCAGCTTATGGAAACGGAGATTATGTTTATACAGAAAATGTTTGGTGGGCTGGAGGAACTCGTTAACCGAGTCTAGATTGATTAATAATCTAAGTAATTTCGTAGTGGGTTTGTTGGACTTCTAAATAAACCTCTTATATAGAATAGAACTATATCACGATCCTAATTGGGATTGATATAGTTCTATTTCCATTTAATTATCTCTTATTTGAGTTGTAAATCTTCATTCAACAAATTATGAGGATTAAGCAACATTTATTATACTTCTAATCGAACTCTTGCCACCTCTTAAAGCTATATAGGGAAGAGTTATTTGTAACTTCCCACTCCTATATTTTATTTTTGCGTAAGTCAAACATAATTTTAATTTCAACATGCACAAGCTGTTTGTTAAATTAAACTGCTTTCACCCTTGTGATCAGTTAATCAGTGGTTTATGCTGGGTGAAAGCAAAAAAATAATATTGAAAATGGAGGAATATATTGAAAATAAGTGCTTATTTAGCCTACATAAGTGCTTATTTTGCTCTATACAACCTTCGTTTTTTACCTCTTGGACTTCTGCATGGTTGGAATATCCTAGATTATTTATTTCTCAATGATATGAATCTCCAAGGGGTATTGGATGAGCCGTTATGGGTTGGTTTCTTTATTTGATACTGATTAAAATTCGAATCCATGCATTATAGATAAATCATGAGTTGTATCTTTGTTTCTATAATCAGTTTATTTATTTATTACACTCCCTCATTCATGCGGAACACACTACTTACAACTCTATTTGCTATAGCTTCAATCGTTACGGCAACTGCATCGCCTTTGTGGATGCGCTACAGTACTATATCGCCTCAAGGTGATAAAATAGCCTTTGCATACAAAGGAAATATTTACGTGGTATCAAGTCAAGGTGGTGAAGCCAAGCAGCTTACTACCACTCAATCATACGAAACGATGCCCATTTGGTCGCCTGATGGAAAGAAAATTGCGTTTGCAAGTGATCGAAACGGCAATCTTGATATCTTTATCATTTCTGCAACGGGTGGCGAAGTAAAGCGAGTTACCACTCACTCTTCTAACGAAACGCCTCTTTCCTTCTCGGCAGATGGGAAAGAGATCTTCTTCTCGGCTGCCATTCAGAAGCCAGCTACGAATGTGCAGTATCCATCGGCTTGGATAACTGAATTATATACCATATCGGTTGATGGTGGCAGAGAGAAACAGGTTGTTTCTAATCCTGTTATGAACATGGCATTGGCTCCAGATGGAAGCTCTTTCCTGTATGAAAATCGTACAGGGAGTGAAAATAGTTGGCGCAAGCACCACGTATCTAGTGTGGCTCGCAATATTTACTACTACGATGCGAAAAGTAAGATTCACAAGCAGTTGACTACGAATGTTGGAGAGGATAGAAATCCTATTTTAACTCCTGATGGTAAGGTGCTCTTTTTAAGTGAGCGTGATGGAGGGGCATTCAATGTGTATGAGGCGGATAGGAACGATATGGAGAATCCCAAGGCACTAACCCATTTTAAGAATCACCCTGTTCGATTCCTTTCGCAAGCGAAGGATGGAACGATTTGCTTTGGTTATCACGGTGAAATCTATATACAAAAGCGCAATGAGAAGGCTAGGAAGGTAGCTGTTGAGATTTTAAATGATCTTCCTTTGGAGCAACTCAAGGAGTTGAGAGTGAGTGGAGGTGCAATGGATATGACGCCAGATGGGAGTCAGATTGTATTTATAAACCGTGGAGAGGTATTTGCAACAACAGATAAGTATGAAACGACCAAACGCATTACCCACACTCCCGAGGCGGAGCATTCGGTAACCATAGCACCCGATGGTAGGACTATGGCTTATGCCAGTGAAAGAGGGGGTATCTGGAGTATCTATACCGCAAAAATAGCTCGTTCACAGGAACTTAATTTTGCCAATTCTACCCTGATTGAAGAGAATCCTCTCTTTGAGAACCCGAAAGTGGAGCGTTTTGCACCCTCATTCTCACCCGATGGTAAAGAGTTGGCCTTTATTGAAGAGAGAACCAAGCTGATGGTTATAAATCTTACCACAAAGAAGGTGCGCCAAATAACAGATGGAAAGTATCATTATGGAAATAGTGACACAGGCTTCAATTACAGCTGGTCACCTGATGGTAAGTGGTTTGTCACCTCGATTGTCTCCAATATTCGTGCGCCCTATACAGATATTGCGATTGTTTCGGCAACCGATGGAGGGAAACTTTACAACATTACCAATACGGGATATATGGATCAAAACCCACAGTGGTCATTGAATGGAAATGCTATCCTCTTTGTCTCTAACCGATTTGGGATGCGTTCGCACGCTTCTTGGGGGAGTCAAAACGACTTATTTCTTGCTTTTTTAAATCAAGATGCTTACGATAAGCACCGAATGACGAAGGAGGAGTACGAATTAATGAAAGAGGAAGAGAAAGCCGAAAAAAAGGCCAAAGGCACTGATTCTAAATCGGATAAAGAGGAGAGTAAAAATGAAAAGGAGGCTGATAAATCGATTAGATCAATCGATATTGACTTAGAGAATGTAGGCGAAAGGGTGGTTCTAGTTACTCCTATGTCGAGTACATTGGGTGGAGGTATACTCTCTAAAGAGGGGGATAAACTCTACTTTTTAAGTTCTTTCGAGAATAAAATGGATCTTTGGGAGTACGATCTTAAAGAGCGTTCTTCCAAAATTGTTAAGAAGGATGCTGGAAGGGGTAAACTCTCACTAAGCAAAGATGGCAAGTCACTCTATATATTAGGAAGTAGTAGTCAAAAAATTACTTTATCATCAAAAACATCGACTCCAATAAAGGCTTCTATAACGATGCAATACGATGCAGCTAAGGAGCGCGACTATATGTTTAACCATGTATTTACCCAACAAACCAAGCGCTTTTATAAAACTGATTATCACGGTGTTGATTTGGTTCAACTTAAAAAGGATTACAAAGCCTTCTTACCACACATTGCCAATAATTACGACTTTGCAGAGATGTTGAGTGAAATTTTAGGCGAATTGAATGTGTCGCATACAGGATCTGGTTATCGTGCCCCCAGAAGTAGCGAACAGGAAGAAACTGCTGAATTGGGAGCCCTTTATGATTTAAATTTTGTAGGTGATGGTCTTAAGATCGATGAAGTAATTAAAAAAGGGCCCCTCGATAGGAAAATTTCTAAGATTAAGGCTGGGCATATTATAGAAAAGATAGACGGGAATGGTATAACATCGAAAGAGGGTTATTATGCCCTACTCAATAGGAAGGCAGGTAGAAAGATTCTTCTATCTCTCTTAAATCCTGCCACGAATGAGCGCTGGGATGAAGTGATTAAGCCTATTACAAAATCAGCTATGGCTCCTCTTCTGTATGAACGTTGGATTAAATCGAGAGCCGCGGAGGTGGAGCGACTTTCGAGAGGTAGATTGGGCTATGTGCATATAAAGAGCATGGATGATGAGAGTTATCGTTCAATTTATGCTGATATTCTTGGTAAATACAATCAGTATGATGGGATTGTAATTGATACCCGCTTTAACGGAGGTGGTAGATTGCACGAAGATATTGAGATCTTATTTAGTGGAGAAAAATATTTGGAGCAAACCATTCGTGGTGTAAAATATTGTGATATGCCCTCGAGACGTTACAATAAGCCTTCGATTATGCTAACTTGTGAAGCCAACTACTCGAATGCTCATGGTACACCTTGGGTATACAGATACCGAAAAATTGGCTCTATTGTGGGTATGCCTGTGCCTGGGACTATGACCAGTGTAAATTGGGAGACTTTGCAAGACCCTACACTCTATTTTGGAATTCCAGTGATTGGTTATGTAACTAAGGAGGGGGAGTTTTTAGAGAACTCACAGTTGGAACCAGATTTCAAAGTAGAGAATAATCCTGAGGCTCTTGATCGAGGTATTGACTTGCAGCTAGAAGTTGCCGTGAAAGAGTTGTTAAACCAAATTCGCTTAAAACCCACTTGGTAATAGGGCTTCTTAACTTTTGATTCTAAATAAGAGCTGCTCATCTGTCTATACAGGTGGGCAGTTTTCTTTTTATACCCCCGGGTGCAGCTATGGAGTGGAATAAATATTCATTTTATAGGCCTTTTTTTGATTAATAATACAAAAGTTGCGTTCTGAATAAATGTTACATATAAGTTAATATATTGGTTTTTTTAATGGTTTTACAGCTGTTTTTCTAAATAAAACTTGAAATTAATATAACATATTTCTACACTATTAAAATTAGGAGTACATTTGTGGAGGTTAATTATACAGTTTTAGAATCTAAATCTTAAGAGAGAGAAAATTTATGAAAAGAAAAGTGATGCTATTATTGGCATGCTTCGTCGTAGGCATACAGCTGGTAATGGCGCAAGCAGACAAGGTAACAGGGACTGTTATCTCTACAGAGGATGGCTTCCCCGTGGTGGGTGCCTCAGTTTTAGTAAAAGGTACAACTGTAGGTACAATTACAGACTTAGATGGTCAATTTACTTTAACAAATTTACCAGCAGATGCGAAGATGTTGGTCGTTTCATTTATTGGTATGGCAACTCAAGAAGTTGCAGTCAAACCCAACGTAAACATTTCACTTAATCCGGACAGCGAACAGCTGGATGAAGTTATTGTGGTAGCTTATGGTACCGCTAAGAAATCTTCGTTTACAGGTGCTGCTACTTCGATGAAGTCGGGCGATATCAGTGTACAAAAAGAGTCATTGGTGAAATCACTTGATGGTAGAATGGCAGGGGTACGTGTGGGTGCTTCTACAGGTGATCCTGGTGCTGATCAAAAGGTACTTATTCGTGGTATTAGCTCTATCAGTGGTTCTACACAGCCTCTTTATGTAATTGACGGGGTTCCTGTTACGAATGATGATATGTCTAGTGGATTGAAATCGCAATCGGTTCTTTCTTCTATCAACCCCGATGATATTGAAAGTATGACGGTACTGAAAGATGCCGCAGCAGCTTCATTGTATGGTTCTCGTGCAGCCAATGGAGTAATCATTGTTACTACAAAGAAAGGTAAGCAAGGTAAAACTCGCGTGAGCTACGATATGGAAGTGGGTATAAGCAGCATGGCTGTTTCTAGCCAATACAACACCATGAATGCTAGTGAGTTGAAAGAATACTATTGGGATGCAATTAAAAACTATGGTGAAGTTAGTCAAGGAATGACAGCTGCCGAGGCTGCTGCTTACGCAGATAGCAATGCACCTGGTTTCTTTAATGACTATAACGGAACAACAGATACAAACTGGAAAGACGAAGTTTACAAACAAGGATTTAGTACCAATCACCAAGTTTCAGTAAGCGGTGGTAGCGAAAAAACGCGTTTCTATACAAGCTTTGGTTACAACAAAGTAGACGGTATTGTAAAAGGTAGTGAGTTTGAGCGTTACAGTGGTCGTTTAAACATTGATCACCAAGTTACGGATTGGTTCAAATTTGGTGCAAAACAGATGATTTCATTCTCTTCTACACAAGGTAGACGTGACCAAAATGATCAATCACAAGGCTTTGCAACTTCATCTCCTCTTTCAGTGTTATTTGCTATGGACCCTACTGCTCCTGTTAGATTAGAAGACGGTTCATACAATCCCAATGCTTCTATTGCTGGCCGTGTTTCGAATCCTAACTTGATGTTTGGTTCAACGGATGGTCCTTATGCAGAAACATTGAACTCTGACTTAATGCGTAGCTTAACGAACTTCGAGGCAGAAGCGACGCTTCCTTATAACTTTACAGCAAGAACGGTTTTTGGTTATGACTACATGGATAACAAGGAGCGTGAGTTCTGGGCACCTCAAAGTGTCAATGGTGAGTCTTTAGGTGGTTTAGGTACTCGTTACAGCTATACAAGTAGAGTGTTGACCTCTTCAACTACATTGGGATACCGTAATTCATTTGGTAAACACAGTGTGAATGGATTGGCGGGTTATGAAATTGAAGAGCGTATTGTCTCTTTTTTGGGTGCAAGTGCTAATAACTATGCAACCGATAAACTGCCTGAACTTTCAAACGGACAAAGTCGTAGTACATCTAGCAGCGTAAACGAAGCGGCTATTATGTCTATGCTAGCTAACATTAACTACGATTACGATAACAAATACTATCTATCGGCAAGTTTCCGCCGTGATGGATCTTCTCGTTTGGCAAAAGACAACCGTTGGGCTAACTTCTGGTCGGTTTCGGGTGCATGGAGAGTAACAGGTGAAGGCTTCCTTCAAGACAATGACTTATTTACAGATTTAAAACTACGTGCTTCTTACGGTACAAATGGTAACCTTCCAGGTGCTTACTTCGCTTATATGCCTGTATATAACACGAATGGTGGTTATGGTAGCAGCCCAGGTATTTACTGGGGAAGTGCTGGTAGCGAGAATCTTACTTGGGAGAAATCGAAAAACTTCAACATTGGTTTGGACTGGAACTTGTATGGACGTGTAAACATGACTGTAGAGTATTACTCTAAACTTACTGAAGATTTGTTGTTCCAAACTCCAACCTCTTTGGTGACTGGTTTTAGCACACAATGGCAAAACCTTGGCAAATTGAGAAACCAAGGGGTTGAGCTTACTGTAAGCTCAACAAACATTCACAACAACAAGTTTACGTGGACTACGGATTTGAACTTGACTTACCAAAATATCAAGGTAAAAGAACTTCCTAACGGTAGCGATGTACAGTACGGTGATGGTAATATGTTCCTTTTGCGCGAAGGTGAATCAATGCACACGTTCTATTTACCTAAATGGGTAGGTGTGAATCCAGAAAATGGTTTGGGTGAATTTTACATTAACCCCGATTTAGAAAGCCGTGATAGCTACAGCGAAACAGGGGAGTTAATTGTTGATGGTAACATTACTAACTCATACTCAAGAGCAGGAAAAACAATTGTTGGTCAAGCTGTTCCTACATTTATGGGAGGTCTTACTAACCGCTTTACTTACAAGAATTTTGATTTGTCATTCATGATTTCATTCCAAACAGGTGCTAGCATGTTTGATTATCCAGGCTACTTCCTTACTTACAGTGATGGAGTACGTGTAGCAAGTGGTATGAATGTATCGAAAGAGGTGGCTGGTAACTACTGGAAGCAACCTGGTGATGTAGTAGATCATCCAAAACCAATCTATAGAAATGGATACCGTACAGATATGTTCTCGTCTAGAACAATTCGTTCTACAGATAACATCCGTATGCGTGATATTACTTTCGGATATAAAGTCGATGCTTTGAAAAAGTATGTAAGTAACCTTCGTGTATACTTCCGTGCGAACAATCCTTTCCTTATTTACTGTGCTACGCCTAACATCGATCCTGATGTGGATGTAAACGGTTACCGTCAAACAGATACACCTCCAACAAAATCATTTGTGTTGGGTCTTAATTTCGAATTATAAAAAGAGAATTATCGTATGAACAAAATATTTTTAACTTTAGGGTTAGTAGCTACTATCTTTTGTAGCTCTTGCTCTGATTTCTTAGACAGAACTCCTTCAACATCTCTTCCTGATGACGAGGCGATTACATCACTATTCGATCTTCAAAATGCTGTGAATGGTATCGGTTATTTGATGACTAGAGATAGAATGACCTATAGCGCTGAGATGGCAATCTATGCCGATATCAAAGGGAATGATTTTGCTGTTATTCGCGGTAATGGATACTCAGAACCCATTTCGACATACAACATTAATAAGAATCACGAACTTTCGGAATTGCCTTACCAAGTATTTTATAGAGCCTTGGCTAGTGTAAATAGAGCGATTGAAAGTGCTGATCATGTTCAACATACTGCTGCTGAAGCAGCTAAAGTGAACAATCTAAAAGGTCAATTATTGGCTTGGAGAGGTATGTTGCATTTTGACTTAGCTAGATACTATTGCCAAATTCCTACAATTGCAGCAGATGTGAATGCAGCTAATACAGGTTTGGCTCTATCCATCCAGTCGTACTTGCCTAGCTATAAACCTACACGTACAACATTGAAGGAGACTTACGATCAAATCATTGCAGATTTCACAGATGCACTTCCTTTGTTGGAACAAGCAAACTCTGCGAATGGCTATATTAGTTATTGGGGTGCTTTGGCACTTCGTTCTAGAGCATACCTTTATACAGGTGAAGATGCTTTGGCCAAAGCGGATGCTGATAAAGTGATTAATGAAGGTCGTTTTAGACTTTATACGATGGACAACTATGCCACTGTATGGTCACAAGAGTATACTGATGAGTCAATCTTTGAGCTTCAAATTACAAATATCTACAATGCTCAACGTACTTCTGCAGGTTTCTATACAGATGCTACAGGATATGCAGAGTGTGGATTTAATACAACTGGTGAACTTTATACATACCTAACAAGCAATCCAAATGATGTGCGTAGTCTATTGATTAAAGACCAAACAGATGCTGCGGTTTATGGTAGAAGCGCAGGTTACTATCCTGATAAATACCCAGGTCGTGATGGAAACATCTACGTAAACAACCCTAAGATTGTTCGTTTGTCTGAAATGTATCTGATTGCTGCAGAGGCGGCTTCTCACCAAGGTGACAATGCTACTGCTGCGAACTACATCAATCAAATTCGTAAAAACCGCATTGCAGATTACCAAGATGTAGCTACAGTTACTCTTGAGGATATCTTGTTTGAGTATCGTGTAGAATTCTTCGCCGAAAATCAAAGCTCATTCGCTTACTGGAGAAATAAGCAATCAGTTAAGAATATGGTTGGTCAAGAGGTTACTTACAATGACCCACTTATTATCCTTCCTATTCCTCAACGTGAAATAGACCTAATAGGTCCTGGTCTTGTACAGAATCCAGGTTACTAATAGTTAAGCATATTTTTCAATAGGTAAATAAATATGTATGTAGAGGAGGCTGTACTTTTAGGGTACAACCTCCTCTCTCTTTTATCCCTATTTGAGTAGATAAAACGCTCATTTTATTCTAATTATCGAAGAGTTACACTATCTTTGCCTGCCTAAATCATGTTTTAGAGAAGCACTTTTATGGAGTGATATGTCCGAAGAACCTAGTTAACTTATTGGATTCAATTTAAACGATTAACCTTAAATAGAAATAATAGTATGTTACAACTAAGAAAATGTTTGTTACTAACGGCCTTTACTACTATATCTGCCTGTGCCTTTGCTCAGAGCCGGGGAGTGGTATTTGAAGATAGAAATGGTAATGGGATCAGAGAGGCCGGTGAGAGGCTCCTCTCTGGAGTTATCGTATCAGATGGAAAAAACTGCGTTTCCACCGATAAAAATGGTAATTATGAACTCCCATCGAATAAAGGCACGAAATTTATCTTTGTCTCTACACCTGATGGATATACCTATCATGAGACTTTTTACTACAGATACTCCTCCGAAAGAACAATCTATAACTTTCCGCTTCGAAAAGTAAAAAATGAATCGAATCAATTTGTCCAAGTTTCCGATCCTGAAACTTACAATCATCACGATTGGATGGAAGATTTAAAACGTTATGTAAAGAATAATCAACCTGCATTCATTGTCTCTACTGGTGATATTTGCTATGAAAAGGGAATCAAGTTCCATGGTGAAAATTTTACCGATCAAAGCATGGGTACAAGAGTTGTTATGACTTTGGGTAATCATGATTTAGTTGGAGAAAATGGTAAAGGTGAACTTCTCTACGAGGAGAACTTTGGGCCGGTATGGTACTCTTTCAATGTAGGAGGTGTACACTTTGTAGTTACCCCTATGGAAGGGGGAGATAGACGTCCCTCTTACACACTCGATGAGCTACTTCATTGGCTCAAGCAAGACCTTGATCTGGTTGGAAAAGAGAAGCCTATTGTTCTGTTTAATCACGATATTGTGTTCGATAAGGGCGATTATACCTACAAAACAAAGAGCACCGAGTTCTCATTGAATGACTATAACCTGGTAGGATGGCTGTATGGGCATTGGCATGTGAATCTCTTTAAACAGTTTGGAAAGACTAAAACTTACGGCACCTCTTCGCCCGATAAAGGAGGTATTGATTTCTCTCCCTCTTGTTTTCGTGTACTCTCTTTTGATAAAGAGAAGGGATTGGAGAGCGAACTGCGTTACACCTCAGTGCGTAACCATGCAGTAGCTAACTTGGCCAATGATGGAAGAGTGGTGGCCAATGTCTATAGCACCGATAATTACGTGGAGTCTGTATGGTTAAAGAGCGATCAGAAGAGCTACCGTTTAAAGCAAGATAGTGACTGGGCTTGGAGTCTGCAGGCCACATCTTCTCTGGATTGGAAGAATGCGACGATAGAGAGTCATTTTTTCGATGGAATGGTACAAAAAAATACAATTGGAGTTGGAAACTCACTTCAGTCACCTCCTCTATTATGGGCAAGTAGCTTAGCTGCAAACTGTTTTATGGCTTCACCCGTTTATGAAAATGGAGTGGTCTATTCGGCCACTTACGATGATGATAGTGCTACAAAATGTGGCGTCACTGCTTTTAATGGAGCAACGGGGCGTAAGCTGTGGATGTGCCAAACTGAGAATTCGGTTAAGAATAACTTTGCATCCGATGAGGAATACCTATACGTATGCGATTTGGGAGGTGTACTTTATAAAATCGAGAAGCAATCTGGGAAAATTGTTTCCAGATTGGCTCTTCATAACTACATTTTACCCACTCATAACTTGGGCATTCTGCTTGAAGATGGAGTGGTTTATGCGGGGCATGGCTCTTCACTCTCTGCTGTAAAGGCGGCCGATTTCTCCATACTTTGGACAACCAATGCTAAAACAGGTGGCGAGGGAACTAATCTTACTATTACTAAAAAGGATGATTTGATCTTCTCGGGAGGTTTTTGGAGAGGTCGTTTCTGTTACTCTGCAACGAATGGAGACTTAATGTGGCAAATGAGTGATAATGGAGCCAATTTTTGTGCATCGGCAGCTGTACCTTGGGGTAATTTACTCTATTTTATTTCGAGCAACTACATTCATGAAGTCGATGCACGAAGTGGTAAAACGTTGCGGTTGGCTGCTCATACACAAACTCAGACTACGGCATCTTGCCCCATTGTAACCGATGAATTAATTATTTTTGGAGGCGATAAGGATGGAATGATTGCATTCGACCGTAAGTCGCTGAAGCAGAAATGGGTATTTCAGTGTCGCCCTGCATTGGTTTATACTACTTCGTATGCTCAGAATTACGAGAAAACAGTAGAGAGTTCGCCAGTCTTATATAAAGGAGTACTCTATTTCGGTGCTTCAGATGGTTATCTGTATGCATTGGATGGGGTTACAGGTACTTTTCAATGGAGCTATAATCTAGGGGCTCCTATACTATCGGGTGTAACGATTGATGAGACAAATGATGAACTCTATGTAAATGATATGGGTGGAACTCTCTATAAATTCAAATTATAGCATTTCCTCATATCGAGTATAGCACCAATTAAATAGGCGTGTAAGTAGCCACTGCTACTTTACACGCCTATTTAATTGATTATTTGCTTTGGTAGCTTTTGATTTTCCTACACGCTTACCGCTGGTTTTCTTCCCTTGTTCTTTCGCTTTATGAGCAAATGGATTCTTTTTGTTTACCATCTTCTTTCTAATTTAGAGTACAAAAGTACATACATAAAATGAGATTCACACGCATCACCTTGATAAAGAGTCTCCTTTTACCTATTTTTGTCTGCACATAATAACAATGTCTATGAAGTTGCCTAATCATACTGAGTTGCTTACGCAAGTTGTAAGCGAACTATCTGCCTGCGATTCTTACAAAGGATTGTACCACCAGCACAAGGAGGGAACACCGCTACCCTCTGCTCGTTCACTCAAACAAGTTGTTGAGTTGGCTCGTTCGGTCATCTTTCCAGGTTATTTTGGCAATTCTACGGTAAGTAGTCATACGTTGGCTTATCACATAGGGGTGAATGTAGAGAATCTACTAAATCTATTGACTGAGCAAATTATGGCAGCTTGTTACTTTAGTGAATGTGAAGGTGGTTCTTATTCCGATCCAGTTACTGCCCGTGAAGGTGCCAGCCAATTGGCTGCCCAATTTGTTGGTAAGTTACCCGAATTGCGACGGTTACTTGCTACAGATGTAGAAGCAGCCTATTATGGAGATCCTGCAGCTACTAGTTTTGGTGAAATCATTTGTTGTTATCCGGCTATACGTGCCATCAGCAACTACCGAATAGCACACGAGTTACTTTTGCTAGGTATACCGTTGATACCACGTATTATAACTGAAATGGCACACTCTGAGACAGGTATTGATATTCATCCAGGGGCACAGATTGGTAGTTATTTCACCATCGATCATGGTACAGGGGTTGTTATTGGGGCTACCAGTATTATTGGCAACCATGTAAAACTTTATCAGGGTGTTACATTAGGTGCCAAGAGTTTTCCAATGGACGAAGATGGCAATCCTATCAAAGGTATACCTAGACACCCCATTCTGGAAGATGAAGTGATTGTTTACTCCAATGCAACCATACTTGGTCGTATAACCTTAGGCAAAGGGGCTACAGTAGGGGGGAATATTTGGGTTACGGAAGATGTTGAACCGGGTGCACGCATTGTTCAAAAAAGACCGTAAATGGGTATCATGGTTACCTAGTATCCATTGTATAGGTTATAGGCTAAATAGGAGAGGTAAGCAAGTGAAATAAGAGTCATGGCAGCAGATACTGCATACCCTTTTTGGCGTTCATTGATAGTAATCATACTTTTCGTAGTTTATGTAAGTTGTATCTAAATCGTTTTATTTGAGCTTTTTTCAGTGCAAATAACGAGAATAGCTGTGATATATTCATTTCTATCGAATAACATTTATGTGACAGCTGGTAGATGTAGGGGAAATCAATTATATTTGTTGCCATAAATCTAATCGTAATGAAACACCTCTCTCGTTGTACCTTCTTGGCTCTTTTTATAGCGTTTTTTGCCTATTTGCAATTGGTATACAAATATCATTTTTTCTACATTGAGCAGAGCCAACTCTTCCTCTTTGATTACTCTTACTTGTTTGATAAACTTTTAACTATAGGTGGTATTTCTGATACTATAGGTGCTTTTTTACTGCAATTCATGATTTTACCTTATGCAGGTTCTCTCATAGTATCAGTGTTGCTAACCTCCATATCTATACTTGTTTTCCAGATTGTAAAGCAAGTAGACCATTCAAATAGATGTCTGTTATTATCTACTCTTCCCTCTTTTTTCCTTCTTTTTATTCAATTTGATTTTAATTATAAATTAGGTGGTACGGTTGCTTATCTAATCATGTTAATTGGCTTATTTGGCTATGGTAGAATTAAGCTTTTTAGGAATCGGTTCGTTACTGGCCTTCTATTAACTATACTTATTTACTGTGCTTTAGGACCTATTTCCCTATTATTTGCCTTCTCGGCATTTTTACTGGATGGTGTAAGAAGAGAAGATCGCTGGTATTACTCCCTCTTTTTTGTTTTTCTATCAGTATTGCTAGCCACTCTTTCTCTCTATTGGGGAGCTGTAGGAGAGTATAAATGGGCTTTTCTGCCAGTTTTCTATTATCAGAAAACCCTACAACCTAATCATTTGATTTATTATTCTTGGTTTTTTTTACCTACGATTATAGGCATTGCTTCTCTCTTTAAAATGGTCTCGTCTTTCTTGAATAAAAGGCCCATTTCCCTCCTCTTTTATGGTATACAGCTCTGTTTGCTTATGGCTTATGCTTTTTGGGGCGTAGATAGGCATGGCCATACAAATATGCGTCTGGTAAAAGAACTTGACTACTATGCACGAACAAGGCAGTGGGATAAAACTATTGAATTGTGTGTGGGGCCAATCACTAATTATCTCTATATGTGCCACCTTAATATGGCTTTGCTTAATAAGGGTGAACTGACTGATAAAATGTTCAGGTTTGATCAACGAGGGGTACAAGGATTGTTGGTAAATTGGAATAAGACTGAGAATGTATCGTGTTTGCTAAGCGATATACATTACTACAGTGGATCGATTGCTGTGTCTCAACATTTTGCTTTTGAGGGTTTTGTGTGTGGATTGGATGGCGCTAATGTGCGCATGCTGCAACGATTGGTACAAACGAATCTTATTTTTGGAGAATACAAAGTAGCAGAGAAATATCTCTCTAAGCTCGATAAAACATTTGCATATAAAAGCTGGGCAGCTCATTACCGAACTTTTCTTTATAACGATGAAGCAGTTGATAGGGATGTAGAATTGGGTCCTAGAAGAAGAGCACTTCCTGTGAATAATAGGTTGGCGCTTTTTAATGGATTAGACTCAGATCTTCACATGTTTATTGATCAATGCCCAGATTTTGAATCGACTTTACACTATTTGAGCGGCTATTACCTGTTATCTAAAAATTTGGAAGGAGTGAAACTTCTACTAGACAAGTATTATCTAGGAAAACAGATGCTTACACTGCCTATTCACCTCCAAGAAGCCGTTTTAATACTCTCAGAAACTGAACCTGAGTATGCAAAGCTTTTTGCATTATCTGACTCTATTTGTAATCACTTTCTCCACTACAGAAAGCTATTTTTGGAGAATAAAAATAACCCTAATTTAGCGGGGGTTATGAATCGTACGTTCGGACAGAGCTATTGGTTCTATTATATGTTTAAATAATGACTATCTAATGAAAAACTACAATTTATACTTCCTCTTTTTACTTTGCTTCTGTAATGCTTGCTCCAGTAAACCTATAATAATTGGTGAATTTAGTAACGATAGTATAGAGATTTTTCCAAACTACAAGGAAGTTACTATACCCCCTAATATAGCTCCACTAAACTTTTTAGTTTCACCCACTTTGTTGGGTGATGATTTTGAATTGAGGGCTCAGTTTCGTAGTAAAACTAATTACTTTGAAGTAAAGGGTCAGAAAGGTGAATTTATTATACCAGAGCGTAAATGGAGGAAGATCATTCAAAGTGCAATGGGCGACAAGTTGGAGATAACAATTTGTCGCAAGGAGAACGATCAATGGATCTCATTTAGTCCTTTTTCTATTTATGTAGCACCCGAAAGAATTGATCCGTATATGGCTTATCGTCTTATTATGCCTGGTTATGAACTCTGGAATAAAATGGGTATTTATCAAAGAGAGCTAGAGAGTTATAATGAGTGTACAATCCTAGAGAATAGTCAGACACAAAATAATTGCATGAATTGCCACTCTTTCTGTATGCAAAATCCTGAGAAGATGCTTTTACATCTCCGTGATAAATTGCCAGGTACGATTCTAGTAAACAATGGGAAGTTAGAGAGGTTAGATACCCAAACTCCACAAACTTTATCATCCTTAGTCTATCCATCTTGGCATCCTTCAGGGAAATATGTAGCATTTTCCGTAAATAACACCAAACAAGCCTTTCATGTCAATGATAGAAACCGAATTGAAGTGTATGATGAAGCTTCGGATGTGGTAATATACGATGTGGATAAACACGAAATAGTTACTTGTTTTGAGTTATCTTCAACGAACTCTTTTGAAACTTTTCCCACTTTTTCGCCTGATGGTAGAATGCTCTATTTTTGCTCGGCTTTGTCTCAAAAAATGCCAGATGAATATAGCGAAGTAAAATATAGTTTATGCTCCATCTCATTCGACTCTCATAGACGCTCGTTTGGAAACGTTGTTGACACCTTATATAACTCATCAACTGCGGGTAAAAGTGCCTCTTTTCCTCGCGTATCACCCGATGGAAGGCACCTTATGTTTACTTTGTCATCTTATGGTAATTTTTCTATTTGGCATAAAGATGCAGATCTGTATTTAATTGATTTAGAAAATAATAGCTATAGAGATCTAGCTGAAGTTAATAGCAATGATGTAGAGAGTTATCACTCATGGAGTAGTAACAGTCGATGGTTTACTTTTAGCAGTCGCCGTTTGGATGGGCTCTATACACACCCTTATATTGCCTATATAGGCAAAGATGGCACTGTCGGAAAACCTTTTGTTTTGCCCCAAAAGAATCCCCGTTTTTACAATGAATTTATGGCCTCGTTTAACATACCGGAGTTTATTACCGGAAAGGTAAAGCAATCAGGGAGGAGTATTGCTCTGAAAGCAAAAGAGGAGAGTCTAAAGGTCCGTTTTTCGAATGAGTAAATAGGTTGTACTGTTATGATGGTTTACCATTTTTTTAGTAAGTGTAAAATAAGGTTGAAATAAGCGGTCTAATTAAATAGATCCAGGTTCATCTAGATTTAGCTATGAAAACGAATAATAGGCTTTGAAGTAAGTACCTCTATTGGCTAACCTTTTTAGGGCAGCTGTTAAATAAAGCAGAAAACGCAACAAACGGCTAAGAATATTGGGCTAAATTATTGATAAGCACGTAGGAATTAACTACTTTTGCGGCATCAATTGAAATGACATATTTAACATGAAGGAAGAATTCGAGCTAATAGCCAAAACGTTCCAGGGATTGGAAGAAGTATTGGCCAAAGAACTCACCGAGCTGGGTGCCAACAGCATAGAGATAGGAAGGCGTATGGTA
>JBOFRN010000119.1:0-1594 GCA_051651025.1 Phocaeicola sp.
CCTGCTGACTTGCTGGAAGGACCAATATAAGCTCTATGGAGTTATCGTATGTATAAAATCGATGCAAGGTACGCATTAAAACAGGCACTCCCTCTACAGGCAAAAACTGTTTGGGAATCTCTCCCCCCATGCGTAGCCCCTTTCCTCCGGCTACAACAATGATTGCTCTTTTCATGCAGGCATCATCATTCCCGCTTTCAACTGATTCACCATATCGAGGCCACACAACTCTTCGACAATGGCAAAACCGAAAGCAAAAGCAGCACCCGGCCCTTTGCCCGTAATAAACGGTCCATCTTTTTCGACCAGCGCCGCCGTATAGGTAGCCCCCTGAAGGAAGTTTTCGAAGCCTGGGTAGCAAGTAGCCTTTTTCCCAGCCAACAAGCCGCGTTTTCCAAAGACCAACGGTGCTGCACAGATAGCAGCCAGTGGCTTACCCGCTTGGGCATAACGCACGATTAATTGGCCCAAACCGGCATGTGCATCGAGGTTCGTTGCCCCTGGCATTCCCCCTGGCAACACCAACATATCGGCCCCATCTGCAGCAATTTCATTAAACAAACAATCGGCCGTTACCGTAATACCATTGGCTCCACACACCTCTTTCGTAGGTAGGATAGATACGGTTTTTACGTTCAAACCTGCACGACGCATAATATCGATAGGCGAGATTGCTTCAATCTCTTCAAACCCTTCGGCTAAAAATAGATAAACAGTTTTCATACGTTTCTATGGATTGGTTACGTTATTTCAATTTAAAATAGTAGGTAATGGTACCCGTTTGGTTGTTAGGCCCCTCTACTTGGTTAAAGCGCGCTTTGCGTGCTGCATCTTCGGCCGCTTTACGCAGCGTTGGGTTAGAGGTTTTGGTACCCCTCATATTGATTTCAGTACTTGCTACCTCTCCATTCGGTTTTACCGTAATGGTTACCATAACCACCCCCTCTTCTTGTACCGTGTAGCTTGGTTTAGGTAGCCCACCTGCACCCAAGGAGCGTCCTGCCAGATCCCAATCACCCACTCCACTGGTGCCGCTAGCATCTCCTTGCGTCGAGTTTCCCGTGCTACTTCCCTGCATCCCTTCGCCTTGCGTAGCCGTTCCGCTACTTCCCATTTGAGTACCTTTTCCAAAAGCCCCGGCTATATTCTTAGCCGCCTGTTCGGCCGCTGCTTTCTCGGCAGCCACCCGTTTAGCTTCGGCCACCCGTGCAGCTTCGGCTCTTTTTTCGGCTTCGGTAGGCTCTTTAGGCTTCACCACTTCGGGTTTCGGCTCTACTTTGGTAGGAGTCTCTTTAACCGGAGTAACCTTCTTCGGCTCTTCCTTCTTCGGTTCTACCTTTTTAGGCTCCTCCTTTTTCTTGGGTTGCTCCTTCTTGGCCTCCTCTTTTTTAGGCGGCACCACAATGGTCTCCTCCTCTTGTTGCGTAAGCACCTCCTCGCCCCGTGCAGCATCGGCCGTTTCGGTAGGGGGTGTTACTTCGGGCATCTGAGGAGCCACCGGTTCGGGCTCTTGCAAGATATCGACCTCCGTCATTTTAAAAGGGGCCGATTCGCCTTGCGCCAGTTCGGTATTGCCCAGCATAACAGGCACACC
>JBOFRN010000120.1:0-74358 GCA_051651025.1 Phocaeicola sp.
CCGGCCACAAGATTAGATTTCTTAGGGTCGTTGTAGACTACAACGTTGATAGGGTGTAGGTGTAAAGATGGAGACATCATAGCCGAGCACTACTAATTGCCCATTCACTTTCTTTATTTTGGATGGTTTATTCCTTTAGTTTATACAAATCTAAAGATTTACATATATTGCTTGTTTACTTATGTTATATAGTTATTTAGGTGGCTATAGCACAAGGGTTCCACCTCTTCCCATTCCGAACAGAGAAGTTAAGCCTTGTCACGCCGATGGTACTGCAGATTGTGGGAGAGTAGGTAGCCGCCGTTTTAAGAGAAGTCCTCTGGTTCTAACGAACTGGAGGACTTTTTTTTGGGTTTGAACTGAAGCTATTTTTTCTATTTATACGGTTGAGTTACAGTTCTATTTCAGGGGCTTAATAAAGCTTCGTGTCAATTAATGCTTGTATCTCCTCCTATGATTGATAGAACTTTCTCTATTGATACCATTTTATATGTTTTTATGAATACTCTTTTTCAGATCTTTCAACTCATTGAAACCACTCCAATATTATTCTCACAATTTGATTTACACCTTTCTAAATTCTTGATTGAACAAAGGTATTAATAAATACTCCTTCTCAGTCATCTTTTCGTTAATCCATTTTTCCAAGTAATCACCCTATTACTGATTAAACCGAATATGATAGTGCGAGAAATCGTTTCTAGAGCCCCTTTTTTACGGTGTTTGAGGCTTCTTATTTACATGTTTGAACTGCTTCTGTATTTTCCCTCTAACCTCTCTCTAATCCTCTTTAAACTCCATTTTTAAAATTCTTGAGTCTATTTTTAGTTCATCTACCTACGGTTACTGATAACTCGTACTTGCGCTTTATAGACCTTGACCAAGCCGCTTTTCTCGACTTCTAAGGGCTTCAACAGGTTTCTTTACTCTCTTACTTTCTCTTTTTACTAACTCTTAAATACGAGCTATTTAGCTCTCATTTTCTGATAATTGAGAAGATACAAAAAAAAGTTGATAGTTACCGAAATAATAGAGTTCTTATGATGCAATAATTGAATATTATTCGTAACTTTGTCGCCCGAATTATATAGTAATTGCATTTTGGGAAGATTCGATAAATATAAGATAGAGCTGAGAAATATGAAAGCTGACTTGTCTACGTACGAGTTGGACCTAGATAACCAGTTCTTTGTGGATTTGGATACCCCTGAGGTACAAAAGGGTAAGCTTACGGTCTTTTTAGAAGTAAAGAAGACTTTTGGCCTTTTTACGCTTAGCTTCGAAATTGACGGAGTTGTAAAGGTATCTTGTGATCGCTGTTTGGACGATATGGAACTACCTGTTTCTGTAACGGAGCAGTTGAAAGTAAAGCTAGGAGCTGAATTTTCAGAGGAGGGAGATATCGTTATTGTCCCTGAAGAAGATGGTTATATAAATGTAGCTTGGTTTATTTATGAATTCATAGCTTTAGGTATACCTATTAAGCATGTGCATGCTCCTGGAAAATGTAACAAGAGTATGGTTGGTAAGCTGGGTAAACATTTGCGTACTGCTTCTGATGACGAATCGGATGACGACGACGATGCCCATTGGGCAGGAGCTGACGCTGAAACCGAATCGCTCAGTGATGAGTCTAAGGAGATAGATCCGAGATGGAATGAATTAAAGAAAATAATAGATAATAATTAAATTGTAAAAAAATGGCACATCCTAAAAGAAGACAATCAAAAACGAGAACTGCAAAGAGAAGAACTCACGACAAAGCAGTTGCTCCTACTTTAGCTATCTGCCCTAACTGTGGTGAATGGCACGTATATCACACTGTGTGTAATGCTTGCGGATACTACAGAGGTAAATTAGCAATTGTAAAAGAAGCAGCTGTTTAATCAGCTCTTTTTTCAACGCTTACACGTTCTCTTAGAATAAAGCCGGCGAGCTTCGGCTCAGTCGGCTCTCTTTTTCTAGAAGTGTAAACTAACAAACTTAGAAAAGATGGAAAAACTACATGCAGTAATTACAGGCGTTGGGGGATATGTACCTAGCTATGTCTTGACAAACGACGAGATTTCAAGAATGGTAGATACCAATGATGAGTGGATTATGACTCGTATTGGTATTAAAGAGCGACGTATCCTTAGTGAAGAAGGCTTAGGTACTTCTTACTTAGCGCGTAAAGCTGCCAAGCAATTGATGCAAAAAACAGGTGTTAATCCCGATGAGATTACTGCTGTTATCTTAGCAACAACAACTCCTGATTATCCTTTTCCTTCTACAGCATCTATTGTTTGCGATAAAATTGGTTTAAAAAATGCTTTTGCTTTTGATCTACAAGCGGCTTGTAGTGGCTTCCTGTATGCCATGGAAATGGCTGCCTCTCTCATTGAATCGGGTAGACATAAAAAAGTAATTGTTATTGGTGCCGATAAAATGTCATCTATGGTGAACTATCAAGATAGAGCTACTTGTCCCATCTTTGGTGATGGAGCTGCAGCCTGCTTGGTCGAAGCAACTACAGAAGATTACGGTATTCGTGACTCTATTTTGCGTACAGATGGTAAAGGGCTTCCTTTCTTACACCTCAAGGCGGGTGGATCGGTTTGTCCCTCTTCTTACTTTACGGTAGATCACAAAATGCATTATTTGTATCAAGAAGGTAGAACGGTATTTAAATATGCTGTATCTAACATGTCTGATGTCACTGCAAAGATTGCAGAGCGTAATAACTTGACCAAAGAGACCATTGATTGGGTTATTCCACACCAAGCCAATGTACGTATTATTGATGCTGTTGCTGCTCGCTTGGAAATGCCAATGGAGAAAGTTATGATGAACATTCAACGTTACGGTAATACAAGTGCTGCTACACTTCCTTTGTGTCTCTGGGATTTTGAGAAACAATTGAAGAAAGGAGACAACCTTATTTTTACCGCTTTCGGGGCAGGATTTACCTGGGGAGCGCTCTATATGAAATGGGGTTACGACGGTAGTGCGTCTAAATAATTTATAACCATATCGAAAAAGCGCATCCAACATAGTATGATAGATGCGTTTTTTTGTCTATAATCATAAAATTTGAGAATATGCATAAAGCAGGCTTTGTAAACATAGTAGGGAACCCCAATGTAGGGAAATCTACGCTAATGAATTTGCTGGTAGGCGAACGTGTTTCTATTGCTACATTTAAGGCACAGACCACGCGCCATCGTATTATGGGTATATTGAATACCGATGAAATGCAAATTGTGTTCTCGGATACACCAGGGGTGTTAAAACCTAACTACAAGTTGCAAGAGTCTATGCTGAACTTTTCGCATTCAGCGTTGTCCGATGCTGATGTATTGCTTTATGTAACGGATGTAATAGAAAAGCCTGATAAGAATGCTGACTTTGTAGAAAAGGTGGCTAAAATGGAGGTTCCAGTTTTGTTGTTGATAAATAAAATTGACCTTTCTAATCAAGCGGACTTAACCCGTATCGTTGAGGAGTGGCACCAGCAACTTCCTAAAGCAGAAATCATACCAATCTCGGCTACCTCTAAGTTTAATGTAGATGTAGTGATGAAACGTATTAAAGAGCTTATTCCCGATTCACCTCCCTATTTTGGGAAAGATCAGTGGACCGATAAGCCTGCGCGTTTCTTTGTAACAGAGATCATTCGCGAAAAAATATTGCTTTACTATGACAAAGAGATACCCTATGCGGTAGAGGTTGTTGTGGAGCAGTTTAAAGAAGAAGCCAATAAAATTCATATTAATGCCGTTATTTATGTGGAACGTGATTCGCAAAAGGGTATTATTATCGGCAACCAAGGGAAGGCACTTAAGAAAGTGGCTACCGAAGCACGCCGTACATTGGAGAAATTCTTCAATAAAACAATTTTTTTAGAGACCTTCGTTAAAGTTGATAAAGACTGGAGAAGCTCGACTAAGGAATTGAAAAACTTTGGATATCAATTGGATTAAAATCGACTGTGATAGCCGTAATATAAGAGTAACAATATGGGAAATTTAGTAGCCATTGTAGGACGTCCTAATGTAGGTAAGTCTACGCTTTTTAATAGATTAACAAAAACTCGCCAAGCCATCGTAAATGAAGAGGCTGGAACAACACGTGACCGACAATATGGCCAATCGGAGTGGTTGGGACGTGAATTCTCTGTAGTGGATACAGGGGGATGGGTTGTTAACTCGGATGATGTATTTGAAGAAGAAATTCGCAAACAAGTTTTATTGGCTTTAGAAGAAGCTGATGTAATTTTGTTCGTAGTGGATGTGATGAACGGAGTTACGGACTTGGATATGCAGGTAGCAACTATCTTGCGTAGAACTAAGAAGCCTGTAGTAGTTGTAGCGAATAAAACAGACAACAATGATTTGCAGTACAATGCTGCAGAATTTTACTCACTTGGATTAGGAGACCCTCAGTGTATTTCTGCATTAAGTGGTAGTGGTACAGGTGATTTTCTTGACTTGTTGGTTGAGAAGTTTACGAACGAAGCCGAAGAGATACTTGAGGAGGATGTGCCTCGTTTTGCAGTAGTAGGTAGACCCAATGCTGGTAAATCTTCAATTATCAATGCTTTCATTGGTGAAGACAGAAATATTGTAACTGAAATAGCGGGTACAACACGCGATTCAATCTATACGCGATACGAAAAGTTTGGTTTTGATTTCTATTTAGTTGATACGGCGGGTATTCGTAAAAGAAACAAAGTAAACGAAGATCTTGAGTACTATTCAGTAATTCGCTCCATTCGTTCTATTGAGAACTCGGATGTATGTATCTTAATGGTCGATGCAACCCGTGGTATCGAAGGACAAGACTTGAATATATTCTCACTTATACAGCGTAACTCAAAAGGGTTGGTAGTTGTGGTTAATAAATGGGATTTGATTGAGAATAAAGATGCTAAAGTGATTAAATCATACGAAGAGGCTATCCGTTCGCGCCTAGCTCCTTTTGTCGATTTTCCGATTGTATTTAGCTCGGCGCTAACCAAGCAACGCATTTTTAAAGTTTTAGAGACTGCCAAAGAGGTCTATGCTGCACGTACTGTACGTATTCCTACAGCGAAGTTGAATGAAGAGATGTTGCCACTTATTGAGGCATATCCTCCTCCTTCAAACAAAGGCAAATATATTAAGATTAAGTACTGTACTCAGTTACCTAATACACAAGTGCCTTCGTTCGTCTTCTTTGCTAATCTACCTCAATATGTAAGAGAGCCTTACAAACGCTTCCTTGAGAATAAGATTCGTGAAAAATGGAACTTAACCGGTACGCCAATTCATATCTTTATTAGACAGAAGTAATTCGGTCCACATAAAATAAGAGAGAGAGGGTGTCAATCAATGATTGACACCCTCTCTCTCTTATTTTATTAAGGTTTATAAGTTCTTTCTAGGGGTTTAACTTCATACCCTGTTCTTTTACCTTACGCAAAAGGTCTGAGGCAAAAATAAAGTCATTCAGGCGCTCATTATCCGATTTAAATACCTCCTCTTTGGTACCTTGCCACTCTTTACACCCTTTGTAGATGTAAAGAATCTTCTCGCCAATTCCCATTACAGAGTTCATATCGTGTGTGTTGATAATGGTAGTCATATTATACTCTTTGGTAATATCATGAATCAGTGCGTCAATTACCAGTGACGTTTTAGGATCTAATCCCGAGTTGGGTTCATCGCAAAAGAGATACTGTGGCTGGAGGGCTATGGCTCTTGCAATTGCTACCCGTTTTTGCATACCTCCACTAATTTCGCCTGGATATTTCTTCTCCGCGTCGAGTAGATTTACACGATCTAAACAGAAACGTGCACGCTTTATACGATCTCGCAGCGTATCATTTGAGAACATATCGAGTGGAAACATGACATTTTCTAGCACAGTAAGCGAGTCAAAGAGTGCAGCACTTTGGAAAATCATTCCCATCTCGCGTCGTATATCCTTTTTCTCTCCCTTATTCATGGTTAGAAAGTTCCGATTGTCATACAGAATCTCCCCTTTTTCTGGAGTCAGTAACCCTACTAAGCACTTCATAAGTACGGTTTTTCCTGAACCACTTTGTCCAATAATAAGGCTTGTCTGCCCTTTCTCAAACAAAATACTGATATCTTTTAGTACATCTTTTTCTAAAAAAGATTTATAGAGTGATTTTACTTCTATCATCCCATTAATAATTGTGTGAGTATTAAATCGCAGAATAGAATGAGTACGCTACTCATTACAACCGAATCAGTACTTGCCTTTCCTACTGCAATCGAACCACCCTCGACTGTATAGCCAAAATAGGCCGATACACTAGATATGATGTATGCAAAGAAGAGCGACTTGATAAAACTGCACCAAATAAACCACTCTCTAAACTCATACTGGAGTCCGTATGCTAAATCCTCGGCACTTAGAACGCCTGCAAACCAGCAGGTACAAAAGGCCCCTATGATTCCAGCAAAGATACTGAAGGTTACCAGAATAGGGATAATGGTCATAAGTGCTGTAATTTTAGGGAGTATAAGATATCCTGCCGAGTTTATCCCCATGATATCGAGTGCATCAATTTGCTGTGTAACCCGCATACTCCCAATTTCGGAAGCAATGTTGGAACCTACTTTACCTGCGAGAATAAGACACATAATGGCTGATGAGAACTCGAGTAGCATAATTTCGCGCGTAGTATAGCCCACTACAAAGCGTGGCATCCAAGGGCTGCTTATGTTCAGCTGAATTTGAATTGTGATTACAGCACCGATAAAGAAAGAGATAAGAAGCACAATACCAATCGAATTAACACCCAATTGAATAATCTCATTGAGATACTGTTTAAAAAACATGCGCCACCGTTCAGGTCGGGCAAAGACTCTTCCCATAAGGATTAGGTATCTTCCTACAATGATGATTGGTTTCATTGGCATAAATTGAATTTTCTTGCAAATTTAGGTTTTTTGATGGATATACACTTAAAAGCGGGGCTGATTTTGGTACTCTTCATCTATTTGCTAAACTTTTTTAGTACTTTTGCTTCAAAATATGTAGCTATGTCAGAACAAATATTGGAGAAACAGGAAGATACTCAGGGTGTAAAGAGAATGGTACTTCGTGCAGAGGAGCTGGTAAAAAAATATGGCAAACGAACGGTGGTCAATCACGTTTCGTTTGATGTAAAACAGGGAGAAATTGTCGGCCTTTTGGGCCCCAATGGTGCTGGAAAAACGACCTCTTTTTACATGACTACAGGCTTGGTTGTGCCCAATGAAGGGCATATCTACTTGGATGATTTAGAGATTACTAACTATCCGGTATATAAACGTGCTAAGAATGGAATTGGCTATTTGGCACAAGAGGCTTCTGTTTTTCGTAAGATGAGTGTAGAGGATAATATTTCTTCGGTTCTCGAACTCACCAATACCACAAAGGAGTACCAAAGGGATAAGCTTGAGAGTTTGATAGCTGAGTTTAGACTGCAGAAAGTACGTAAAAATTTAGGTGATCAACTTTCGGGTGGAGAGCGTCGTCGTACAGAGATCGCACGCTGTTTGGCTATTAACCCTAAGTTTATTATGCTCGATGAACCCTTTGCAGGTGTTGACCCGATTGCGGTAGAGGATATTCAACACATCGTTTGGAAACTTAAAGACAAAAATATTGGTATCTTAATAACCGACCACAATGCTTTGGAAACTCTTCGTTTAACGGATAGAGCTTATTTGTTGTTTGAAGGACGCATTTTGTTTCAAGGAACTCCTGAAGAGCTGGCAGAAAATAAAGTTGTTCGTGAAAAATATTTAGGAACGAACTTCGTATTAAGACGTAAAGAGTTTCAACTCTAAGAGACTTGACTCTTAGTGCCTATTTGTTCTTTCGAGGTTTGTTGATCTCTTGTTATTGACTGATTAAAGAATAATGACCGTTTAAAACGGATACAAGGCCGTTGTTTGAATCTGTCCTATTTTGTATGATGGAATGTAAACATTCCCTGCCTCAATCCTACTTCTCTTTTCGATACTGATGAGGTGAGAGACCGGTATGTCTTTTAAAGTAGCGCCCAAAGAAAGATTGATCGGGGAAGGCCAGTTGGTGGGCTATCTCCTGAAGGCTTAAATTGGTAGAGCGTAAGAGTAGCTTAATCTCTAATAAGGCATGGTGATCAATAATGGCTTTTGCTTTCTTGCCTGTAACCTGGTGCACCAAACCCGATAGGTAGCGGGGGGTTATAAAGAGCTCTTTGGCGTAGAAAGATACCTCGCGCTGGGTGCGGCAGTGTTGCTGTATCAGCAGAATAAAGCTCTTAAAAAGTTCCGTCTGCCTACTCATTCCCTCCGGATGAATGGTCTCTACGCAGCAACGCTGGGTTTTGTCGTATACATCAAGCAGAAATGCTTGCAGCAAATTGCGCGCTATCTCTTGTTGGTAAATGTTCTCTTTCTCTTTGTAGAGGTTTAGTAAAATATAGAGCAGGCTGCGTATGGGCTTGGTCTGTGTGCGGGTTAAGTTTACACAAGGGTTCTTGCGGATGAACGCAAAGAAAGAGGGATCAAACCGCATGGTAATTTCGCGAAAAAGGGTGTTGGAGAGTGTTACATACGAGATGGAGAAGTCATCACTCATTTCACTTATCTCTACCATGCTTCGTGGCAGGATGATGGATTGCGTATGCGCTTCCATTTTAAACCGTTCCAAGTTGATGGTAAGCCAAGCCGAACCTCGGTGGCAAAGTAAAAAAGCTGCATCTTCTAACTTAAATAGTTCATTTTTGCTCCAAGGAAGTTGGTTAGAGGCAGTAAATGTATAGTGGGTAGGGGTAAAGCTAGACATTGTGTAGTTCTTCTTTAAATTTCCACAAAAGTAGTATTTTTAGTCCTATTTTCCGATTGTTTGTTCCGAAAATGAACAATTGCGGCTACGAATCGAACGCATTTCTTCTTTTAAAAGGATTTACCTTTGCATCCATAAAAAGATTATAATAGGAACATGGTATTAGGTAAAAAGAGTTTGTTGCACCTACTGGTAGTAGTGTGTGGCTTGGCGTTGTGCACCTCGTGCGGAGAGCCCAAAACAGCAGCACCTGCTGCAAGTACATACGCCGTACTAACGGTGCAAAGTGTTGATAAGGTACTATCGACTAACTACTCGGCCACCATTGCGGGTAGGCAAGACATCGATATCTATCCACAGGTATCGGGTGTACTCACCAAATTGTGTGTAGAAGAGGGGCAACGCGTTAAAAAGGGTGCGCTTCTTTTTGTGATTGACCAAGTGCCTTACCAAGCAGCACTGGCTACAGCCGATGCCAATGTAGCAGCAGCCAAGGCGGCAGTGGCTATTGCGCAACTTACGTATGATAGTAAGAAGGAGTTGTTTGCTAGCCAAGTAATCTCGGAATTCGATTTGCGTACCTCAGAGAATAGCCTGTTAAGTGCCAAAGCGCAATTGGCTCAAACCGAAGCGCAACAACTCAATGCTAGAAACAACCTATCGTACACCGAAGTGCGTAGTTCATCCGAAGGTGTGGTAGGTACCCTTCCTTTCCGCGTAGGTACGTTGGTCAGTGCGGCCATGACTAAACCCCTTACTACGGTATCCGATAATTCAGAAATGTATGTATACTTCTCCATGACCGAGAATCAACTCCTAGCTTTGACGCGCCAGTATGGTTCAAAAGAGGCGCTGCTAGCACAGATGCCTCCCGTAGAATTGGTCTTAAATGACAAAAGCACTTACGAGGTGAAAGGGCGCATAGAAACCATTAGTGGGGTAGTAGATCGTACCACAGGAACCGTTAGCCTACGTGCTGCTTTTTTGAATCCCAACGGATTGCTTTACAGCGGTACAGCGGGTAGTGTGGTCATTCCGGTAGAGAAACCCGGTAGCTTGGTTATTCCCCGTACAGCCACCTTCGAATTGCAAGACAAAGTATATGTATACAAAGTGGTAGAAGGGGTAGCTAAATCGGCTTTGGTAACGGTAACCCGTGTGAACGGTGGCAAAGAGTTTATTGTGACTGAAGGGTTGCAAGCCGGTGAGGTGATTGTGGCAGAGGGCGTAGGTCTTTTGCGCGAAGGAACGCCTATTCAAATTGCTAACCGCTAGGCGGCTAGTTACCAACCAACCACTACAGCCTTACGGCTAGGTAGCAGTTGTTGGGAATGATCCATTTATTTAAAAAACGAATCAAATCTTATGAACTTAAGAACCTTTATAGAACGTCCCATTCTTTCGGGCGTCATCTCCATATTGGTGGTGGTTATGGGACTTATCGGGCTCTTTACCCTACCGGTAGAGCAGTACCCCGATATTGCTCCGCCTACCATTCAGGTAAGTACCAGCTACTTTGGTGCCAGTGCCGAAACCCTACAAAAGAGTGTAGTGGCTCCACTAGAGGAGGCCATTAACGGGGTAGAGAACATGATTTACATGACCTCATCGGCTACGAACTCGGGCTCGGTGAGTATTACGGTCTATTTCAAACAAGGAACAGACCCCGATATGGCAGCGGTCAATGTACAGAACCGTATCTCCAAAGCTACCGGGCAGCTTCCTGCCGAAGTAACGCAGGTAGGGGTGTCGACTGCGAAACGACAAACTAGTATCTTGCAGCTTTTTGCGCTGCACAGCCCCGATGGAACCTACGATGAGAATTTCTTGTCGAACTACATTCACATTCACTTGAAACCAAACATTCTTCGTATCCAAGGGGTAGGAGATATGATGGTGATGGGGGGCGACTACAGCATGCGTATCTGGTTGAATCCTGAACGGATGGCGCAATACAAGTTGATTCCTTCGGATATATCGGCCGTACTAGCCGAACAAAACATTGAATCGGCTACCGGTTCGTTTGGTGAGAACTCTGCCGAGGCGTATCAATACACCATGCGTTACAAAGGGCGTTTAATTACTCCCGAAGAGTTTGGCGAAATTGTGGTACGCTCTACTGAGAATGGAGAGGTGCTCTATTTGAAGGATATTGCCCAAATTGAACTGGGCCGCGAAAGTTATGCCTTTAAGGGAACTACCAATGGCAATCCAGGTATCTCGTGTATGGTTTACCAAACGGCTGGCTCGAATGCTACGGAGGTAAATACCAACATAGATGCGTTTCTAGAAGAGGCCAAAAAAGATCTTCCACAAGGGGTGGCTATTACGCAAATTATGAGTTCGAATGACTTCTTGTTTGCTTCGATTGAGAAGGTGGTTATTACGCTACTTGAGGCTATCTTGCTGGTTATTCTAGTGGTTTACGTCTTCTTGCAAGACATTCGTTCCACCATTATTCCGTTGGTGGCTATTGTGGTATCGTTGGTGGGTACCTTTGCCTTTATGACACTGGCTGGGTTTAGTATCAACTTGATTACGCTCTTTGCCCTGGTGCTGGTGATTGGTACGGTGGTAGATGATGCCATTGTGGTGGTCGAGGCGGTGCAAGCCCGTTTTGATGTGGGCTATCGCTCTTCGTACATGGCGAGTATTGATGCCATGAAGGGTATCAGCAACGCCATTATCTCGACTACCTTGGTCTTTATGGCGGTGTTTATTCCGGTATCGTTCATGAGTGGTACATCGGGTACTTTCTATACCCAGTTTGGTTTGACCATGGCGGTATCGGTCGGTATCTCTACGCTGAATGCCTTGACCTTGAGTCCGGCGCTTTGTGCGCTTTTGTTGAAACCTTACTTGAACGAAGATGGTACCGAGAAGGTGAACTTTGCCTCGCGCTTCCGTAAGGCCTTTAATGCGGCGTTTGATGTGGTGATAGGGAAGTATAAAAAGATTGTACTCTTCTTTATGAAGCGCCAGTGGTTGGCATGGAGTGTGCTGGGTGCAGCAGTTGTTGCGTTGGTGCTTTTAATGAATAGTACCAAAACCAGTTTGGTGCCTAGTGAAGACCAAGGGGTAGTCTTTGTTAATGTAAGTACCGCACCAGGTAGCTCGTTGGCTACTACACACGAGGTAATGACTCGTATAGAAGAGTCGGTAAAAGATATACCGCAGTTGGCCAATATTCAAAAGGTATCGGGTTATGGGTTGCTAGCGGGTCAAGGTACCTCGTTTGGTATGTTGATTATGAAACTGAAGAATTGGGACGATAGACCCGGTGCTGCAAACTCGGTCGATGCGGTGATTGGTCAAGTCTATGGACGCACGGCACACATCAAAGATGCTACCATCTTTGCCATGTCGCCCGGTATGATTCCGGGGTACGGTATGGGTAACTCGTTGGAGCTACACATGCAAGATATTCAAGGGGGCGATGTAACGGAGTTCTTCCAAACGACACAAGCCTATCTGGGTGCGTTGAACCAACGTCCGGAGATAGCTCGTGCTTACTCTACCTTCGATATTCGTTTCCCCCAGTGGATGGTGGATGTAGATGCAGCGAAGTGTAAGCGTGCAGGGGTTTCGCCAGCCGAGGTATTAGCTACCTTGTCGGGTTACTACGGGGGACAATATGTATCGAACTTCAACCGTTTCTCAAAAGTATACCGCGTTATGGTACAAGCCGATCCTGAATATCGATTGGACGAGACTTCGTTGAACAACTCTTTTGTACGTCTAAGCAGCGGCGAAATGGCTCCGCTTAGCCAATTCGTAACCTTAACCCGTGTGTACGGTGCAGAATCCTTAAGCCGATTCAACATGTACAACTCCATTGCGGTGAATGCGATGCCTGCCGATGGATACAGTACGGGTGATGCCATTAAAGCGGTACAAGAGGTAGCTGCCGAGGCACTACCTAAAGGATATGGGTATGACTTTGGGGGTATTACGCGTGAAGAGACCCAACAAGGAGGAACCACGGCAATTATCTTTGCCATCTGTTTGTTGATGATTTACCTCATCTTAAGTGCGCTTTACGAAAGTTTTATCATTCCTTTTGCGGTTCTTTTATCAGTTCCTATGGGTTTGATGGGCTCTTTCTTATTTGCCAAGCTCATGGGATTAGAGAACAACATCTACCTACAAACGGGTTTAATTATGTTGATTGGTCTGCTTTCTAAAACGGCCATTCTGATTACTGAGTATGCCAGTGAGCGTAGAAAAGCGGGTATGAGCATTACATCGGCAGCACTTTCGGCAGCCAAAGCACGTTTCCGTGCCATCTTGATGACGGCCTTGACCATGATTTTTGGTCTATTGCCTTTGATGACTGCCTCGGGTGTAGGTGCCAATGGGAACATCTCTCTTGGTACAGGTGCTGTAGGGGGTATGGTGATTGGTACATTGGCCTTGCTCTTTATTGTACCTTCGCTCTTCATTGTTTTCCAATCGTTGCAAGAGCGCTTGCGTCCAGTACAAACTGAACCCAGCCGTGATTGGCAAATTCAAGAAGAGAAGAAAATTGCTACCGAAGAGCGTAAAGAGTATTTAGCAACGAAAGAGGAGGAGACAAAATGAAAAAAATAGGATTAATAGGATTGGCAGTGGGCTTTGGATTAAGCAGCTGCGGTATCTATACCAACTACAAACCGGTAGAGGAGCTTCCGTTGGCAAGTTATGGCGATGAGGCTGCTTTGCTGCCCGCCTCTGCCGATAGTGTACCCGCTTTGGGCAATTGGGAGTGGAGAGCATTGCTAACCGACCCGCTGTTGCAAGCGCTGGTGGAGAAGGGATTGGAACAAAACAACGATTTGTTGATTGCCGAGCAGCGTATCAACGCTTCGCAGGCTTCGCTTCGTGCAGCCAAGTTGGCCTTCTTCCCCTCGTTGTCATTGGCCCCCCAAGGTACGGTCAATAGCTTTCAAGGAAGTTCGCCCCTGCAAACCTATAGCTTGCCCGTATCGGCTAGTTGGGAGGTGGATTTGTTTGGTCGCATTCACAACGCCAAGCAGCAAGCCAAAGCAGCCTACTGGCAGAGTGTAGAGTACAAGCAAGCGGTGAAAACGCAACTAGTGGCGGGCATTGCCAATAGCTACTACTCGCTTTTGATGGTCGATGAGCAACTTTGCATTACCGAGCAAACAGCCGAGAGCTGGAAAGAGGCCGTAGCTGCCATGCAGGCCATGATGCGTGCTGGGATGGCAAACGAGACGGCGGTGGCACAGTTCGAGGCGACTTACTACCAAATGTGCACCTCGGTGCTCACACTGAAAGAGCAACAGAACCAAGCGGAGAATGCCTTGTCGTTGTTGTTGGGTGAACCACTTCAAGATATAGAGCGTGGTACATTGGCAGCACAAACCCTACCCACGCACTTCTCGATAGGGGTGCCGGTAGAGATGCTTTCTAACCGTCCGGATGTACGGTTGGCTGAATACCAATTGGAGCAAGCTTTTTATGGTACCAACCAAGCACGTGCTGCTTTCTATCCTTCGTTGGTACTGAGTGGAAATGCCGGTTGGAGCAACTCGGCAGGAATGATGATTGCCAATCCAGCTACTTTGGTGGCTTCGGCAGTGGCATCACTTACGCAACCCCTCTTTGCCAAAGGGCAAAACAGTGCGCAATTAAAGCGGGCGAAGGCACAACAAGAGGAGGCAAGACTCTCTTTCCAACAAACGGTATTAAGTGCGGGTAACGAGGTTAACAATGCCTTGGTGCAATTCCAAACGGCGCAAGAGAAGCGTGCTTACCTTGAGAAACAGATAGCTTCGCTAGAGAAGGCTTATGAACATACTTCATTACTGATGAAATACAGCAGTACCAGCTATTTAGATGTTCTCACCGCCCGTCAAAGCTTGCTGAGTGCTCAACTCTCACAGGTTGCCAATCAGTTTACAGAGCTACAGGGGGTTATAAATCTCTACTCTGCTTTGGGTGGAGGAAGAAACTAAATCTCCTAACTTGAAGAAGCAGTTAGTTGGCAAATGGCTCCCTTTTAGAGATACGCTATGAGGGCTCTAAGAGGGAACAACCCATTTGTCTTGGAGTCTTACTCCTAAAGAGTCTGTTTACAAAAAGCTCCGCTTGGTTTATAATTAAACCAAGCGGAGCTTTTTTGTCGACAATCTTTACTTGCGTAAAGGATTTATCTTCGTTGAATTAGCGTGCAGCCATAAAAAGAGAACCACCTGCCATCATTCTTGCATTGGCTACTCCTTGTGCATCGGGCATAACTGTCATCGATGTTCCATCGCCCATGTAAAGCGTTGCCGAACCATTCTCATTCAATGTTACTAGGTCGCAGCTTTCGCCTTCGCTCGAAGCACTCCAAGTTTTGTTGGCTGTGTTGTAAGTTAAATCAACGCTACTTTCTCCCTCTTTCGCAATGGTATAACCATTTTCGTTGGTAGTAACTAAATAGTTGCCATTCTCTCCTTGAACCTCTTTCGTTTCACCAATAGAGGCCATTGGGTTTGAACCACTCCAGAATTCGATTGAGTTAATAACCAACATATCGGCAATCGCAGCAATAGGGTATACAGGTACAATGTTGAAAGCGATAAAGACAAGCTCATTTACAAATTTGTTACCTATGGTATTGTTCCAGTCTTTAAGGTTGTTCCACAATGCAAATGAACCGATACACGATGAGAATAGTAGAGAGCCGCTTAGGCAGAGGCATGCTGCCATCATTTTTCCTTTTTTCATGAAATGAATTTTAAAAATTAATATAAATAATAGTTTTGTTTCTGTTGCTGGCCGAAGTATTTATGTCGCATTATGTACAAATCTAGATGTTGTAAAAAAGAGTAGGATTAATTGTAAGCTTCAGATAATCAGCTTTCTATTTTCTTCCTGAATTCAGTTTTATCTCTCGTAAACTTCGTGCACAAATATAGAACTTTTTAATGGAAGGAGTCCCTTTTTTATGAAAAAGGCTATCTTTGTGCACACTAATAAGTTTTAAATATTAATTAAATAGAAATAAAATGCAACAGAAACGATTAAATGATTCCCCTCTAGTTCGCTGGGGAGCATTGGCTATTGTGGCCTTTACTATGATGGCTGCCTATTTTGTAAATGATGTAACTGCTCCTTTAAAAGGAATGTTGGAGAGCGAGCTGGGATGGTCGAGTGCCGACTTTGGAACGTTGATGGGAGCGTATAGTTTTTTGAATGTTTTCTTACTCATGCTTCTTTGGGGTGGACTCATTTTGGATCGGTTTGGTATTCGTTTTACGGGTAAACTATCGGCTATCTTAATGGTGCTTGGTACCGCATTGCAGTATTATGGCATGAATATGGTGGTCGATCATACAAATTTGCTTTTTGGATTTCCTACAAGTGTACTGGTAGCCTCTTCGGGCTATTCCATCTTTGGTGTGGGTGCCGAAGTGGCTGGTATTACCATTACTAAAGTGATTGCCAAGTGGTTCCGTGGTAAAGAGATGGCAACGGCTATGGGGGTTCAAGTGGCTTTGGCGCGTATTGGTTCGCAGGCTGCTTATGCGGTGGCCATACCAGTTGCAAAGAGTATGGGACTTACTATGCCTGTTCTAATTGGTTTGTGCTTGTTGGTAGTGGGAATGGTTGCTTTCTTCTTCTTTTCTGTCTTAGATAAGCGACTCGATAAACAGCTAGAGGAATCTGTAACCGATGAAGTGGAAGAGAAATTCTCGGCCAAAGATGTGAAGGTTATCTTAGCCAGCCCGGGATTTTGGTTAATCGCTTTACTTTGCGTGCTTTTCTACTCGTGTGTGTTTCCCTTCCAAAAATATGCTTCGGAGTTGATGATAAACAAATATGGTATTGATGAACAGTTTGCAGGTACTATTGCAGGACTTCCTGCTTTAGGTGCCTTAATCTTAACTCCTGTGTTTGGGGGATTAATTGATAAGCGTGGTAAGTCTGCTTCGATCATGATGCTTGGAGCTGCTCTACTTATTGTGGTCCATTTCGTCTATGCATTGCCTTTTGTTACGGAGTGGACAGTGGCCATTGCCTTAATGATTCTTTTAGGAATTGCCTTTTCGTTGGTACCCTCTGCTATGTGGCCTGCTGTAGCTAAGATTTTCCCTTCACACCAGTTAGGAACAGCTTATGCCTTAATCTTCTTGGTTCAGAATGTGGGACTTTGGGGCGTACCTGTTCTTATTGGCTTCATTCTCGATAACTACTGCAAGTTAGAGGGAGGAGGGTATGATTATACTTTACCTATGTGTGTGTTTACCTCGATTGCTGTTTTATCCCTAGTAGTGGCACTTATGCTGAAACGTGCCGATAAGAAGTATGGTTATCGACTCGAGGAGGCTAATATTCAAAAATAGGGTGCACTTTATCGGCTTATAAGCTCGTTTTTATCTGCTTTTGCGCTTGTTTTTAGTGTCCAACGGTAGTCGTACACGCGTTTCACAGCTGTCGGACGCGCGTTCGACAGCCGTAAGACGCGTGTCTTACAGCCGTCGGACACTAACTTTCTCCGCTCATTTGAGTAAAGAGAACGGGTTGTTACTCAGAAAATAACCCTATACGGACTCTGTTGTAACCTATTGAGTTGGCTATAGCAAGCATTGAAAGGAGCTTTAAAGAAGTAATTCGATTTTCTTTTTAACCACAAATCCCCAAAATTAGCACTAGACTAACTTTGGGGATTTGTTATTAAAAAGAGAGTTATTCAGCTCTTTCTAATCTTTATCGATCTTCACGATTCCACCCGTACTGGGGTTAAATAGAACGCGCGTGTTTGTTTTCTTATTGAACAGGTTATCCATTAAAACCTCGGTTGTTCCAAACTGAGTAATGGGTAACTCTCCTTCAAAGTAGCGTTGCGTTTGGCTAGCTACAGTTACCTTTCCTCTACCCGGTATGTTGTAGATAACTCCCTCTGGTCTCTTCTTCTCCTTTTTAAGTTGTTCCTCCTGAGTAGGAAGAGGCTCTAAATCGGTTAGCGATACATAAATAGGAGCACCGCCAAGGTTGTTTGCATCGACAACACCCAGCTTGTTGGAGAATCGGCAAGCTATTTGTTCTTTCATTTCGGCTGTGATAGGTACCTTTACACGAATAGTTTTCTCTTCGCGTTTGGTGGTTCCCGAGAACATCTCGGTCATCGCTCTCTCTTGCAACTCGAGATTGTCTAGCATCAATTTCAACGCGGCACCATCGGTAGGCATGTAGTCGGCCTGTCCGCGAGTCAAGCTATTTTTGCTTTCACGTATGCTGTAAATCTCTTTGGCTACCAGTTCGGCCATCTTGGCTGTCGATGCTGCACTAAGAATCTCTTCGGTCATAAAGCTACGTGGATTGACCTGTTTTTGCGTAGTTGTTGTTGTTGCTGCACCAAGCTCTTTGGTAGTAGGAACAGTGGTATTAATGGCTTGAATAATACCTTCTGGAGTCAATTCCATTTGCGAGGTCGTTGTCTTCTCTTTGAGTTTTACCCGATAGACATTCTCGGCATCGGGTACACCAGCCGAGGTTACCTGAATGCGTTTAATTTCCCAATATTCATTGGGGTTTGCCGATACCTCATTCAAACGCAGGTATCGATTGGCATACTGGCAGAACTCTCCGGGTGTATAGGTAATTTTATCGACCACAATCTCTAGCTGAAGCTCTGATTTAGGTAGATAGTACACAATCCCATCGGTCAGTGTGTTGGGGTTGTATCTATTCGCATCTTGTGCCATTCCATTCATTGGTGCCAATAGAGCAAGTGCTATGATTCCTTCTTTTATTTTCATACGATTCTATTCTATGGTGGTACATCGAGGAGCCGTTCTCCTCTTAATTAGTTGCTAAGTTCTAGCCAAGCTAGTGGTAAAGCTTCAACAATATCACTGGCAGTCATCCCCATTTGACTTTTTTCGATGGCCGCTATGTCTCCTGCCATTCCATGTGTGTAGACCGCTATTTTACAGCTCTCTTCGGGCGAGTAGCCTTGTGAAAGTAGTGCTAATAGAATGCCTGTTAAAGCATCGCCGCTTCCTGCAGTTGCCATACCTGGATTACCGGTGGGATTTAAATAGATTTCTCCTTCGGGAGTAACTAGGGTGCTCCATGCTCCTTTAATTAGAATATAGAGCTTAAACTGTGCAGCCAACTCTTTTGTTTTGGCAAGTCGCTCGTAGCTATTCGAGGTCTCTCCAATCATGCGTTCTAACTCCTTTATATGGGGAGTAAGAATGGTATGTTTAGGAAGGTCATTTAGCCATTTCTTGTTGTTGCTTAATATGTTGATTGCATCCGCGTCTAACACCAGTGGTAATGTACACTCCATAATCTGTTCGTAGAGTGCCAAGGGGGTATCTCCCTCTTGTCCAATTCCAGGTCCTATAGCCACTGCTTGGTAGGAGTGAAGTTTAACAGGTTCTGAAAAGTAATGTACATGAATATCCGAGTGCGCTATGGCTTCGGGTACGGCAGTTTGAATAAGGTTTAGATTGTGAATGGGAGTATGAACAGTCAGCAAACCTATACCCGACCGTAAGCAAGCTCGTGCACCAAGTATGGCAGCCCCTGCCATGCCGTAGGAGCCCGCTATAAGCAGCCCGTGGCCAAAGGTTCCCTTGTGTGCAAATTGATTTCTGGGTTTGAGTAACGCTTGAATCTCCTCTTTTTCGATGATTTGGATGGGTGTTTTTACCTCCTCTATAAATGCTCTCGAAAGCCCAATGTCAATCAGTCTCCACTCTCCTAGGAACTGCTCGTTTTCAGGGAAGAAAAATGATAATTTAGGGAGCTGAATGGCCAATGTAAGGCTCGCTTTGATAATGTGATTTTTATGGGTCCCACTATTGTCTTCTCCCAATAAGCCCGAGGGAATATCGATTGATACAACAGGCGCAGGCGAGGCATTGATGTAGCGAACAACCGCTGCAAATCCTCCGGTGAGTGGCTTGTTAAGGCCGCTTCCAAAAAGTCCATCAATAACCAAATGTTTCTCCGATAAAACAGGGGGATTAAACTCTGTTCCAGGGCAAATCTCTGTAAAATCAACGGAGCTGTATGGGGTTAATCGATTTAGATTAATCTCACACTCTTCCGATACTCTTCCGGTGGTATTAAAAAGAAAGAGCTGAACGGGATAATTTTTCTGGGTGAGTAGACGTGCTACAGCCAGTGCATCACCTCCATTGTTACCTGGACCAGCAAAAATAACAATCTGATAGGATGAATCCCATCTTTCAGTAATTGCAGCGGTTAAAGCTTCGGCTGCTCTTTCCATAAGGTCAATCGAACGGATGGATTCATGAGCAATGGTATACTGGTCGAGTTCTCTAAGTTGGTGACTTGAAAGAATTTTCATAGGTGTTTACTTTGTTTACGGTAGGCAAAGATAACACTATTTATTATAAAGAGGTCGGGATAAAAGTTCTATACTTGAAATTATTTCCGTATTTTTGCAGCAATTTTAATAAATAAACGGTATATGAACCCCATTCAGATAAGAGATAAGCATTTTACTCCCTTTATCTCGGAAGAAAAAATACAAATGGAGGTGGCACGTGTAGCTAGTGAGATTAATCGCGACTTAGCTGGCCAAGAACCTTTGCTGATTAGCGTGTTAAACGGTGCTTTTATGTTTACAGCCGATTTAATGCGTAATCTTACAGTACCCCACGAAGTTTCATTTGTGAAAGTGGCTTCGTACGAAGGAACCGAATCGACCGGTAAAATCAAAGAGATGATTGGTCTGAATGAGAGTATTGAGGGGCGTAGTGTGATTATCGTAGAGGACATTGTAGACACCGGTTTTACCATGAACTATTTGGTGAACACGTTGAAAGCATTGAATCCCAAAGAGATTCGTATTGCAACGCTACTTTTTAAACCTGAGAAATTACAGGTAGAGTTAAACATTGACTATGTAGCCATGAGCATTCCTAACGACTTTATTGTAGGATATGGTTTGGACTACGATGGACAAGGACGCAATTACCGTGATATTTACGTGGTAGCTGACTAATTTTTAGAACGAAATATAAAAGTAAAACAGATGTTGAACATTGTAATCTTTGGTGCTCCAGGTTCTGGTAAAGGAACGCAAAGCGAGCGTATTGTAGAAAAATTTGGTATCAACCACATCTCAACTGGCGATGTACTTCGTGCAGAGATCAAAAACGGTACAGAACTAGGTAAAACAGCACAAGGCTATATCAGCCAAGGTCAGTTGGTACCCGATGCTTTGATTATCGATATTTTGGCTAGTGTATTGGATAGCTTTACTGAGAGCAAAGGGGTAATCTTCGATGGTTTCCCACGTACAATTGCACAAGCCGAGGCTTTGAAAGCTATGTTGCAAGAGCGTGGTCAAGAGGTATCTGTGATGCTTGATCTTGAGGTGCCTGAAGCTGAATTGATGACTCGTCTTCTTAAGAGAGGTGAGATTTCTGGTCGTGCGGATGATAACGAAGAGACAATCAAAAAGAGACTTTCTGTATACCACTCACAAACCTCTCCACTCATTGAATGGTACAAAACTGAAGGTAAATACCAACACATTAATGGCTTGGGTACTATGGAAGGTATCTTTGCTGAAATTGCTACAGCGGTAGAAAAACTGTAAGAAGCATATGGAAAACGCAGAGAGTAGGGCTAAAAGGCTACTGCTCTCCGCGTTTTATTTTTTAGATTAATAGGAAGAAGAAAGAATTATGGCTGAATCGAATTTTGTTGATTATGTAAAAATCTATTGCCGCTCTGGGAAGGGAGGTAGAGGTTCAACGCACATGCGTCGTGAAAAATATGTACCCAATGGCGGTCCCGATGGCGGGGATGGCGGTAGAGGAGGCCATGTTATTCTGCGAGGAAATCGCAACTACTGGACCCTTATCCACTTGAAATACGAACGCCACGTATTTGCTACGCACGGTGGAAATGGATCGAAAAGTAAAAGTTTTGGTAAAGATGGGGAAGATAAGGTGATTGAAGTACCTTGTGGAACTGTTGTTTACGACGCTGAAACCGGTGAATATCTTTGTGATATTACCGACCACGGACAAGAAGTAGTGCTTCTGAAAGGAGGACGCGGAGGTTTGGGTAACTGGCACTTCCGTACAGCAACGCGTCAAGCACCCCGTTTTGCGCAACCCGGTGAGCCGATGCAGGAGCTTACGGTAATCTTGGAATTGAAATTGTTAGCCGATGTAGGTTTGGTGGGTTTCCCCAATGCTGGAAAGTCTACACTGCTCGCTACAGTTTCGGCTGCACGTCCTAAAATTGCAAACTATCCATTTACTACACTGGAACCCAACTTGGGTATCGTATCGCACCGCGATGGAAAATCGTTCGTGATGGCCGATATACCAGGTATTATTGAAGGAGCCAGTGAAGGTAGAGGCTTAGGATTGCGCTTCTTGCGCCACATTGAACGTAACTCTTTGTTACTCTTTATGGTGCCAGGCGATGCCGATGACATTCGCAAAGAGTATGATATCTTGCTGAATGAGTTGGCAACGTTTAACCCCGAGATGTTGGATAAGCAACGCATATTGGCTATCACGAAGAGTGATATGCTTGATGAGGAGTTGATTGAGATGTTGACCCCTTCACTGCCTGATAACTTACCCACCATCTTTATCTCATCCATTACTGGATTGGGTATTCAGCAGTTGAAAGATATTCTTTGGACCGAATTGAGTAAAGAAAGTAACCGCATTGAGGTGCGTTCTGAAACTATTGTACACCGTGCTAAAGATGTATTGCGCTTAAAAGATGAATTAAAAGCGATGGGCGAAGACCAAGAGTTTGAGTATGAATACGAGGATGATGCCGACGACTTTGAGTATGAATACGAAGAGGAGTGGGATGATGAGGAGTCATGAGCCAATTAACCAATGATAAACAAATGTTGGCGTACGATTCGTTGCAATCGTACGCCAACATTTCTTGCTTTACTACCACCCGTCATGGAGGATGCAGTAGTGGAACGTATGCTTCTTTTAACTGTACGGATTATTGTGGAGATCATGAGGAGAGCGTTGCTGCTAATCAACAGCTGTTAATAACTCGTCTGTCACTGCCCTCGGTGGAGCTGGTACTTCCCCGGCAAACACACGGAAGTGTGGTTCGGGTGATTGATGAGGCTTACGGTTTACTTACAGCCGAGGCAAAGAAAGCACTGCTTTACGGGGTAGATGCGCTAGTTACAAACGTACCGGGCTACTGTATTGCTGTATCGACTGCCGACTGTGTTCCTATTTTACTGTACGATACAGAGAATTGCGCCATTGGTGTGGTACATGCCGGATGGCGCGGTACGGTTTCTAAACTACTGACCGAAACCATTTCGGTTATGACGGCTACGTATGGTACCAACCCTATATTCCTCAAGGCCTGCATTGGTCCAAGTATTAGCTTGGCAGCTTTTGAAGTAGGAGAGGAGGTGTACGATGCATTTCGGGAGGCACGCTTCCCGATAGAGAAACTATCGTGGTGGAATGAAGCTACGCAGAAATGGCATCTAGACCTTTGGGAAGCAAACCGTTGGTTGCTTACGCAGGGTGGTATCGAAGCGAATCAGGTTGAGGTATCGGGTATCTGTACGGTTCAGCAAGTGGATGATTTCTTCTCTGCCCGTCAGCTAGGTATAGCCTCTGGACGCATTCTATCAGGTATCGTACTACATTCTAAAATTGAGTAATCATGCTACAACTAAAAATTTCTGAAGAGATAAAGCGTGCTTGCCCTCACTTTGTGGGTGCAGCCCTTCTGGCAACTGTGAAGAATAGTACCTATCATTCTGCATTGTGGCAACAGATAGACTCTTTTACACGCCAGTATCAAGCGGATTATACGGTCGATTCAATCAAGGAGATAGCAACGATTCAAGCCACCCGTCAGGCATACAAAGTTTGTGGGAAAGATCCGAGCCGTTACCGTCCCTCAGGCGAGGCTTTGTGTAGACGCATCTTAAGAGGTCTTCCACTCTATCAAGTGGATACGCTGGTCGACTTAATCAACCTGGTTTCCATTCGCTATGGATACTCTATTGGTGGATTCGATGCCGATAAGATTGTGGGCGAAGAGCTTATTTTAGGTATAGGAAAGGAGGGCGAAGCCTACGAAGGAATTGGAAGAGGTGCCTTAAATATAGCGGGTATGCCGGTTTACCGCGATGCAGTGGGAGGAGTTGGAACACCTACAAGCGATCATGAACGGACGAAACTAGCTCTAGATACAACGAAGCTTTTAACCATTGTAAATGGGTACAGTGGCCGTGAAGGTTTGGAGGAGTCCATTCTTTATTTGAAAGAGTTGCTACTTCAGTTTGCCTCGGCTACGGATATAGAAATAATTTATTTTGACTAATCTTACTTACATGAATTACAGAACGACTTTTCTACTATTTGCAATGGCTTGCATATTTACAGTTTTGGGGAATGAACCTGCGGTGATGCTCTTTTCTGCTCGTGAAAAGGCTCACCTAAAAGTGAAGAACCCCGCTTTATTTAAAGAATGCACCCATTTTACGATTGAACTGGATAGTTTGAAAAATGAGGCTTTTAGTTTTCCACTTTCCAATGCCAAGCTTATTTCGGGCTATGCTACTAAACAACGACCCAATCATACGGGTTTAGACTTAAAGACCGTTGCGAATGACTCTATTCGCTCTGTGTTTGATGGAGTAGTACGTTTGGCAAAACCTTATGAAGCGTATGGTAACTTGATTGTGATTCGTCATGCCAATGGATTGGAAAGTGTATATAGTCACAATGCAAAGAATCTAGTAAAGAGTGGCGATGTAGTAAAGGCAGGTGAGGTTATTGGGTTGGTAGGACGTACGGGTAGGGCTACTACCGACCATCTACATCTAGAATTTAGAATTGATGGTAAACATATAAACCCCAGTTGGATACTCAATGTGAAAGAGGAGTCCTTAAAGGAGGGAAAACTAGTCTGCACGAAAGTAGCAGGCGAAGTGCAAATAAAAAGAGAACTAACGAATAAATAGGTATAAAGATGGATATTAACAAAGTACTAACGGATGGACTTGTTTTTAAAGGTGCAAAGAATCCTGCTGTTAAACAAGAGGAGAAGGTAAAAACAAAGGCCAAGAAAAAGACCTATATAACCGGTCAGCATGGTTCAGGTTCGGCTAAAATGAAAGCCGAGTATCGTCGGAAACGAGCTACTCGACACAAGGGGAAATAATACTCTTTTTTAAAAAAAAGATTGAAGTTGTAAGTGTAAATCACTGTTGAGTGGTTTACTTAATAAATGCGAATAAAGCATCACTCTTTGCTCATTATTAATTAATCTAATAGAATGAATAAGTTTCTTTCTTACACTTTTGGGGTAGCCTTTGCGCTACTTTTAGGATTAAGTAGCTGCACGACTGCACCTACCTTTTCAGTAATGTCATTTAACATCCGATACGATAATCCGGCTGATGATTTGAATGGTTGGGCCTATCGGAAAAGCCACGTAAGTGATTTTATTACGACGAATGCACCCGATTTATTGGGAACGCAGGAGGTATTACATAATCAGCTGGTAGACTTACAAGCTGCATTGCCTATGTATGCTTCGGTAGGAGTTGGTAGAATAGATGGCAAAGAGGCAGGAGAGTATTGTGCACTCTTTTATAAGAAAGAGCGCTTTGATTTACTAAAGAGCGGTACATTGGGCTTGAGTGAGTATCCAGATAGTATTGGTCTAGTTGGTTGGGATGCCGCTTGCGAACGTATTGTAACTTGGGCTATCTTAAAGGATAAGAAAAGTGGTAGTGAGCTTGCCTTCTTTAATACCCATTTTGACCATGTGGGTAGAGTGGCTCAACGGGAGAGTGCTTTGCTATTGCTAAAGCATATTGAGAATATAGCTGCTGGACTTCCCATTGTAGTAGCTGGTGACTTTAATGTAACTGCCGATTCGGAGGCTCTACAAACACTTGAAAAGGGTGGATTAAAGAATACTTTTAAACAGGCTAAAGAGGTGAGTGGTCCTGAATGGAGTTTTCATGACTTTGGTCGCACACCGATGGAAAGACGTAGCCTGATTGATTTTGTATTCGTAAACAATCAATTTCAGGTAGATGCATGCAGCATGCGTGAAGAGAAACCCGAAGAGACTTTCTTGTCTGATCATCTTCCGATCTCTGTTCAGCTTACTTTAGCTAACTAATTGTTCCTGAATATTAAGCGAATAATAAAAGGGTACTTTGCATCTGTTTGCATGGTACCCTTTCTCTATCACTGGCTATTTTAATTTAATTGTTAGCTGATTTCCCCTTGTTGAACATCGTAATTTGGATAAGTCGCTTCTTCTTGCTCTGTTCGATCGTGTAGCTTCCTTTCAGTGTGCTTATAAATGCACGATTGATGGCATGTTGCACTCTGTTTTTTATCTCCTCCTCCTCACTTAATGGATTCATCTCGAAACGAATAGTCAACTCCTCTTTCTCTTTTTTCATTACTGAACAACTAACTACTATTGACCCTTTTTCCTTTCCTTCCTCGAGTATAGAATGAATCATTTTTATAAAGAGTTCTTTATCGGTCTCTGCCATAATTATCTCATCACATCCATGGAGTAGGTAGCGGTTGTTAGTTGAATTTTCTATATTTACCTCGTTAATCACCTCTTTGCACAAATCGGGTAGGTTGTAATATTGTAGGTTTAATGGCATCATTCCGGCCTCAAGCCTCGAAAGATAGAGTACATCAAAAATAAGTTTTGATAGCTGTTCTGCATCCTCTTTTATCGTTTTATTTATGATTTCGACCTCCTTTGGTGTTAAGCTCTTTTCATAAACTAGAACCTCTGCAAAGCCAACGATGGTGTTTAATGGAACGCGTATTTGGTGAGTAATCGTATGCAGGAATACCTCTTTCTTTTTATTAGTAGTTTGTGCAATCTGGAGTAATTTATTGGTTTCTCCCTTCGTCCGTTTAAGCTTACCATGGGTATCGATTATTTTAATTAAAATACCAATGAGTATTATACTCACCAAGATTGAGAGAATAATTTTAAGTCTGTTATGCCTCTTTTCGATAATACTCTTTTCGAGTAGATTCTGATTAATTAGATAATTAGACTGATGTACCTCTTCATGTAAACGGATTATCTCTTGGTTAATAGAATCGTTTATCTGTGCTGCATATCGGTAGGTCTCAGCTGCTTCTTTGTACCGTTCGGCTCTCTCTAGGATTTCTCCTTTTAAACGGTGCAGAGACATTTCATAGAGTGGCATGGATCCTTTAAATTCAGCAAAAGTCTTGTCGAACATAGAGAAGCACTCCTCCCATTCATTCTTGAAATTATGATAGAGTGCCCAGTGTAAATGATAGGTAACTCGTAAGCTGTGATGGGTATTGGGGGTATAATAGGTTTTGGCTCTTTTTAAATGTTCGTAAAGCTTATCTGGTTCAGGAATTGCTGCATATACTTTACAAAGACCTAACTCCTTTTGTAGCAAAGTATGTTTGTTAGGTGGAATGTTTCGACTCTCTGCATAGAACTCTTGATAGAGTTTAGTGGAAATGTCAATTTCTCGGATAGCAGCTAGATAATCTTTATTGTCGTAATGTATGTGGTAATTTCTCCAATGAATTTCGGAGCGCTTATGCTTATCTAGCTCCTTATCCTCTAGTATTTCGTTATAAATACGAAGTACTTCCTCATTTCTTTTAGAAACAGTTAAGGCCTCTGCTTTCATTAGATTGGCATAGTATAAACCACTTTTTTCTTTGAGTGCAATTGCTTTTGCTTTCATTCGTTCTGCTTCAAGGATCACTGCTTCAGTCTCTCCACGTTTACTTTTATATTCTCCCAGAACTCTCCACATCGAGAAATATCGATTGTAGGAGTTGTGCATCTCTGAAGCTTTCCCTAACATTTCGAAGCTAATACGCATATGGAGTGTATCGGACTGGTAGGCATAATAATTGCAACGCGAAAAAAGGGCTTTAAGCTCTCCATTAGGGAAGTTCAATTCTCTGCTTGCAGCTATGAGTGTGTCGAATAGCTCAATAGACCAACTGTGCCCAATATATTGGTTTGCTAGATCTTGTAGTTTTATGATGCGGAGCGTATCCTTAGGCATCGAATTGTATTCGTTCAAGATGCTATCCTTAAGGAGTATATCGTTCTTATTGCTTTGTGCAAAACTCTGTGTATAGAGCAGAATGAGCAAAAATAAAATAGGGAGTGAATTCTTCATCGCTTTCTCTTCTTCTTACTTTATGGGATGGCTAAATACAAATCGGGCTCCTTCTCTGTAGGTTGAATCTATCTGTATAGTACCCCCTAAATTCTCAACTATTACTTTGCATATGGATAAGCCTAGCCCTGTACCTTGTTTGTTTTCATCTACCTTTTTGAATCGAGTAAATAAGTTTCCCTGCTTCTCTATGGGAATTCCACACCCTGTATCGGTAACTATAAATAGGGCTTTATGCTCATCTTCTTTTTTTAACTCTAACATGATTTTTCCTTCAAATGTGAATTTAAGAGCATTGGTAATCAGGTTGATAATTACTTGCTGCAATCGTTCAATGTCGGTATATAAGTAAAGTTCTTCCAGTTTTGTTTCGAAATGTATGTGGACTTTGGTCTTTCGAATTTTTGACAATGTTCTCACAACATTGTTAGCTAGTTCGACAGCATTACACGACTTTAAGTTGAATTGCATGTGTGTGACATCTTGACAAGATAAATCGATTACATCATCAATAAGGCGAAGGAGTAACTCTGAGTTTTGAGTAATGAGTGCACTGCATTCTAGCCGTGTCTCTTCATCAATTTCTTGTGTTGATAGTAAATCAGAGAATCCAATCAATGCATTAAGAGGAGTTCTAATCTCATGACTCATATTCGATAGAAAAATACTCTTGTTCTGAATAGATTGCTCAATTTGCTCCTTTGTTCTATTGAGCTCCTCTTTTGACTTTATTAATTTCTTATTCTGCCAGTATATAGAGATGGCTAAAAGAAAAACAATACTGATAAGTACGAAAATAGAGAGAAGTGTTAATTGTTGATACTTCTGTTGTGCAAGGTTTCGTTCTAGCTGAACGGTATCGATGGAGTAGACTCTTCGAAGATCCTCAACTTGCTTGTGGTTGATGTCTTTGTACACATTGAGTAAATTATCTCCCACTGCTGCATAGGCCTTACTTGCAGCCTTGTAGTCTTGCGCATTCATTGCACTGTCAGCCATTTCCCATCCTATGGTATCCTGAGCAGTCAAAGCTGTTTTACCCCATGCATCCATGGATAAACATACAGCTGTGAGTATCACAAAAAGTAGTTTCATCGTATTCAGAAGTGAATCAACATCGGTTTATAATAAGCAAAGATAATGAAAATATGATAAACTCAGATTGCAAAAGGGTTCCCTAAATTAACATTTTTGAAGATGTTAATTTAGGGAACCCTTTTTAAGATTGATATTCGCCTTTTGTGTGGAGCTGGAGGGAGTCGAACCCTCGTCCAAACAAGGAAGCCATACGCTTTCTACATGCTTATCTTTGCCTAAATTTTCGTGTATAAGCAAGACCAAAGCCACCCACTCATACCTTATCCTCTAAAGTGTCACCAAAGGAGCAAGGCGATCCTTAAGCTATTCCCGATTTTGCTGCACCACTGAATCAAACGCCTCGGAACAAGAGCTTTTGAGTGATGTCTCGTCTCTACCACTGTGGCAGAGATAAAGCTAATCTACTATAATTCGATTAAGCTGCAAGAGCGTAATTGTTATTGCCAGATAAAAATTTGATAACCGAGATTAAAGTGCCAATCATCAACGCACTGCATGCTTACATACCACTCCATCTTGCTGTCAAATCCAGTCAACCCCGTAGTTTATGCAGGTTTTGAATACCAATCATGAATCGTGCTCTTTCTTTGAATGCAGAAATAAACAGTCAGACTGATCTTTCTTTCGTGAAAAAGCTATTTGCATGACAAAGATAGCTATTATTTGATTGCTTGTAATAATCTGGGCAACTATTTTCAACCAAATTACTCTTCACCTCTCTCTTTTAACTCGTTTTTTCTATCTCTGCTACCATTTGCGCGCGACTTTTGCTTTGTGTCACTAAATAGACTCCCGAGAATACGAGTCCTACTGCCAACCCTTTGGCCACTCCAAACGTACCCATACCTAGTAGGATTGAGGCTGTAGTACCCACAATAGGTTGTACATAGTTGTACATACTAATAACAGTAGGGCGTAACGATTTCTGTCCAATCATCATTAGAATGTAGGCTAGAAAGGTTCCTCCTAGGATTACATAACTTACACATAGCCAAGTATGAGTGGTTATAGCAGCGAAATCAACGCTAGAGACCTCGTGGTAAGAGAAGGGAATGAAGCAGATAGAAGCATAAGTAAACATCCACTTCATGAGGGTAAAGATGTTGTATTTACCAATAACATCTTTAAAAATGGCCAGATAAAATGAGAAGCTAATCTGAGCCATCATGCAAAGGGCATTGCCTAGCATATTCCCTGAGCTTCCATCGGTAGAACCATGGCTACTCAGAATAAGAGTCAACGCTCCAATTGACCCCAGAAATATACCAATCACTTTCTTGCCTGTAACAGGTTCTTTTAAGTACAGAGCCGCTACTATCATGGTAACAATTGGGGCAGTTGTGGTTACAATACTGGCATCGATAGGTGAGGTGAGTGATAAGCCAAAAGTAAAGCATCCTTGATTCAGTACGATTCCTAAGAGTGCTGCAAAGAAAAGGCGAATTAAATCATTCGATTTGACATGCTCTTTGGGAGCAAATATAGAAGCAATCCAGAAGCAGACTGCGCCACCAGTCATTCGAAAGGTGGCAAGAGAGAGACCATTAATTCCATTCTCTAATGCGGTTTTACCTATGGGTGACATTAATCCCCAAAGTGTAGCTGCACAAAGTAGTGCGATGTGCGCTTTGTATTTTTGAATAGCCATTCTTATTTTTGTTTAAAAACAATGCAAAGGTAGTAGTTTGTTTTAAGAATGTATATCTTTGTTAGGAAGTTAACAATAAGTACAATGAAGAAACAAGCAGATTATATCACGAGTATTGAGATTCAAGGTCTTTGGGGCAGAAAGAACATTTGTTGGAAACTACGTCCCGATGTTAATATCTTGAGTGGTATTAATGGAATTGGTAAGAGTACCATTATGAATCAGTCAGTAAAAATGTTACGCTTACTAGAGAGTGGCTCTTTAGATAATGAGAATAACATAGCTAGCAATGTTCATTTCCATTTTTCGCCTCTTGATGCTACTTGTATTCATTACGATGTAATACGTAGTTTTGACCGGCCGTTACTTCATGCAGAGTTATTGGAAAAAATGGCCGATAGAGAGGTTAAAACTGAACTGGATTGGCAGCTTTATCAACTCCAAAGGCGTTATCTTGATTATCAGGTAAATATCGGAAACAGAATTATTGAAACACTCACTTCGGGCGATGCAGATGCACAATTATTAGCAGCAAAATATTCGATGCCCAAGAAAAAATTCCAAGATATGATGGATGAACTCTTCTCTGAGACGGGTAAAACCATGATTCGTAAGAATAATGAGATACATTTTGAGTCTGATGGAGATTTACTTTCTCCCTATCAACTCTCTTCGGGAGAGAAACAGATTCTTGTTATTTTACTAACCGTTCTAGTGCAAGATCAGAAGCCGGGAGTTTTATTTATGGATGAACCTGAAGTGTCACTACATATAGAGTGGCAACAGAAGTTAATCCGTTTAATTCGTGAGCTTAACCCAGTTGTGCAAATTATTTTAACGACACATTCGCCTGCTGTAATTATGGATGGATGGTTAGATGCAGTAACAGAGGTCAGTGATATAACAGAAGCAAAAAACTGCTAGAGTTCAATTGATAAGTGAAAACCAGCGATGATTTTTTTCAAGTGTTTAGTTTTAATTTGATTAATAGACTATGGGAAAGCGTTTGTCCGAAAATCTCTCTTCACTCTATATTGGTGCTGCCAATAGCTTGAAGCCTAAAAAACAACGGCGTAAAATAGTGGCTTATGTAGAGAGTTATGACGATATTTCGTTTTGGAGAGGTATCTTAAATGATTTTGAGGATGAAACACGTTATTTCGAAGTGATGCTTCCTTCCCAAACGACTCTTTCAAAGGGGAAAAAGATGGTTCTGATGAATGATCTAGGTCCTCAACTAGGCGAAAATATGATCGCTTGTGTGGATAGTGACTACGACTATTTGTTGCAAGGAACGACTTATACCTCTCGTTACATATTGGAAAATCCATACGTGTTTCATACCTATACCTATGCCATTGAAAACTATTTGTGCCATGCAGAGTCTTTGCATGAGGTTTGTGTAATGGCTACTCTGAATGATCATCTTATAATTGATTTTCCTGCCTTTATGAAGGCTTACTCTCGAATTGCTTATCCACTTTTTATTTGGTCTATTTGGTTTTATCGACGACATATTCTTAAAGAGTTCTCTTTGCTAGACTTCTGTACCTTTGTAAAAGTTGAACAACTTAGTGTATACCACCCCGAATACTCTTTACAGCGAATGGAAAAGAGAGTTCTAGGTAAATTACGCGATTTAGAACATAGGCATCCCAAGGCTCTGGCTGAGATTGAAAATATGAAGGAGGAGTTTAAACAGTTAGGCGTATTTCCCGAAAATACCTATCTTTTTATTCAAGGGCACCACATTTTAAATAACGTAGTACTGAAGCTTCTAGTGCCTGTTTGTACAATTTTACGAAGAGAACGAGAGGATCAAATAAAGTCGTTGGCTTTGCACCAAGTTCAGCTCGATAATGAGTTAACCAGTTATCAGCGGCGACAAATGCCAGTAGAGGTGGTTTTGTCTAAACATACGAACTACAAGCGCTCTCCTATTTATCGGAGATTAGAGGACGATATCTATCATTTCCTGAATCATCATTGTTAGCTTTTGCTATTCGCTTTAGCCTTTTTAGCGGCAGCTTTTTGTTTATCAATAAATGAATAAAAAGCTGCCGCTAAAAGAATGGTGACTTAAGTATCCTAATTATTTAACTACCTGCTTCAGGAATGGTACTCTTATTGCCATTTCGTAATGCTGTGTATTGTGGAGACATAATCTCTACACCTGCTTTATTAAAGTGATCCTGAATATTTTGATGTAATTCGGAATAAATAGCTGCCATCTTATCGGCCTCTTGTATATAAGCATTAATCTGATAAACTGGATAAAAATCACTTAGAGCTGTTTCGAGAACAAAAGGCTGTGGACTCTTTTGCACACCACTGGTAGCAACTGCTGCATCAATAAGAAGTTGGTGTACTTTGCGCCAAGGTGCATCGTATCCAATGGTTACTTCTGAGTGAATAATGAGTCCATGATCACGGGCAGATGCACTGTAATTTACGGTATGCGATGACATGATAAAAGAGTTTGGAATAGTTACGATCTCATTTTTTGGTGTGCGTATACGAGTAACAAAGGGGGTCTTCTCGGTCACATTGCCCGTTGTGTCGTTTAATTTAATTCGATCTCCTAATTTAAAAGGTCGCATATAAGTAATGACTAGTCCTGCTATAATATTTCCAATAACGGTGCTTGAACCTAACGAAACAATAAGACCTACAAAGACAGAGACCCCTTGGAATACTCCTGATTTAGAACCAGGTAGATAGGGATAAATCATTGCAATCATAAAGGCGTAGAGTAGGAAACGAATAATATGGTAGCTAGGGATGGCCCAATCAGCATAGAATCCCGATAACTTTAGGCGCTCCGAATCGATTTCATTAGCCAAATACTTTACCCCTTTTACAGTGTATTTAATGGAAAGATAAATAACAATGATTGTAAATAGGTTAGGTATGTAGTCTATGATATCATTAAAAATGTTCTTAATAGGTGACCAAATGTAGTTTAAGATCCGATAGGCTAACGATTTAGTTTGTGGGAAAATAGAAAAGAGCATGGGGACTGAAAGTAGCAGCTGCAAACCCAATATAAAATAGCGAACAATATTGGCTAAGAAGAAGAGTACAACCTCTTGTCTACGCGTATCGAGTACTTCGTAGTCTTGTATAGAGAAGCTTTTCAATTTTGTATCTTTGATGCTGTGAATCCATACTTTTGCTTTTTTATGCAGAACATTGGTCAATCGCCAAAAAATGTATTGAGCTAAGAGTACCAATAAAAAATAGAAACCATGCTTTACATATTGAAGTAGGCTATATTTCTCATGCATTTCACGTAGTTTTATTACCACAATATTTCGTACATCTTTAGCCAGCTGTTCGCGTGTCTTATTTTCCCAAAGGGCATCACTGTCTGTAAATGTAACGATTACTTTGTTGGCATACATGATGTCCGTTACAATGTCCGTATGTTCTATATAAAGTGAATCGGGGGTAAGCATAAATTGCTTACCTAGGTCTGTTATGTTTTCTGCATTCAGGTTGGCTCTAGCTTGAGGTGTATAGCCACCCCGTTTGGCATAGATCGAGAAGAGTGTATCCTCTTCTACAATGACTGGATATCCTTTGTTTTGACTTCGAAGAGAGTCAATCGCTTCTCGCTGTTTAATGCGCTTAAGCGAATCAGCAGAGAGTGTTTCTAGCTTTAGTTGAGCCAATTCTAATTGTACTTCAGACTCGTTTTTCTTCGCTTGTTCTAGCTCTCCCAGAAGGCGAGAAATTCTTGATGAATCGCTCTCTGGTAGTGTTTCTAGAGAGTCACTTGCTGAAGTATCTTGCTTGGTGCTTTCTTGTGCATAGGTACTACTATTGAAAAGAAAACAGATAATAACAACTAGAGATATAAACTGTTTCATCGTTCTATTATTAATTTGATTCAGGTAAAGAAAAAATAGTTATCTAATGGATAAAACAAGGAACCATCTCTTTTTCCTTTTCTTGTTCAATGAAAAAGCTCATAAAAATAAAAAAAGTACAAAATTACTCTTCGGTCTTAACTTCTTCTTGATGATCTTGCATCGACATCAAGTTCTTCTTCTTGTTTATGAATTGGTTTTCAAGGTGAATACGCATAGCTGATCTGAAGAGGTTAACATCGCCCTTCTTTAGAAAATGAACGAGTGTTCTGTGTGTCATCATCTCATGCGATCTCCAGTTAGCAGAACGTGGGGTGTAAAGATTAAATAATTGACTTAATAGATGCTGGAAATATTGTAGACTTTTGTTTCCTGACATGCCGTAGAGTATGGTATGAAAGCGAATGTCCAATGATTTAAGAGTTGAAGAATCTTCACACTCCTCTTCCTGCTGCACTATTTCCATCAGCTGATTTAACTTCTCTTCTGAACGCCCTTCCATGATAAAATCAACCATACCAATCTCAAGCATTAAGCGTAGTTCATACAAGTCTTCGATTGACTGTGGATCGAGTAACCCCGACATGACAATGTATTTTAGGATGCCAAATACTTTCGGTGAAATAAGAACTGTTCCTTTTTTTCGTTTAGTCTCTAAGAAACCAAGCGAACGTAGTCCGCTGTAAGCCTCTCGTATTACAACGCGACTTACACCTAAAGCCTCTGCCATTTCATGCTCCTTAGGAAGTACTGTGTTTAATTCATAGTTGTGCGCTGCAATGTATTGCAAAATTCGGTCCTGTGTTTGTTCAACGAGGGATGCTTCTTTATGTGTCTCTTTCATACTCTCTCTTATCATCTATAATATGCGAATTTACGTAAAAAAAATGACTCTTATATTAATTCAGTTAAATAGTTCGTAAATTGCTACTATTTTGAATGGATGTTTTTGATGCTATTCTTTTATTTATAGTTGATAAGTATATTCTGTTTTAAAAGCAATCAGGCTTCTATATCTGAGATATAGAAGCCTGATTTTTAATCCGATTAGATATTTTGTAGAGTTTACTCTTCAATTATAACTCGGAAACCCACATTAAAGGGTGCTTGCCACTCTTTGAAGTATTTCTCCGTTGAGGCTGTTGAGTTCTTGGCACGATCTTTCCAAGAGCCCCCTTTAACTATTTTATCTCCTTTAAATTTACCTAGCTCTGTTGAAGATGCAGTCCACTCTGCCACGTTTCCGTGTAGATCGTATAGCCCCCAGTGATTCGGTTTATACTGCCCACCTTTTACACTAACCACATTCTTGTCATTCGACTCTCTGTCACGGAGTGCATAGTCCCAGAAGCGACGAGTACTGACATCCGAATCAGGGATAGGGAAGGTAGGATCAAGTCCCCAAACTGCTAAGTCCTTCATCATGAAGTCTGCCATGTTATCGTACTCAGAATAGTCTGTTCCCACATTTCCAAACCAGAAGTCCTCTGTGCTACCTGCTCTAGCCGCCCATTCCCACTGTTCAGCAGTAGGTAGAGTTACGTTCATTCCTGTTTTTTTAGATAATTCTTCGCAATAGGCCATTGCTTCGCCCCATGAAATACGAATAACGGGCTGTTCAGGTTTATTGGCTGGTAGGCCAGGCGTGGTGTGGTCTTTCCACTGTTGATCAAAGAAGCGGCTATCGTGCTCAGGAACCAATGCGCAATATTGTTGGTTTGTAACCTCTAGTTCACCCATCCAGAAACCTTTCTTGATAGTCGTATTTTTAGCTTTTCCAGCTTCATTCACAGCGAATTTTCCAGCAGGAATCCATACAAGTTTCATCTCTACTCCAGGAGTAACTTCAATCACTTTCGTAGCTTCCGTTTTCTCTTTGGTTTGCATCTCTTTAGCTGTTGTTGGGCTGAAACCCCAATTTGTCAAGCCAGAAGGAGCCGCTTTAGTTGATTTTGCAGGTTGAAGTTTTACTGCTTTTACGGCATCTCCTTCAGTTGTTGTTTTATCATCTAAATATTTAGCATAGTTTGCAAGTTCTGCTTTCCAATCATTCGATACATTGGCAAACCTCTGCATAAGTTGCATACGACGGGGGTATTGATCATAAGTTGCTTTATAGCGACCCGATATTTCAAAGTCGCCAAAATAGGGTGCATTGAAATCAATCCAGTGATAAAGTTTATTCAGATCCTCTTTAGAAAGCTCTACACCGTGGTGTCCTTTCTCAAGCATTTGTATAAGTTCACTATTCGAACCATGGTATTCGTAAGGGCGAAGCACATAGAGCTCTGCTTCAGGTCCTTGACGGTGTACATAGGGATGAATATTGAAATAACTATTATAAGCATAACGGTGTGTGGTGTAATTACCCCAACGTTTGTACTCTGTTTTATGCTTACGACTTAAGTCCATTGTGCCATTTTCGCCGTCGTGACAGCTTGTACAGTTTCTATCTAAGATGGGTTGAATCTCCAACTCATACGAAAATGGACGTACGCCTCCTTCAGGTGCCTTGATTACGCTAGGCTTCTTGCTCGAAGCGATAACTTTCTTAGGAATAGGCACTTTATTTTGATCCTCGTGACACCCAATGCATGAAAGAATCTCGCCTGGCATTGCTGTGAACCAACTACGCATCCACTGAATGGCATTTCCCTCCTCATCAAGAGGTTGTAATGAAATAGGTGAGTTGGCGGGCACTTTGAAGATAACCGATCCATCCTCTTCTACATCTACTGTACCTAGTTCACGCTTTAAATCCCAACCACTTTGTACACCTAGTGCATCAAAATCGGAAGGTGACTTCATGTATGCATACTCGTAGGTAAATACACGTAGTTTTTTAACCACTCCTTTAGGTACGCCTCGTAATCCTTCGCCTTCATAAATATCTTGTATAAACACTGTCGATTCTTTCTCGCCTAGAATTACACGATCAGGAATAGCAGGAGGGGTAGGACGTTTGATTGCAGGCATGGGTGTAAGGAATCCCGAACCCTCTTCTTCGGCAATTAGCGTTAAGTTATCATGAACATCGACTAAGTAGATACCCCATAAACCACCCGGGTGTAACTTAGCTGTCGTTACAAAATATTTGTCGTTCAGTGGAAACGGTTTGGAGAATTGTGGCCAAACACCATCTACCAATCTATCCTTCATTTCTGCTACTACGGGACGATCTTTGTACGGAAGCTCTTGAACCACACCCGAAATTTCTTTACGTCCTTTGTTCGGATCGATAATTACCAATCTTCCTGAACGTTGAATACCGTGGTGCCCTGAAACAGTTCCTACAAATGTACTCGAGGTTCCTGGTAATTGTTGCATATCGAAAACAGAAGTAGGCCAGTATGAACCACTACCGTAAAGTGCACGTGCATCTGTCCCATCTGGGTTAGAGTGCATGACAATGCGAGTAAAGTAGTGCGTTAAATCTGTATACTCATAACGTGTATACATAATGCGGCCATTATGTAAAACTGTAGGCGACCAGTTTCCATCTTGGTCGAACGTTAGTTTACGCATGGAGTTATCTTTCGGATCAAAGATCGCAAGATTCATAATGATACGTTCGCCATGTTCACATGGAATACCGTTATAACCAATATTGTTTGTGAATATAATACGTCCATCAGGCAGATAACAAGGATCTCCGTATTCTATGTCGGGTAAGTTTTTAAATGGAGCAGTAATGTGCTTAAGCTCTCCACTGTTCGTGTTGACCTCAAAAATATGCCAATTTGGATAAGATTGTCCATAGAAAGAGTCAAGTACAATGGGTGTTCCACCAGAAAAAATAATGCGATCGGCATCCCAGTGTAATTGCATGTCCGATATTCCCTCACCACGTTGTGACTTGTAGATGGTACGTTCTTTTGCTTTTTCACCGCGCAGGTCGCTAAGCTCAACAATTTGTGCATCATATCCAGCAGCTGGAACATCAATTACCCCTACATAGTTTGCCATGGGCATACACATTTTATTCAGTGTACCTGTTCTAGCTTCAGCTCCTAAACCAAATCGGCTGGTAAAAATCTTGTCCATGTCCAAAACTGGATTTGACAACAGTATCGAACGATGGCGTTTAAGTAGCTCATCTACCTTAGCCATTGTTGCATCACTCTTGTCTCCAGCCTCCAAACTTTGAAGTAGCGCTGGCAAATTAGATTTAACATAGGCTAAATTTGCATTTGCCTCAGCTTTATTAAACCCTTTTTGTCTACTCATATCTGCAATGGCACTCTCCATTGCTTCAATCTTCACCCACTTTAGGCGTTCAAGCTTATCTAGCTCGTTAGCAAAGCTGCTCTGTCCTAAAGTTAGAAAGGTAAGAAGAACAGCAACTGATTTAAGTTTAAATTTCATTTTTAGGTAATTAAGGTATCTATTACAAAGGTAATAAAAAATGGATATTAAATGAATAATATGTCATATATAATAAAAAAACATTAGCTTTGGACTTATTACAGGAGTATGCTATCGTAACTTTCCACTAGATATAACCATCTAGTGCTCAAAGTTATTTCTCTAATGAGCTCTTAGCTTACTTACAGGCTGTACTATTTTTTTATCATATATGATCTCGTTATTAATTAACTCTTAATTCTATGAAACTTAAAAAAAAGATTCTATTTGCAAGTTTAATGGCTCTGTGGGGCTATTCAAACATTAGTTACGCGCAAAGTGTGGCGTCTATTGGATCGTTTTCACCCGATGGAATACCTTTTGTCGTGGCTTCTAATCCATGGAAAGCACATCTATTTGGAAATCATCGTGCCGTAGTTGAAGTTATGGATAAAGCAGATGTTGTTAAAGTTATTTTACCTTGGCGCAGAGCAGATGTTCATCCTGAAACTAAAAAGATTATTGTAGTCGATGCTGAGAATGGGACAGAGATTCAGAATGTGTACATAAAGGAAATTACTGCAGAGCGAGGAGAACTTTATTTTCAACCTATCGGTGGTAAAAAAAGATACTATGTCTATTATCTACCCTACCACTTCCGTAAAGGATGGGATGATGCGCGTTATGGAGAGCCCTGGAATGACTATTTACCAGCTCTATACGATGCTGAGCTCAAATGGGTAAAGAAGGTAGAGAGTACAAAGAAAATAAAAGAAGCTACTCTTTTGTATTTTGAAAGTCGCTCTGACTTTGACAGACTTGCTCCCATGGGCATTATAGCTACGGCCAATGAAACAGAGAAGATACGTGCTCAACATACTGAGAATCCGATCATTTTTCTTGAAGATAGACTTTATCCTATTAGTCAAGCCAAGAAACTACCCGCTCGATGGGCTGCACAGGCAGTCCATACGAACTTTCAGGGAAATGCTCTACGTAATGAATATTATGTTTGGCAATTAGGTCTATGGGCTGCACATGCTGAACTTAAAAGCGTTCGACTCTCTTTTTCTGATCTGAAAAGTGGTGCAATTATTATACCTAAGGAGGAGATTACCTGTTTTAATCAAGAGGGAACAAATTGGGATGGAAAACCAATAACATTCGATGTGAATATTCCTAAGGAACAAATTCAAGCGATGTGGTGTGGCGTTCAGATTCCTGCAGATGCTAAACCTGGTGTCTATAATGGAACCGTAACTGTTCATGCTGCAGGTGTACCCGAACAGCATGTTGATATCTCCATTCAAGTAGGAGAGGAGCTGCTAGCCGATTGCGGTGATAGCGATTTGTGGAGACACTCCAGATTAAGATGGTTAAATTCAACTATAGGTATGGATTTAGAACCTGTAGCTCCTTATGAATCGTTAAAGATCGATGGAAATCAAATTCTTGCAACAGATAAGAAGGTCAACATTGCCTCCAATGGTTTGCTTCAATCGGTTACCTTGAATAATCGTGAACTTTTTGTATCGCCTATGGCATTCATTGTCGATTTGGGAGATAAGGAAGTAACGTTTCAAGCATCCAACCTGCGAATGCATACAATGGCCAATGGATTGGTTGAGTGGGAAGCGACTTCAGAACAAGAAGGTCTCTCTTTTGAAGTTAAGGCCTCTATGGAGTACGATGGTTATATTCGCTATAATGTTTTACTCTCCTCCAAGACTTCGGTAGAGGTACAAGATATTAAGTTGATTAGTTCTTATGGCGACTATGCTTCCAAATACTTTATGGGAATAGGGTATAAAGGAGGTTTCACTCCATCGACTACTACTTTTCAATGGGATGGGCCCTATGATAGTTATTGGATCGGTAATGAGATGATTGGTGCCCACATAGAGTACAGAGGAGGTATTTACCACGGCCCACTTATGAATGATTATAAGCCGGCTCCTACACCTGTTTGGTCTAATAATAAGAGAGGTTCGGTATCTTTAACAACTCACGAGGGGAGAGCAACGGTAATAGCCTCAACTGGGAAGAATCGGATTGAATCTGAACCGCTCGATTTTGAATTCTCAATGCTGTTAACTCCCGTGCGTAAGCTGAATACTGCCAAGCATTTCTCGGAGCGATACTTCCATTCTGAGCCAGCCAACTTTAGTGCTGCAGCAAACGAGCTTACCAATGTGGCCAATATTCATCATGCCCGTTCGCTTAACCCCGTCATCAACTATCCATTCATCGTGCGTGATTCATTGGTTTCGTTTATCAATGAACAGCATGAACAGGGGCGCAAAGTCAAACTATACTATACGGTGCGTGAGCTGACAAACTATGTAAAAGAGATTCATGCACTTCATAGTTTGAATCATGAAATCTTTGTTTCGGGACGAGGCTATGGTATTCCTTGGTTCCAAGAGCATCTTATTGAAGATTACAAAGCAGCATGGTATACGGAACTCCCTGGTGAAACATCCGATGCCGCACTGGTACTTAATAGTTTCTCTCGTTGGATTAACTATTACCTTGAAGGGTTAAAGTGGATGATTATAAATTACCAGATAGATGGAATATACATGGATGATGTGTCATTCGATAGACAAGTAATGAAACGCATGCGTAAAATTTTTGCAGAGTATCGCCCAGAATCTTTGGTCGATCTTCATTCCAATACAGACTACTCAAAAGGACCGATGAATCAATACACCGATTTCTTTCCATACATTGATAGGTTGTGGTTTGGTGAACATTTCCGCTACAATGAAATGAGTCCCGATGAGTGGTTTGTTACCTTCTCAGGCATTCCTTTTGGTTTGATGAGTGAAATGCTTCAAGATGGCGGAAATCGCTTCTTAGGTATGCTTTATGGAACTACGTCACGTCACTCTTACGAGTCCAATGGTAAGTACTACAATCCTTATCCTATCTGGAAACTATGGAATGAGTTTGGAATTGAAGATGCCCAGATGATTGGCTATTGGAATGAGGCTTGCCCGGTCAGCACTCAATTGGAAGAGGTAAAAGCTACGGTTTACCAGAAAGAAGATAAGCTCTTAATTGCTTTGGGGAACTTCTCTAGCGAGTCTGTTGCCACCAAGCTAAGTTACGACTGGAAGGCATTGGGTATAGACTCTTCAAAGGCTAAGCTTATAGCTCCTGCTATTGATAACTTCCAAGAGGAGGCTATCTATTCACTCGATGAGGCTATTGAAATCCAGCCCAAAGAGGGTAAATTACTTATCCTTTCCGAATAGTCATTATCAATAGGCTGTAATAACAAATGGGGCGGATAACTAGTTATCCGCCCCATTCTTTTAAGTATACTCAATCAATGATGGTTTATTAGTAACCAGGGTTTTGATCAAGAAGTGGGTTTTTATCGATGGCCGATTGAGGAATAGGCATCAACATAATGCGATCGTTCCATGCTTTGTTTATAACTACTGAACCATCAGGTGCCGTAGAAGGGCCTGTCATTACTTGTCTTGCATACGAGCTACCGTAGCGGCGGATATCGTTGTAGCGATGTCCTTCTGCAGCCAACTCAATACGTCTTTCATTTCTGATAAGCTCCAAGGCCTCTTCTTTTCCCAATCCAGTTGGTACATTAGGCATACCACAACGATCACGTAGCTTGTTTAGTGCTGCCACTACCTCACCGTCATAACCACTATTGGCTGTTCTAGCCTCAGCAAATGTTAGTAACACCTCTGCATAACGAACAACAGGATATGGATCAGTAGAATAACCGTAGCTATTACTCATGGTTGGGCTAATGGAAACCATTTTTCTATAAGCAAAACCAGTCCATACCTCATTCCCATTGGTGTTTACCCATGCTGGGTTCCATTTAAAGTAAACAGGCTCACCTTTACTTGATTGGTGCCAGCTCTTGAATGGGAACATGATTGAGGCGTATAGACGACTGTCGCGGTTTCTAAACTCTTTCATATATTCGTAGCTCTTCAAGTTCTCGCTTGTAGCAAAGTTTACATATTCGTCATCCGATAAATCCTTTGCAGCATTCCAGATTGTTTCGTAATCGCCTTTGCGTTTTTCTACACTGTATTCACGAATCGTTTTTCCATCGATGTCCCAATAGGCATCCACTAAGTCTTGCATAGGTTCGTACGATGCAAAACCATAATCTTTCGACATGGACATCGGAATCATATAGGTGTATCGGTTTACATCCCATTGATTAGCCGTTGCTGTATACTCTCTGAAGAGTACAAATTCTGGATTAGATGCATTGGCATTACCTGTTTGCCACAATCCTTCGTAACTGAAAATACCCTTAATAAAGGCATCTTCATCTATTCCTTTTTCTGCAAAATCAATGTAGAGCTTCATCTCTTCCGCCTCTTCTTTTTGCGCATCGGTTAGTGAGGTCACTTTAAATAGGTCATAGCCCGAAATGTTCATAACTCCTTTAGCAGCTGTTTCTGCTTCCGCATAGTTACCATAGTAAAGTGCTGCTCTGGCTCTTAAGGCAAGTGCTGCCCCTTTAGTTATACGGCTTGTCTCATGCAAGTAGCCTCCCTGATATCTCTCAGGTAGAGCTGTTGCAGCTTCTGCCAACTCTTTTAAGATAAAAGCTTGAACCTCTTCTGCTGAATTACGAGCCACGGCAGGATCATCATAGGCCAAAGGTTCAGTAAGAATAGCTACCTTTCCGTAGTAAGCGGTAAGTCTCATGTAAGCTAGGGCTCTTAAAACTTTGGCTTCAGCAATCATTCGCTCCTTTACATCAGTATCCATATCACATCTGCCAATATTTTGGAGAAGGATGTTTACGTTACGAATTTGTGTAAAACTATAACTACCATAGGTGGCTGCTACGCCCACTCCTCCATTCTGCACCAATTCGAAGTTACCTTCCCAAGGTTTATGACTGTGTGCATTGTCGGTTGTCATTTCATCCCAAATATCTACAGCTGGCATCGATCTGTAGAGTGCATTCATTCCATTCCATGCATCGGTTGCATTTTGCCAATAGGTTTCCGATGGAATACCTGTGGGTGGAAGTACATCTAAGTTGCAAGCAGATAGGCAACATACGGATAAGATTGCTGCGTATTTTGTTATTTTCTTCATTTTCTTAAGTTTTTCAGTTTTAAAAGGGCTCTTACAATGTAACATTTATACCAAATGCGAGGGTTTTTACACCATAATTACCAATTACACCACTTGCTGATTCTGGATCGAAATCTGTAATTCTGTTCTCAGCTCTAAATGTAAATAGGTTTTCTCCAGTTATGTAAAGTCTAAGATTTGATAATCCCATTCTTGTAACAGTTGCTTTGGGTAGTAAATACGCAAAGGTTAAAGTTTTAATACGGAAGTAGTCTGCACTAAACAACTGATAGTCACTAAACGCTCTATTATAAGTCGTGTGTTTATCACTAGCACTGTAAATACGTGGATAAGTAGCATTCGAATTTGGATTTTCTACAGTCCAACGATCTAGGTGGAAGGTGCGTGGATTGTCTTGTCCGTGGAAGAAGGGATGCATTTGGTAAACTTCGAAGGCTACTTTTGTACCAGTTACCCCTTGTCCAAGTGCTGTTAACTCAAAGTTCTTGTAATTTAGATTCAAGTTAACACCGTATGAAATTGATGGAACATCTTTTCCCAAGATTACACGGTCGTCATTGGTAATGGCATCTTTGTAATTTACCCCTTCGCGTTGAGGCACAAACTTAATATCACCCGCGTTAGGAGTTACGCCACCATAGGTATAATATTCACCTCTGTCAATCTCTTCTTGCGAATAAAGGCCATTGGTTTTAAGACCATAGAAAGAACCGATAGATTCGCCTTCTCTCAAGATAAACTTAGCTACACCGTGTCCACTTGCATTTTGGATAATGTCTCCACTAGCCAATTTGTCGATGGTGTTTTTGTTGTAACTCATGTTTCCACCAATTGAGTAAGATAGGTTACCAATTTTGTGTCTATGTACCAGCGCCATTTCAAAACCGTTGTTTTTTACTTTTCCTAAGTTTTGAGAAGGATTAGACGATACACCTACTTCGGTAGGAACAGGATAGGAAAGAAGAATGTCGCTTGTATTTTTCATGTAGTACTCTACCACCCCACTAAGCATTCCATTGAATAGGTCAAAGTCAATACCAAAGTTGGTCATAGTTACTTTCTCCCATCCTAAGTTAATATTAGCTGGTTTGCTCTCTGCAATGGCATTCCCTATGGTTCCACCCATGGGGTAATAACCTGCTGTGCCATAATTTGCAAAGTAGTCATAATCGCCTACATTGTTAATGTTACCTAATCCACCATACGAGGCTCTAAACTTTAAATTCTGCATCCAGCTTTGCGTAGAGCTCATAAATTTCTCTTCCGAAATTCTCCATGCACCCGAGAATGATGGGAAATAACCCCAGCGTTTGGTTGAGTGGAAACGAGATGAGGCATCGGCACGAATATTCGCTTCTACCAAATAGCGTGATTTATAACCATAGTTTACACGGGCAAAGTACGACATCATCTTGTATTCCGAAGTAGAAGAACCGTTGTGATAGTTTGCTCCCGAAGTAGCACCACCCGACATATCGGTCATATCGTCAGTTGGAAAACCATCTCGCTGTGCAGTAAGTCTTCTACTTGTATAGTGTTCGTATGAGGTACCCATCAATGCACCAATTGTATGAACTTGGTTCTCGTATGAATAGTTGGCAGTAGCTTGGTAGTTTTCCCAAGAGTTGCCTCCCCAATCCATCGTCATTAAGTTTTCTGAGTTACCCGAGTTGGCTACGGTTCCTTCTGTCAAGAAATCTTCAATCGAATCGCGTGTTCCTCTGAATGACTTATTTTGATAATCATAATTCTTATACGAACCTTGCCCCGTAATAACCAAACCTTTAATAGGCTTCAAATCGAAAGCAGCTTCATAGAGTCCATTGTTATTCAGGTTTCGAGTCCAGTTTCTATACGATAAGGTACGTAGCGGGTTACTATTGTAGAATGTCGCACTAGCTGCTTGCCCCGACTCTACCGATCCCCACTGTCCATTCGAGTGTTGTGCTACGAAGGTGCTAGGGACAATCATCATGTCGGCAGTAGAAGGAGTCCCTCCATCAATGCTGTTTTTGCTGTGAATGTACTTTACACCTGCACGGAACGATAACCATTTGGTAACTTCAGAGCGAATGCTTAAGTCCATATTATAGCGCGAATTCTCGCGTCCAGGCATATTATCTTCAGAGTATACATAGCCTAGTCCTGCATAGTAGCTCATTTTTTCTGATCCACCAGTGAATCCTAAAGAGTGTTGGGTCTGTGGTGCCGCTTTTCTATAGATAAGGTCAATCCAGTCTGTATTTGGATACAAATCGGGTTGCGATCCATCGCGGAAAAGATCAATTTGTTCTTGCGAGTATTTCTGATACTTACCTCCACTTGGATTGGAGTTATACATTGATTCGTTGTAGAGTTCTGCATAGTCCCCAGAATTTACATATTCGGGTGTGTAGGTGTGCATTTTTACACCTGCATATCCATTGTAAGATACCTGTAATACACCCTCTTTCCCTTTTTTAGTGGTAACCAAAATAACCCCATATGCTGCACGCGAACCGTAGATAGACGATGAGGCTGCATCTTTAAGGAATGAAATGTTTTCAATTGTATTGGCATCAATGTTCGAGAAAAAGGTAGCATCTACAATCACTCCATCTACTACGTAAAGTGGCGAAGAAGTCCCCAAGTTACCACGTCCACGGAAGTTAACAGCAGGCGATTCACCCGGACGGTTAATGATAGTTACCCCAGGAACCAAACCTTGAATGGCAGAAAGTGCATTGGTTTGTGCACGTCCCTGAATCTCTTCGGTTTTAATCGAAGCAACAGCTCCCGTTAGGTTTACTTTTTTTTGAGAACCATAACCTACTACGACAACCTCGTCGGTAGTAATGGCATCACTTTCTAGGTCAAAGTTAATTTGATTGTTTCTACCTACTGTAGCTCTAGCTTCTTTAAATCCTACAAAAGCAACTACAAGTATGTCTCCCTCTTTTACACGTAGGCTATACTCTCCATCTACATTGGTTATGGCACCATTGGTACTACCTAGCACCATAACGGTTGCTCCAGGAAGTGGATACTGATCAGAGTCTCTTACGACTCCTTTTACTTCGATGGTCTGTTGAGAAATTGTAGCAATTTCACTAGCAGAGGTTGGTGTAGCTGTCACTATAGCAGGCAAAGTGCCTAAAATAGAAGCAAACATCAACAGTTTTGCTGTTGAAAATGAATTCTTCATAAATGATTAAATAAGGTTAGTAAAGTTTTAAAAAAGGTTCTCCAGGTTTTAAAATGTAGGGAAGAATAAGCACTTTTTACTTGCAGTATTCTGCCGTAAATCCGATCTACTCTTTAGTCTTCTTTTACAATTTGTGCGCAATTTAGACAAAAAAGGTAGACCTGCAAAGCAAATCTACCTTTTTATACAATAAATATGTATGATATGTAAAAATATTTATTTCACACTCACTTCCGATACATCTGTTAAGTTTAATCGAATATCAGTAGCTGGATTGAAGGGCTTATCAAATTGATTATTCTCAATTACTACATTCGTTGCACGCTCCAAGAAGAAGGGTACTTGAATAGCATGGTAAGCGGGGTAGTCGTTATTGTGAATAATCTGGTTGTTTCTAAATACTAGTCCATCAATTGATTTTGCATAGAGTAGAGGAGTATCAAAAGTTTCGAAAATATTATTTTCAATAACAATCCCCTCTTTGCTTCCGCCATGGAAGTATTTGGTCTGTTTATCCAATTGGGGAATCTCTGGATAGATAGAGATAACGGCATTGGTAAATTGAAACATCATGGCGAGTGCATTGATAAATCGGTTGTTGCGAATAAGCACTTCGCGACAAGCTCCTGTTTCGAACCAACCATTGCAGTCGCCGCAAAGTAGAATGGCAGTGCCCGAGGTGTGATCGAATAGGTTGTTTTCTACTATGGTTCGTTTAGGTGTACTAAAGAGCGTACCACGTGCACGATTGTTTCGAATCACATTGTCCGCAAAGTAGACTTCGGGTGTCCATTCTAAGTTCTCAATACCAAAGACTCCCTCCTCGGTAATTGCGGCATCAATAGCTTCGGCAAACTCTATTTCATACTGTTTCGCACCTACTACACTCTCTTTATCGTAGGGTCTAATAGACTTAATAGTCGTCAGACTCTCCATTAACTCCATCGTTGCTGAGTTAACAAACTGTACGGAATCGCCTACACGTCCCCACTCAAATCCATACGATTGAGAGTGCATATAGGCAGCTATTACGCTAGTAGGATTGATCCGCTTTACTACCTTAAGGTAGGTTCCGTGTACATTGATGGCATCGTCCATCATCCCTTCGTAAAGTCCATTCTTAGAGATAATCTTTCCTTTACAGCCCGAGAAGTGAGTGGCATCGGCTTGCGTTGTAAAGTAGCGAGGATCCGATTCGCCGCGTAGGGCTACGCTGAAACCATCGAGTGTTAGGTTTTCACTCATTTGTGCCAATAGTCCCATTCCTTCGGCATAGTGTACGGTTACATTATCAAAAGTAATATCTTTCGAGTGTGTTACGAAGATGCCTGGAGTAGGTCTGCCATAACTACGCATGGCCACGACTGTACCTGGTATCAAACGGCTGTTCTTCCACGGTGCTTGCAGGGTGCGTGGAGCTATCTCCTTTACATTGCGAGTGCCTAGTGCAATATCGCTGGTTCGGTATACCAATCGTTTGGTCTCCTCTTCGAAGGCAATTCCCCATGATGGCGTGTGTTGCCAACCGAGTCCTTTGGCTATAAATGTTCCCTCTTTTACTTCGTACTCTACCCAAGGAGCTACCTCGTACGTAATAAGGTGGTTAATGGTATCGTTCTCTAATACCTTTACTTGTGAGATGTGCGGGTTCTTAAAATCGATACTAAAGTTTTTAAAGAGACAAGCTGTATCGCCTACTACACTTAATGGGAGCATACGTCCATGAAAGATAAAATCGGCTCCATCTCCATCTACAGTTACGTTATTCATCCCTTCAAATGGAAGACCTACTTGTTTGGGATTATCTTGGTCGTGATTCGAGATAAAATACTCTTTGGTTGCAGACTTCTCGGGATAGAAATTATAGGTTCCTTTGGCAAACTGAATGGTGATTGGTTCGTTTGATTTTCGCTCCTTCTTAATCTTTTCGATGGCTTGTTCTAGCAATGGCGACACATCTTCGCTACTATTGGGCAGAATGCCATAGTCGGAAAGATTATAAACTACCGGCTCGTAGGTACAAGCTGTAAATAGAAAGAGGGATGCTACATAAAAGAATAGAGTCTTTTTCTTCATTTTATAGTTAGTTAGATTAGAATTATTACAATGGAGATGATTTTGGAGTAATCCTCTCTTTATAATACTAGTTGCAGCGTGATTCCATCCAGATGGCTTACGCTGCAAGCAGTAGAGATAGCTCAGGAGTGTCTTTACTCAGCTACTAGAGTAATATCTTCGGTTGGTTTTGGATAGTTTTTCCCTTTGATATAGACTTTGGTATCGTTTACCATCTTCTCGGTAATGGTGAAGTTATAGTCGGCATAATCTTTCAAAGAGAGAGAACCGATCCAGAAGAAGCCCCACTGTTCAAAGAAATCAGTTAAGTCGAGTTTTGCTACATCACAGCAGATCTTTACAAACTCAAATTGGTTGTTGATTGATTTATTACCTGTTCCTGCATCGGGTCTGTTACGCATCTCTTCCATAACATCGGCATAGAAATCGGCTTTCCCCTTTTGTGTAAAGTAGAGGTGTAATTGCCAGAAGGGAACCAATCGATCGAAAACATCGGTTTCATCGAGAAATGACTTTTTAGGACTTGCTTCTATAATGTTTTTACGAGCGGATGTATAGTTTTTTTGGTTCTTAATGCGACTCTCATTTCCCATCTTGGCACCGGTATAGAGCGAGAAGATGTTATTGCTCACTTCGGTCATTCCCCCCCAAGTCATTTGGGGTCTCATTTGCAATACGTGTCCTACTTCGTGGCTAAAGCCCCAGCAAGGATCGCCCGATATAACCACTGATGGATCGGCTACCATGCGCATAGTTCTTGAATCGCCTAAGTAGGCCACTCCATCGCCATCGCGAAACATGTAGTAGTTAAAGTTAACCCGGGCCAGAATTCGGTTTTTAGGTATTTTGTTATACTTAACCAAACCCATCAAAACATACATGTGATTAAGCATGGTATCGTAATTTGTAATTAGTTCTACACCACGATTGTGCGTATACTCTTTAAACCACTCTACGGGGTAAGCTACTTGTATATGCTTTCCGCGGGCATCCATAATGGGGCTGACTGCCTGATCCAGCAGTCTGTTCCAATCCTCGTCAGTGTGTTTCGCTAGATCAAAATAGCCATTCACCTTTCCAGTTGGAAAGTGAATCGTAATGCGCGGTGCACTTTCGGCATGATCGTCAAAGTAGTTTACATAAACATTTCCCGCCTTCTCTACTTGAATGACATTGATGCCTTCGGTTAGTGCAATCTCTTGTTTGTGTAATCCCCATCCGTTGGGATCTTTCGTGGGCTCAATGCCTTCGGCCGGTTTTCTCATCCAGTTGGGTATAAGAAGTGATATTTTTTTGCCGCCTGTATCGCCCACAATTACCACCTGCTCGCCTGCCTCTAGGTAGACGCCAGTTATGTTCTCGTAGCGACTAAATCCGTTACCTAGCTTAAGAGTCTCACCCAAGGCTATGGGCGAGGGATAGGCCTCGTAGCTAGCACATAGGTACTCGGATTCATAACTGTTGGCAAGCATCTGTCTTGCCACCTCTTTCATCTCTTCACTTTTAAATTTCTTCAGACTCTTCATCTTGATGTTGCTTTTTAGCGAACTACCCGATGCGTCTGTAAAGTGCTTCAGGTCACTCGCTACCGATTCGGCAAGGCTTTGTGCATGGATACTACCTGCAAAAAGTAAGAAGAGAGAGAGGGTAAGTGACATTCGTTTCATTCTGATTCGATTAAAGGTTATAATTAGGTAATTAAAGGTTTTAAATTGTGGTTGTCTATCTTATTCAAAGATAGAGAGCATGGGTCTTCCTACCCATACTTGTGCAGGTTCTGCATCGAATATGTGGGCAATGGTTGGAGCGGTATCATAAATCATTGTACTCTCGTCCATATAATGTCCGCTTTTAATCCCTTTGCCATAAAAGACAGAAGGAATTTGCATCTCTTTCATACTTATTTTACCGTGACCAGTCTCTATGCCACCATGATCGGATACTACCATAATAATCGTTTCATCCATCATACCTGCTTTTTGGACGGCAGTCAGCACCGCTTCGATAGATTGGTCCAATTCAGCAATTCGTGCCATATATTCGGACGATTCCCATCCCGATCGGTGACCCACTCCATCGGGCTCATCGTAAATAATAGCACATAGGGTAGGGCGAGTGGTAGTAATGTAATCGATGGCATTTTTAAGTCCTCCATCCAGAGTTAACTTACCGTGTTCAAAGCGATCGAATGAGAGCGAGTCCACCAAGTAGCGCATCCCATCCCACTCATAGAAATAGCCCATTTTAGCCTCTGGAAGCTTTTTATGAATGGCTGCAAAGGCATCGGGGAAACGTTCATTTTCAGTCAATACACGTGCTGGCAAGTCGGGCGATTTACTCCCCCAGGTCGTGTATCCATGTAGTTCGGGACCTGCTCCCATAAACATAGATGCCCAGTTTACAGCACTCGATGAGGGTAAAACAGTACGCGTTTCGAGAGTGTGGGCACCCTCTTTCATTAATTTTCGCAATGTAGGCATTTGAGCCCCATTGTTAATAGCCCAAGAACTTAATCCATCAAACCCGATAATAATAAGGTGTTTGGGTGGATTTTTCATGCCAGTGGTGGGCGTTTGATCTACAGGAGTTAAAAACAGTACAAAGCATACCAGTAAAGCGAAACCAGTGAGGTACAATAATCCTTTTTTCATAATAGTTAGATAGAGTTTTGATTAATGGTTTTTTGATCCTTCATAAGGATTGTTATCATAGTTTATGAAGTGAGGAAGCAAAGGTAACGATTCTGTTGGAAAGACAAAAAAATAAAATGCGTATCATGCAGACTATATAGGTGCTAATGTATCTTCTTAATAAAGCCCATAGTTCGCCTCGAACAGAGGTTTCCTGATCTGTCTCAAAAGGATGGTTTTACACGTACGGTTGTGCAGCCTTGCACAACCGGTTATGCAAGGTTGAACGACCGCTTGTACAAGGCTGCATAACCGTACGTTTTTGGGCTATCTTTTTGGTACAGAATTTAACCGAATAGGGTGGAATTTGGGGAATGAAACCTCTTTTAAGCTAAATAAAGCCGCTAAAAATGTTTCATTTTATAACATAAATGTTACATAGAATCAAAAATGGCAGGGAATGAAACATCTTTGCAAACTGAATTGTTCTCCCTTATTTAGTTTTGTCAAGGTAAAACTTATAAATATAATATCCATGAACCAACAATCCTTACAAAAGCTTAAACCACTTTCTTGGTTGCTCCTCGCTGCTATAGGAACCACTTCTTTTGCCCAATCAACAAAAACCACGCTTCTTTCAGACTCTACACAAGTAAAAAATGTACAGAAGGAGTCCAAAGAAGAGACGGGAAGAAATGTAATGCTCAATGCATCGAGTGCCAATGGTCCTCGCGAAATCTCGATTGGTTTACCCGGAGGCGATGTGAGCGTACTCGAGAATGGGCTACCTGTTGTTTACAACTCCAATCCTCACAATGTAAATACCCATTGGCGTGGAGACTCTAGCTTGGGTTATTCGGGACTCTTAAAGATATCGGAAACAGCCATTACCACAGGCAATATAGGTTATGCGGTGAACTCGTTTACTGAGTTGGGATTAAATAAGGAGAAAGTCTTTAATGGTACTTTAAACTACAATACCAACCACTATGGCCGCCAACAATTCGATATCAATTTAAACGGACAGATCGGGAGCGACTGGTACTACAGCGGAAGCATTTACCAAAACTTTGACCCTGGAACCTTCGATCTAGGTTTTGCACAGTACCAAGACCGTACCGAGATTTACAAATTTGCATTGACCAAACGCTACAACGAAGGTAGGGGAGAGCTTACCGCTATCTATCACTACAGCAAAAGCAACTGGCTCTCTAACGCTACAACAAGTGCCCCCTTTATTTATGTGGGTGATGGTAGTGTGAAAGAGATTCCTGGTTTTAGCTTAGGTACCTCTTCCTACTTGCCCAACGTATCGGATATTACCTATATGAACATCCGTACCGGCGAGGTGGAAACTACCAGCCTATACGATGCCACCAAGAGCACAGGTAACCAATTTACCCTAATGAATCGTTACAACTTTGATACTGGTTTGGTTTGGAAGCTAAATATGAAGTACAACCATGCTTTGGGTTCTTACCTTTACCAAACGCCCATGTCGATGGAGCAGAAAAGCCTATCCGATGGCTACCAAGTAAAGAATGCCGATGGTTCCTATACTCCTTACGAAGGGTATGTACAGAGCAGAATGTCTTGCTTTAATCGAGGCACGATAGATAACTTCTTTTTTACCACCGAACTCTCTCGCAAAACCGATAATATGACTTGGCGAGTAGGGTTAAATGAGTGGTACTATAAGGTAGATTACGCGTCGAACACTACGATGTACGACCATACCGTGGGCGAATACCCAAGCATGCTTTATGGTACACCATCCGATAAAGTAAACTACTACGGCAATACCCCTTACTACAACTTGAATCAGAATGCTTCGGAGTATTACAACGGAGTAGAGAACAAATTGGCCCTGTTTGCTACGCACGATTGGGACATTACCCCCAAGTGGAACGTCTACTACGGTGCTCGCTTGGAGTACCAACACCTAAGCGGTGAAAACTTGGCCGTTTACAACGCCGATGGAAACCCCGTAGGCCGTTTTGCCAACTACCACATGGGGGCAACGGCTGCCGATGGTACACTTATCACCCCTCGTAACTTCTCTTACAACTGGTTCAATACAGCCCTTACTGCTGCTGCTACCTACAAGATGAATGACCGATTTGGTTTTACAGCCGACTTTACCTACATTACGCAACGTCCTAACCTATCGAACTTCTCGCCTGCCGAGATGCCCAATGTGGGTCAGATCTCCATTCCATTGGGGCGTGCAGGTATCTACTACAACAACGATTGGTTGAGCTTGACCTCGCTTTTTACCTACATTGCAAAGAGCAACAACAACTCTACACTCAACTTGATTAACCCCAATGACAATAGCGATATTAAAGCAGCGCAATTAAGTTACGATATTGAAACCATTGGGTGGACGACCGATGCAGTTATTAAACCTTTCAAAGGATTTGACCTTCATGTTCTATTTACTTACCAAGTGCCTAAGTACAAGAAATACGAAACCGGTGTAACCTTTAGCGATGGATCGACCTCTTCGATCAATGCTACAGGAAACATGGTTACCGAAATACCCAAGGTGATGATCGAGTTCGATCCTAGCTATACCATCAATGACCAGCTACGTGTTTGGACCAGCTTCCGTTACTTCAGCAAAACATACGCCAACATTAAGAACGCATACTACTTTAATGGACGTTTCGAAACGTTTGGAGGAGTAGATTGGAAAGTAAATAAACACCTGATGTTGAGCGGAACGGTTATCAACTTCTTGAACCAAACCGGTGCACGTGGCAGCATTGCAGGTGCCGAATTGGTCGACAAAGAAGATGCTGCAGCCTACAATGGCGCATGGATGACCGGTAGCTACTTGCGTCCTTTCACTGTGGAACTAACCGCAAAACTTAGCTTCTAATCTTCTTATACAGATGTAGATAATTAAACATAGATAGACTTAAAACCATGAAACAATCTCACTCTTTATCGAAACTCATTCCTTTAATGCTTTGCTTTTTTGCAATGGGTTTTGTTGATCTGGTAGGTATTGCCTCCAATTATGTAAAAGCCGATTTAAACCTGACTGACTCAGAAGCCAATCTTTTTCCTTCGTTGGTATTCTTCTGGTTCTTAATATTCTCAGTGCCTACGGGTATGTTGATGAATAAAATAGGACAAAAGAAAACGGTGCTGCTCAGTTTGGTTGTTACTTTTGCTTCGTTGCTATTACCTATATTTGGAGAGGGATATACCCTCATGCTCATCTCTTTTTCCCTATTGGGAATTGGTAATGCTTTGATGCAAACCTCTTTAAACCCCTTGTTGTCAAATATCGTAAACCCCAATCGTTTAGCAAGTAGCCTTACCTTTGGACAGTTTGTAAAGGCTATTGCCTCTTTCTTGGCCCCTTACATTGCTATGTGGGGAGCTACGCAAGCTATTCCGACAGTCGGTTTGGGCTGGCGTATTTTATTCCCTATCTATATGGTGATGGCCATTGTTGCCATCTTCTTATTGGGACAAACCACCATTACCGAAGAGAAGAGTAACGAAAAACCCTCTAGTTTTGGCGAGTGTTTTGCCCTACTGGGTAAACCCTTTGTGTTGCTTTCGTTTGTCGGTATTATGTGCCACGTAGGTATTGATGTAGGTACCAATACCACTGCACCTAAAATATTAATGGAACGTTTGGGCATGGGCCTTGATGAGGCTGCCTTCTCTACCAGTCTCTACTTTATCTTCCGTACAGCAGGTTGCTTCTTGGGCTCTTTCCTTTTGCAACGCATGAGTGCCAAATTGTTCTTTGGAATCAGTAGCTTGTTTATGGCATTGGCTATGGGGGGATTATTTGTTTTCCACACCAAAGAATTAATCTATATTTGTATTGCACTCATTGGCTTTGGTAACTCCAACATCTTCCCAGTAATCTTCTCGCAAGCGTTGGTAACTCTTCCAAACAAGAAGAACGAGGTATCTGGATTGATGATTATGGGTCTCTTTGGAGGTACGGTGTTCCCACTTGCTATGGGAGTGGCCAGTGATGCCATGGGACAAAGCGGTGCAGTAGCCGTTATGAGCGTAGGTGTACTCTACCTACTTTATTATACCACTATGATTAAAAAAACAACTTTAAACTAATATCAAAATGAAAAAGATCGTTGTAGGAATGGGCGAAGCCTTATGGGATATGCTTCCTGATGGAAAGAAAATTGGGGGTGCACCTGCCAACTTTGCTTATCATGTTTCGCAATTCGGTTTGGATAGCCGCGTAGTTAGTGCCGTAGGGCGTGACGAAAGTGGAAGTGAAATACTGGATGTTTTTGCACAGAAAAAGCTCTCTTGCCACATTGCTCGGGTAGAGTACCCTACCGGTTCGGTACAAGTAACACTCGATCCGCAAGGAGTTCCTTGTTACGAAATAAAAGAGGGAGTTGCATGGGATAATATTCCCTTTACACCCGAATTAAAGGAGTTGGCCCTTTCGGCCGATGCCGTTTGTTTTGGCTCATTAGCGCAGCGTAGTATCGGAAGCCGTACAACTATTGAACAGTTCCTAGATACCATGCCAACAAAAGCGGATACACTTAAAATCTTTGACATTAATCTCCGTCAAGGATTCTATACCAAAGATATTATTTGTGACTCGATGAAGCGTTGCAATGTATTGAAAATAAACGATGAGGAGCTAGTTGCTATCAGCCGCATGTTTGGCTATCCTGGTATCGATTTACAAGATAAATGTTGGATCCTATTGGCAAAATACAACTTAAAGATGCTGATTCTTACGTGTGGTACGAACGGAAGTTATGTCTTTACACCTGGCGCTTTCTCTTTCCAAGAGACCCCCAAAGTAACGGTAGCCGATACAGTAGGAGCAGGCGATTCCTTTACAGCGGCCTTTACCTCGGCACTTTTCCATGGAAAGTCAGTACCTGAGGCACATCGTTTAGCGGTAGAGACTTCGGCATTCGTATGTACACAACATGGAGCGATGCCCGAACTGCCTGCTGAGCTAATCAATCGGGTGCAAGAATAAGGAAGGTATTCACAATCAATTCGTAAACAATGAAAAAAAATAGAAACCAAATAGCTACTTGGGGATTACTCTGTACACTAGGTATGGTAGGTTGTCAATCTTCAACGAATGGATTTACATTGGAGCATCAAGGAGATACTCTAACGGTTATGCACATTGCTAACCCCACAAAATATGTACTCTTTCCTATTCAAGAGTCAGCTGCCGAGAGTCAAGTTACGTTAGTTACAGGTAGTGCTGCTGATATCGCTATGGATATTCGTTTAGCAGTCGATAGCATTGAGTACTACGTACCTTTTGCACTGCCTGCAGGTAGTGAAGAAGCTACCGTATCTGTTCGCACAGCCTCTTCGAAAGCCATCACTTGGAACGAAGTAAAGTTGTCGGATACCTTCAATACCGAGAATACAGACTATTACCGTCCGCTTTATCACCATACCGCTCTTTATGGTTGGATGAACGATCCGAATGGCTTGGTCTATAAAGATGGTGAGTATCATCTTTACTTCCAATACAACCCATACGGTTCTCGTTGGGGAAATATGCATTGGGGCCACTCAGTGAGTAAAGACCTGATTCATTGGTCGCACCTCGATCCAGCTATTGCACGCGATACGTTGGGACACATCTTCTCGGGTAGTACCGTGATTGATAAGAACAATACCGCGGGTTATGGGAACGATGCGATGATTGCACTCTATACCTCGGCAAGCGATAAGGGGCAAGTGCAGAGTTTGGCCTACAGTACCGATAACGGTCGCACCTATACTAAATACGAAAAGAATCCGGTATTAACCCCTTTCGATGGGTTGAAAGACTTCCGTGATCCGAAAGTATTTTGGTACGAACCTGCTTCAAAGTGGTACATGATTGTATCGGCCGATAGAGAGATGCGCTTTTACAGCTCCCCTAACTTAAAAGAGTGGGAGTACGTAAGTGCCTTTGGCGAAGGATATGGTATCCAACCCAATCAGTTTGAGTGTCCTGACTTTATTCAATTGGCAGTCGATGGTGATGAAACCAATAAGAAGTGGGTCATGATTGTTAATATCAACCCCGGTTGCCTCTTTGGAGGTAGTGCTACGGAATACTTTGTGGGAAACTTTGATGGCCATACGTTTACGTGCGATACCAAACCTGAAGTAACCAAGTGGTTAGATTGGGGAAAAGACCATTATGCAGCCGTTTGTATCTCGAATGTAGAGGGACGCGAAATTGCCATTCCTTGGATGAGTAACTGGCAGTATGCCAACTTTACACCCATCCGCCAATATCGTGGTGCGAATGGATTACCACGTGAATTGAAGCTCTACACGAAAGATGGAGAGACCTTCTTATCGGCCGATGTGGTGAAAGAGAGTAGAGAGTTGCGTAAGGAGAGTCGTACAATCGAATCTTTCGAGGTAGTAAATGAGTGCATTGTTGATAATTTCCTTTCTGAAAATGAAGGTGCTTATGAATTGGAGTTCGATGTAACACCTGGCGATTCACGTGTGGCAGGATTGGAGCTATACAACACAAAGGGTGAAAAAACGCTCATCTATCTTGACTTAGAGCTACAAAAGTTGGTTATGGATCGTACCGAGAGCGGACTGACCGCCTTCGGTGAGAAGTCAGAACCTCACTTTATAGAGAATCACGACAATCGCAAGAGTACTTCAATTAACTACAAGAATGATTTTGCTCTAGCTACTTGGGCACCGTTGTCTTTGTGCCATGGTAAGAGTTATCATCTAGACATCTTTGTAGACCGATGCTCGGTTGAGATCTTTGTAGATGGCGGTCGCATAGCTATGACCAACTTAATCTTCCCTACTGAGCCTTATAACAATTTACGTTTTTATACAGATTCAGGAACAGCTCGCGTAGAAAACTTAACCATCTATAGATTGGGGCTGTAAATAATCTAAGATGAACCCTAATTACTTTATTACTGTTCATTAGGGGCGAAATGTCAGTTCTAGTTTCAACTCTGGACCTATTTAAAAGTTCACATTTGAGTATGCTACTCATTCAACACTCTAATTGGAGCTTTTGGGTAGGTTCAGAATGGAAATTAGCAATATCGAAATAAAAAACGAAATGTTCTATACCGCTGTAAATGCGGTATTTTCTTGCTTGTTAGTCTCGGGCAGAATCACTACATTTGTGACTATTGCGTTTACCTTGCGCATCGATAGAAATATCACCTATTAAATACTATAATATGAAAAACAGAGGATTATTACTGTTACTCGCTATCTTCTCTTTTGTTGTAACAGCAGCTAAAGAGTATAAAGTAGCTTCTCCCAATGGGAAAATTCAAACAACTGTTGCTGTAAGCGACAAAATTACCTATTCTATTCAAAAAGAGGGAAGCCTATTACTAGCTCCTTCGCAAGTGGCTTTGGAACTACTTTCGGGAAAAGTACTCGGTGTTGGTTCGAAACTGAAATCATCGCGTGTTACTAAACATGCTTCCACGTTTGAGGCACCTATTTTTAAACGGTTGGTTGTGGAAGATAACTACAACCTATTAACACTCTCTTTCAGCGAGGGATTCAATTTGGAATTTAGAGCCTATAACGATGGTGTAGTATATCGCTTCGTAGCAACCAATAGTGCGCTTGGGAACATTAAAAATGAGATCGCGCAATTCAACTTCCCAACAAATAGCATGGCTTGGGCGGCTTATAGCAACACGCCTGAGAGCGCTACACGCGAACGTCAGTTTTTTAACTCATTTGAGAATACATACGATGTAAAACCCATTAAATCACTGAACGAGAACCGCCTTATTACCCTACCGCTTTTGGTAGAGAGTGCTAGTCACAAACTTTGTATAACCGAGAGTGACTTAATGGATTACCCAGGTTTGTTCTTAACAAGTTCAACCACGTATCCTGCTTTTGGCGCTGTTTTGGCTCCCGTAGTAAAGAGTAGTGTACTAGGTGGACACAACGATTTGCAACAAATTCCGACTGAGCGCGAAGCGTATATTGCAAAAGTAACGCAAGCAAGAAACTTCCCTTGGCGAGTAATAGGCATTGCAGCCAATGATGCCGAACTAGCTGCAAGTGACTTGGCTTATCGGGTAGCTGCTCCTTCGAAAATAGCCGATCAAAGTTGGATTAAACCGGGTAAAGTAGCATGGGACTGGTGGAATGATTGGAACCTTAAAGGGGTAGATTTCCGCGCAGGTATCAACACCGAAACGTACAAGTACTACATCGACTTTGCTTCCGACAAAGGAATTGAGTATGTCATTCTTGACGAGGGATGGGCGGTTAATAAAGCCAACGACCTTTTCAAGGTAGTACCCGAAATTGATTTAAAAGGGATTGTAGATTATGCAACGGCGAAGAACGTAGGCATCATTCTGTGGGCAGGTTACTGGTCGTACTATACGAATATGGAAGAGGTTACTCGCCGCTACTCTGAAATGGGTGTGAAGGGATTCAAAATCGATTTTATGGATAGAGACGATCAAGAGATGACCAACTTCTTAGAGGAGACTGCCGAGCTTTGCGCCAAGTACAAAATGCTTGTCGATTTCCACGGGACTTGCAAACCTGCAGGTCTGCAAAGAACCTGGCCCAATGTCATTAACTTTGAAGGGGTAAATGGTTTGGAACAACTTAAATGGAAAGAAACCGATTACGACCAAGTAACCTACGATTTGCAAATTCCATTTATTCGTATGTATGCAGGTCCGATGGATTATACACAAGGAGCGATGCGCAATGTGGTGCAACGTAACTACTATCCCTCTTACTCACAGCCGATGAGCCAAGGAACCCGTTGCCGCCAATTGGCTACCTATGTTATCTTTGATTCGCCGCTCAATATGCTCTGTGATACCCCAACGGCTTATATGGCCGAACCTGAATCGACCGACTTTATTGCAGCTATTCCTACCGTTTGGAATGAAACACTTGCACTCGACGGAAAGATATCGGAATACTTAGTGATGGCCCGTCAAGCGGGTGAGGTTTGGTATGTGGGTGCACTAACCGATTGGTCAGAGCGCAACCTAACACTCGACCTCTCTTTCTTAGGTGAGGGCAACTATAAGCTCGAAATCTTCCAAGATGGTATGAATGCCGATCGAAATGCCGAAGATTACAAAAAAGTGTGGATGGATGTACCAGCCGATCGAAAGCTCGCCATCAAGATGATGCCAGGCGGTGGTTGGGTAGGTAAGATAACCAAGCAGTAACTTCTATAAAGGAGTTCAACGATATCTAATCTGGGTTACATATACGACGAACCCAGATTAGATATCGTTTTTTTTTCTACATTTGCGGAATGTAATCTCTTGAGAACCATGAAAAAGAACCTATTCATATCTATCATTCTCCTTTTGGTAATATTCCTAACGGCTTGTACCTCTAACAAATCACGATACTCCATTGCCATCTCACAATGTAGTGACGATGAATGGCGTAGCCAAATGAATCATGAAATGGAGCGCGAGGCTCTTTTTTACGATGGGGTAGATATTGAGGTACGTACAGCGAATGATGATAGCCAAAAGCAAATTGAAGATATCGAACACTTTATAAAGAGTGGGGTTGATTTGTTAATTGTTGCCCCTAACGAAGCAGCACCCATTACGCCGATGGTAGAAAAGGCATTCGATTTGGGGATTCCAGTTATCGTGATTGATCGTAAAGTTCTTTCTGAAAAATACACCGCCTATATTGGTGCTGACAACTATAAAATAGGTAGGGCTGTGGGTGACTACATCGTAGGGTTACTAAGTGGGAAAGGACGCATTGTCGAAATAGCAGGTTTACAAGGTTCTACACCCGCTATGGATCGTCATCGGGGCTTTGTCTCTGCACTCTCGAACTATCCCAAAATAGAACTCTTAGAGAGTAGAGATGCCAGCTGGTTGCAGTCGGATGCCACCCATCAGATGGATAGCTTGTTACTCAAGCACGTCGAGATAGATGTAGTCTTTGCACAGAATGACCGCATGGCAGCGGGTGCACGGGCAGCGGCAGTAGCTAGAGGACGGGAAGAAGAGATCTATTTTATAGGTATCGATGCGCTTCCAGGAGATGGATTTGGTATCGCTCAGGTGCTAAATAAAGAACTAGATGCTACCTTTATCTATCCTACAGGAGGCGATAAGGTGATTCAACTTGCCATGAATATCTTGGAGAATCGTCCGTTTGAGCGTGAGACCTTACTTGAAACGGCTGTGGTGGATCAGACCAATGCAGCCATGATGCATCTTCAAACAGTTCACATTGCTCAGCTAGATACCAAAATAGAAACGATTCGTGGTATGATGAACCACTACCTGAGTCGATATGCTGCACAGCAACTCCTGTTGTGGGGAAGCCTATTTGCACTCACATTGGTGATTGCTCTATTAATTGCAGTCTATTTTTCTTTGCGTAGCAAGAACCGATTGAACACCAAACTCTCTCAAAAAAGAGACCAGTTAGAGGAGCAGAAGGAACAATTGATAGAGCAAAAGGAGTTGCTTGTTCAGCAAAAAGAACAGCTCGAATTGTTGGCAAGCGAGTTAGAGGAGGCCACACAAGCCAAACTGGTTTTCTTTACCAATGTTTCTCATGATTTCCGTACCCCACTTACACTGATAGCCGATCCTGTCAATCAACTCCTTGCAGAGGGCGGACAGAATGAGCGTCAAAAGCAGTTGCTTACACTGGTAAAAAAGAATACCACTATTCTACTTCGTTTAGTGAATCAAATCTTAGACTTTCGGAAGATTGAGAATGGAAAGATGACACTCCATCTTGCTGCCTTCGATCTAAAAACATCGATGGAACAATGGAGTGAGGCCTTTCAGTTGATGCTCGTTAAAAAACAGATTCATTTCCGATTTACACAAGCCGAACAGAGAGATTACAACATTCTGGCTGATCAAGAGAAAATGGAACGTATCTACTTCAATCTCTTATCGAATGCAGCAAAGTATACCAATGAAGGAGGAACCATCCGAGTACATCTGAGTATAGAGAATGACCTATTAAACTTTTCGGTTTTTAACTCGGGTAGTTATATCTCGCCTAGTGAAGCTCAGGCTATCTTTACTCGTTTCTATCAGATTGATGGGCACCAAGCTGGAACGGGTATTGGCTTAGCACTTGTACACGCTTTTGTGAAGTTGCATGGAGGCGAAATAACGATGAATAGCAACGATGAGGGAACGACCTTTAGCGTACAGCTTCCGTTACAGCTTCCAGTTTCGTCCATGTTAGAAACCATTTCTGATGAAGTGGAGCAACCCATAGGAGAGGAGCCTTATTTCGTTGATGAAATGGAGGGAATGATATCTGCCGATAAACCTACTCTCTTGGTAATAGATGATAATGCAGACATTCGAAATTACATGGCCTCCTTATTGGAGAGAGAGTACACAGTAATAAAAGCTCCTGAGGCACAAACAGGTATTGCTTTGGCTATGAAGTATGTCCCCGATTTAATCATATCGGATGTGATGATGCCAGGAATGGATGGAATAACCTGTTGCCAGCGATTAAAGAATGAATTGCAAACTTGCCACATTCCTGTAATTCTACTTACTGCTTGTTCTTTAGATGAACAACGCATACAAGGATATAATGGTGGGGCAGACTCTTATATATCAAAACCTTTTGAAGCCACTCTTTTGCTTTCACGCATTAAAAATCTGATAGCCTCTCGTCGGCAACTTAAGGATGTGTTAGGTGATCAGCAGCTTTTAACTAAAGAGCATATTACCGATATGGATAAAGGATTTGTGGCAAAATTTAAAGCTTTGGTAGCACAACGCATGAAAGAGCCGGAACTTAATGTAGAGGAGCTGGGTAAGGAGATGGGATTAAGTAGGGTGCAACTCTATCGCAAATTGAAATCGCTCACCAATTATGCACCCAATGAACTCTTGCGTCAAATGCGTTTAAAGAAGGCAAAATCTATGCTTTCCTCTTCAGATATGAGTATCTCTGAAATTGCCTATGAAGTTGGATTCTCTTCGCCCTCTTACTTTACCAAGTGTTACAAAGAGCAGTTTAAAGAAAGCCCAACTGATTTTCTGAAGCGAAAGAATGATTCGCTCTCTTAAATGGGTTGTAGTCTTACTCCGTTGTAGCAGTGGTTGGAATAGAAAAATGCCCTATCAACCTTTATCTATTAGAGTTGATGGGGCATCCTTCTTGTTAGGAGTTCTTATGAGGAGTTTACCTCATTTACGGCTAGTAACACATTCTTTTGATCAGTTTAGAAGGTACTTTACTCGATAATAGGAGTTGATAGTTTACTCCTTTTTATGCTTGTTCATACGAACTTCAATAATAAAAGCAACAAGCAGTCCAATCCCACCAAATAGAAGGACCGAAGCCCCATAGGCTGTTCCTTTTAACTCGTAGTTCTTTTCTAGGCCTAGTTGAAGCGTTAAAAGGAGCCCTATGAATACACCTAGCCCGATACCTACAAGTAAGCATCCTACTTTTAGTGCACTAAAAGTTCTTTTTGATAGTCCTAAATTGGGCATTACCAATTTACCATCGATTGATGTACGATCTAACTTCTCTGCCAGCTTTTCGATCATAAGTAGACGCTCTTTGCGGCGTGCATAGAGTTCGAACAATCCATAAATACCTGCTGTGACTATACCTACTATGCAAGGCACCATAATAAAATCCATCATACGCTTTACTAATTAGTTAAGTTTATTATTCTGTTTATGCTCTTTTGACGCACCCTTTTGCGCAAGGTTACACTTGGAATGCCTATTTTTACTAAATAGTTTTTTATTCCTTCTCAGTGTAACCTTTTCGTTAGCATTGCGTCTTAACCTATAGATATGGAGCTATACAGTGATAAATATTATATTCAAAGAGTGTTAGAGGGCGATACAAACAGTTTTGCTTGTTTGCTTGATAAATATAGCAATTCTGTCTTCTCTTTGATACATAAGATGGTTCACAATAGGGAAGATGCGGAGGAATTAACTCAAGATGTATTTATAAAAGCTTTCAAATCTCTCTCCTCTTTTAAAGGAGAAAGTACCTTCTCAACGTGGATATACCGAATAGCCTATAATACAACAATCTCTGCTACGCGAAAGAGAAAGAGAGAGTATACTACAATTGAAGAGATGGCCCTAGAAAATGTAGGCGAAGATGAAGTGGCTCAAATGCTGGGTGAGGAGAGTAATGAAGAACAATTGAATCGATTGGAGAATGCGCTTAAACTGCTCCCACCCGAGGAGCAAGCCATCATTCTATTGTTCTATAAAGAGGAAAAGCAGATAGACGAAATTGCAGAGATTGTAAATCTAAAGGTGAGCAATATTAAGGTAAAGCTTCACCGGATTCGTAAAAAGATGTTTGTATTAATGCGTAAAATGGAGAGTGAGTAAGATGGATAAAAAGAATGATGTAATAAAGGAACTTTTTAGTAAGCTCCCAGATGATAAGTTGCAACCGTCGTTCCGTATGAATGTAATGCTGGAGGTGACAAAAGAGGCCAGACGAATGAGAAGACGAAATGAGCGCTGGGCCATGATTGCTACCATTTCAACTGCCTTGTTACTCATTGGTATAGCTGTTGTAGCTATTTGGTATGCAGATGATTCTCTGCTTTTAACCCTTCAACAAACCTTTATCAGCTTAAAAAGAGTAGGTGATAACTCTGAAATCTTTGGCTTTTACTCATTTATAGCTTTTCTAGCTATTTGTTTACTTTTTATGGATTATAAGGTACGTCGATTCTATGCAAGAAATAAGGAGGAGAAACTGGAGGGGTAAATAATCGAATATTCTCTCTCTGCATCTGCTCATTCACTCATAATTCAATAAGCTAGCTCTCTTTTCCTACTCTTTAAATTCGAATGAAAGCTGTTTCCATTCCTCCTTTGAACGTTCGATTTCCTGATTAGGATTCGATACGCTTAGGCCAATGAGGCGAATGGGTATTTCACTGTAATCGACCTCTTTCAGTAGCTTCTTGGCCAAGGGCAGGATGGTTTTTAATTGAGTTAGCTCTACCCCCTGCGTATGGCTTCGTGTTCTTTGGGTAAAGTCATAGAACTTTACTTTCAGAGTGAGTGTATACCCTGCGAAATGTTGCCTCCTTATTCGTTCTACCAACTCGGTTGCTACATGGTACAACTCAATAATCACCGAGCTACTTCGGGTAGTATCTTTCTCGAGGGTATGCTCACATCCTACCGATTTACGGGTGTACTCTACCTCTACAGGGCGTAAGTCAATGCCTCTTGCAAAGTCGTAGTATAGTGGTCCTGCTTTCCCAAATTGGCGTTGCAACATCTCTAAGGAGCAAGCTCTCAAATCGGATCCATGATGTATGCCTAGTTTGTGCATTTTTTGTGCAGTAACCTTTCCTACACCCCAAAAAGATTCAATGGGAAGTTTCGAAATAAAGGCTGCTGCTTGATGCGGATGAATGGTGCAAAGTCCATCGGGCTTGCGATAGTCCGAGGCTATTTTGGCTAAAAACTTATTGTAGGATACTCCGGCTGAGGCTACCAATTGCAGCTCCTCACGGATGGCTGTTTTAATCTCCCTAGCTATCTCTACAGCTAGCTCTAGACCCTTTTTATTTTGGGTAACATCGAGAAAAGCTTCATCGAGCGAAAGAGGCTCTATCACATCTGTATAGCGCTGGAAAATAGCACGTATCTGTTTGGAAATCTCTTTGTATACCTCCATGCTTCCCGATACGAAGATCAGTTCGGGGCAGAGCTTCTTGGCACGTGTCGATGACATAGCCGATCGCACACCATACTTTCGGGCCTCGTAGCTAGCTGCCGATACCACTCCACGCTCCTCAGCATGCCCCACAGCAATGGGTTTGCCACGTAGCTCCGGATGGTTTCGTTGCTCTACGGAGGCATAGAAAGCATCCATGTCGATGTGTATAATCTTTCGCTCTTGCATAGACGTAAAATGAGACTCGCTGCAAAGATAACTATTTCTAGGAATCTTTGCAGCGAGCCATATGGGTTAAAATGTATTTCTCTAGAACACGATGTCTGTACCACTATTTACCAACAATTGGTATTTTATATAACCTCCCGAACGGGCTGAATATTTGGTATAGATGGCTGTTAAATCCCCTTTTGTCCCTGCAGTAGGAAGCGGTTTCAAGCCAAAATTGGCATATCCACTCACACGTACCAAATAGTTACCTACGGTAGCCGAGCTAGCTCCTTCGTAACCGAACCACGCTGTACCATAGTATCTATTGTTGTTGTAGTTATAGGCATAAGTAGGAGTAAGTCCCTCTTCCGCATAGTACTTGTTGGTATATACGCCTGTAGTTGAACCGCCAGGGTAGGTTACCTCCAAGTATTGAGGATAACGATCACCATCCAGTGTACCTTCGTTGTAACTCATCCCTTCAAAACGAATCAAACGTCCTAGATGGTCGTCAGTTAACGACTGATAGTTGCTGGCATTCACCACATAGTAATCACTTGCTTTTAATTCTCCTCTTGCCCCCAAGAAGATATGTTGGTTCACTTGAATTTTATCCTCCATGTTACGATTTGCATAGCCTTTGGCTATATCCTCTTCCGTTGGCATTGCCCCCAGGCTTAGCATGTATCGATAGCTACCAATGGCCATACCTTTAGTACGTACGTAAACTGTTTGGCCTACGTGGTAATTTACCCAGTTGCTTACCATCAGCTTCAACTCGATGGCCGATTCAGAAGTCTCATCGTAGATGTATACCGATTTGTACACATTTCCTGCTTGATCACTCGAAATGATCTTTCCACGAATGACATAATTTTCAGTCACCTCATAGGTTCTTGCTAGTGAAGAGGCTCCATTTCCATATTCGTTGTAAAAAAGATCCTTTAGTTCTTTAATAGAGAGGATGGTTGCATCACTAAAATCACTCTCCTCCCACACTTTAGCAGGTGTGGGATCATCAAAGTTTTCGTAGCAGCTGCTCATGCTCACTGCGGCAAGAAGCATCATGGCTATATTAATTATTTTCTTCATAATGGTGTTCATTTTATCAAGTGCAGAGTTAGAAACGGAAGTATACATTCAAGTAGTAAGTAGTACCAAACATATAGAAGTATTTTGCATCGAATGCTTCGTACTTTTGAATGCTCTCTTCGTTATTCTTTAGCAAGCGGATTTGCTCATACCCTCCTGTTTTAATATTCTGATTATTCAAGAGGTTTCTTGCATCTAAGCTAAAGCCCAATGTATAGGTACGGTTAATGTACCAGCTTTTACCCACACTCGCATTGAGTGTAAAAGCATTGTTGAATTTCTCTTGGCTACGTATGTCTAGAATCTCCTGGTCGGTCATGCTGGGTGTTATTACGGCATCCGTACGGTAAAGCGGATTCATAGAGAGGTACATATTGTCGTAGAAGTTACCATCTAATGATAGGTATACATTCTTACGGCTGCGGTACGAAAGACCCAAGTTGGCTGCCAATTGAGGAGTGCTCTCTACGCGGAAGTTTTTCCAATAGACTTGTCCCTCGTTAATAACCTCACCACTGTTGTCTTGCATCTGAATAAAGTTAGGGTTTGAATCGTAAGTATACTGCCCCCAGCTTACAGCTCCATTTAGCGACAGACCTTGGTACAAGGGTATCGATGCAGCTGCTTCTAAGCCAAAGTGTTTTTTGTTAATTCCACTCATAGCTAGGTTCGAAAAGGTAGCCTCCACATCGTCGTAATATGAAATTACCTTTGATTGATCTTTAAAGATTGTATAGTAACCTGTGATACGTGCTTTGATATCGCCCAAGCGTAGATTGTACGAAGCATCTATTCCAAACATTTTTTCGGTTGTAATACCGGGTGTTACGGAATTACGCGTACGGGGTGATACAAATGCATATTGGAAAGTAGGTGCATCTTGTGCATACACAACATTTGCCTCGAAAGAGTGCGCTGCCGATAGCTTGTATAGGAAGTTTGCTTTGGCTTTGTAGGTTAGGTAATTCAACTTTTCTGAGTCACCTTGCGAATTGTCTAGGAACAATCCTTTTTTCCAAAGACCGTGACGCCATAGCGTGCTGTGTCCCAACTCACCACCGAGTGTTACTTGCAAGTTTTCAATTGCAAAGTTGTAGTGTGCCCATCCATTCGCACGAATTAAGTGCCCTTGGTAGTTGTATCCATATTTGTCGCCCACTCGTGCTGCACGTGCATGTCCATGTTGCAAGTAGTAGTCCATATCATTTTGATACGGAATGGGGTTGGACTCACCCATGTCTCTTTCGGCAAATTTATCTACGTCAATCCAGTAATCACCTCCTAACAAATCTTTCACTTCACTGTAGTACGAGGTACGGTTGCGACGGAAGTTAGCACCACCCACCAATTTGCTATTGTTGCGGAATAGGTGCGAGAATTGTGTAGCTAGATTCCAGTCCAATTGATCCGTATGGCGCTCTTCAATCATATTGATGGAACGCACTCCCTCTCCATAGGTAAGATCTTGCGATTGATTCCGGTTTATGTCGTATAAATTTTGCCAATTCACGTGGCGTATGTTGTCCGTATTGTTTCTCCACCCTTCGTACAACCAAGCACCGGTGGTGGTTCCTTCGTAAAAACTTGGTAGATTGCGGTAATAATCGGGGCGTGGATCGGGACCTGCATACCAAGTAAGTGCCGAGTAACCATTTTGGCCGAAACGTAGTGAACTCGCTACATTCAACTGCGTACGATCGTCAATATCGAACGTGTAGTTTAACATGGCAATCGGTTCGTGATTGTTGCGTACTCGAGTATTTCGGCGCTTATCACCTTGCCATCCCCAGTTGGGGTTGTAGTAGTTATTTCCAACCAAATCATACACCTCTTGTGTAGCTGCTTGTTGTGTACCCCTTTGTGTAGGTGCTCCCATCAACGTTAAAGCCAAGCGATGCTGACTGTTAAACTGTTTTTCGATTGCTGCAAAGTAACCAAATGCATTGTAATATACCCCCTCTACATAATCGTTGCCCCCTTGTCGAGTCGATAGAGAGAATGCATAGGCCCACCCGTTATCTTGCATGCCCGAAGCATAGGTCACCATACCGCGAAAACGGTACATAGAGTTTCCATTTACCACACTTGCACGAAGTCCTTTTCGCATTTGTGAAGGACGCGTGTTGATGTTGGTCATTCCCCCTACACCTCCTACACCAGCTACACCTACGTGCGATCCAGTTGTAATCTCTTGGTTGCGTGTTGCATCGTTTAGACCGCTCCAAAGTGACCAAGGTGTATAACCAGTCATGGCATCATTAAACTGAATACCATTTAAAGAAACATCTGTTTTTTGTGAGTCATAGCCACGTACGTTAAAACGCATTTCGCTAAATTTGAACGAAGCAATGCTGTTGAAAATATCTCTTGATGCCGATAGTGACGAGGGTAGTGCCTGTGCATCCGAAGCACTCTCCGTGTCGAATTCTGCAAATACAGCATCATCAATAGCCGTAACCGCTACCTCAGGAGCTAGAATGGCTCTTACCTCACGTATGGTTTGAGCCACGCGTACCGGTAGGGTCAGTGGTTCGTAATCGGTTACTTTAAACTGGAGAGTATATTCTCCTTCGCTTAAGAAATCAAATTCGAAAGCTCCTGTACCATCCGAATAGGTGGTCACATTGCCCGGAGTTAGAGTAACCTCTACCCGTTCAATGGCTACACGTGATCCGCGTGCAATAACAGTACCCTTAATTCCCCCAACCTGTGCCATGACAGCCACAGCTAGAAAGGAGAGTACCAATGTGAGTAATGATTTTATTTTCATAGGTTTGTATTATTTTATTTTCCAATGTATATGTATACCGGCAAGTGGTCACTATATCCTCCCTGGAAATTATTTCCCACGTAGGTACGTAGCGGATACCCTTTAAACTGCCCCTCTTTCTGAATTAAGTAGTGACGTTTGAAAATATTGCCATAAAATTTAGATTTTTCTCCTTTTTGTAGATGCAACGCCCCCTTTGGTGCATGCACCAAGTTTTCCGATACAATCATGTTATCAAATATGTTCCAAGCATCGCCATAGGCCAATGTGCCGTGACCTGCTTTTAGCATATCAGCAAAAGGGATGTAGTAGTCGCCTGTTTCTAAATTTTTTAGTTTCAATTTGGCTCCAAATCCTTCGGTAATACTTTTGTCGGTAGGATCGTCATTAAAGTCACCCATCGCTACAATCTTCACTCCTGGGCGTACTTGTGCTACCGAGTCGGCTAGGGCCCTCATCTGTTTTCCTACAGCTATACGATTCCCTTCCGAAGCCTCTTTCCCCCCTATACGCGAGGGCCAGTGCGCCACCATAAAGAAAAAATCTTCCCCCTCTATTTTTCCCCACAGGGTTAAAATATCACGTGTTTTGTAGTCCGGGCGCGACGGGATAATGGTTGTAATCGCCTTTTCCCCTTCGATTTTAAAGACATCGGGTCGATAGATAAAGGCTACATCCACTCCCCGTATTTCGGGCGAATCAAAATGGCTGATTCGGTAATTAGCTGGTGCCAATTTAGGCGTAGCGATAATATCTTCAAGTACGGTGCGATTTTCTACCTCACACACCCCAATAATGGCTGGATAACTCTTTTCGATAGCCGCAATATCGAAAAAGACCCGCTCCATATTCTCCAACTTCTTGGCATACTTTGCTTCGTTCCACTTTTTAGCCCCTTCGGGTGTAAATTCATCATCTAGAATATCAGGATCATTTACGGTGTCGAAAAAGTTTTCGATGTTGTAAAAAACCACTTTGTGTCTTTTTTGTGCGTAACCATAGCTTGCTACGGCAACAAACAGAAGTAGGAATGCTATTTTTTTCATCTCTTTATCAGATTAGTTAATTCCCCATTGCGAAGGAACTCTTTGTTGTTTTACTGCTGCTGAAACTTGGGGGAAGAAGGAGAAACCGGTTTTCGCTTCAATATCTGCTACAGTGGTACAAATCGTGCTAGGTGGTTGTACATTGCCATACGATTTGTGTTCTACCCAAAAGCCAATGGAGATCAGTTCGCTATCGCTACAATCTTTAATCGCTTTCCCCGATGAACCACTTTTGGTGCGTAGTAGTACCTTATAATAGTGCGTAGGAATAGGTACTGTGCCTCCTACACCGTCGGTTGTACTTCCTGCTCCTGCGCCAAAATGCGCTCCCGTTACCACATACAATGTATCTGTGCAGTTATTTCTTCGCACCTGAGTCTCTAAATTGGCCCACATATCTTGGTTTAGTCTATCCAATTGCGGAGTAAGATTGCTCATATAAAAGGTTTGTGCATTCAGTTCGTAGCTAGCCAAACGATCTGCCGATGGTAGCTGATGCCCGCGATCGTAACTTCCTTTGTACGATTTGGTGGTACAATCGGGCTGATACCCTTTCGCTATAATTGGATCAAATCCCCACGCATCACTGCGGCTTACACTCCCAAGGTATACATTGTGCAGTGGATAGGCTACCCACAAGGCTGCTTTTTTGCTTTTATCAAAACAGATTGAGTAGTTTCTTACCTCTTGATTTTTAAGTGTGGCGTAATGTGTAGCATATTGGTAGTTGGTATGTGCAATCTCTTTCGGCAATTCGGCCCAGCGTCCAAATGGAGGAAGATTCTCTTGCGCTTCGGCTAACTGTTTAAGTTCAAACGTTTGTACCGCTTCGCCTTCAAACTGGAATTGGATTGTGGCTGTTCGCTGTTGGTTGGTACTGTTTTTTAGGTAGTATACGTAGAGTATGTTTAACTCTCCGCTTATACTTCCCGTTTGGGTACGGCTGTTGGCAAAGTCCGATCGACTAAAGGCACACCAGCCATTTCCCTCCATCACCTCGGCCTTCCAATCGGTACCTTGAGCACCCGATAGGATGAGGGCAATAGATCCCTCGGCGGCATTTACAGTCGAGGAGGTTTTCCAATAGGCCTCATTCTGAATGGATGGCGAATCGGAGCTGGTACTACAACCATATCCTATGAGTAGGAGGGTAGATAGTAGAACTAGCTTTAGGGTTAGTTTATTTAATGTATTCATTCTCATAGGGAGAAGTTAAAAATATCCTAAGCGGGCACACAGTGTATGACCCCCCTTAGGATATTGATAAATTTATTTGTAACTAACTTCGATAGAGTCTATATATAATACTCCACCTAGGTCATTCATTATAGTGAAATAGCTATAGTTGCCTTCACTCAAATCAAAAGTTTGAGTATATACATTGAAACCTCCTTCTTCTACCATTGTTGAACTACCAACAATTTTAGTATCTTCTGCTGACGGATTTGTAGAGTTACCTGTGTATAGGTTATATGCAGGTGCATTAGCTGCAAGAGAAGTCCTTAAAATTATAGTCATTGCTTCAATATTTCCTAAAGGAGTTACATTAGAAATTCTACCTTGTTTAGAAACATCACTTGCATTTCCTTGCACTTGTATTCCACCACCGTTAGATGCTAGTGCAATACATATTCTAGCTCCTGTAAACTCCAATCCATTGTTTGTCCAGGTATACCATGTACTAGGAGTAGCAATGGCTTGTGTTCCATAGCCATTCGTTGCTAGTGCAGTACCTGTTGCTCCATCAATGATTTCTTGGCTAGTCATACTAAAGCTGGTAACATTTCCACTTGCTTTTGCTGCTACTGTAATAGGAACTACTACTTTAGTACCGTTGCTCAAAGAAATCGTTAACTCTTGGTTTACTACAGTTGCTTCTGTATTCTCTTTAGCTGCTACTGTAATGGTATTACCACTTAAAGAAGCCGAAAGAATGCCCGAAAGTTCACTGATAGAAACTGTATAATTACCTTGGTTTGTTACTGTAACTTCGGCTGTTTTTGTACCACCTGCTGCATCGAATTGCAACGAAGTAGGGTTTACAGAAAGTGTAGGAACTTCACTTGATGGATTGAATGCAGCTACATCGGCAGCATCTCTTGGTACTAATTGAACTGCATCACTGTATACACTAACCAATCCTGTTATGGTTGCAGTTGTTGCTTGGAAAGGAAGTTCTATCAATGAAGTCGCTCCTTTTTTGCAGAATACTGTAAGGTTACTACCATTTACAGTTAAGGTATGCGAAATATTAGCTGTATTATTAGCCCACACACCTGCCGCACTTGTAGTTGCATTGGCAATATTTACTGGCATGGCTTGGTAATCATTCATTTGATCCAATGTAATGGTAATTGGATTAACCGTACCTGTACCAATTTTCTCTACTGTAGCCCATGCATCGGTTGCTGCACCAGTTACTTGGTTTAATCCTTTGTATGCTTGTGCTTTTGCCAAACCTTTTGTCAGGATAATTTTTACCTTATCGCCTCTTGTTACACCCAATGTGGCTGGGTCTACTTGGCTACCGTAAAGTGTAATACCATTCTTACTTGTTGTTGCTCCTTCAGTTGCTACAACTAAATTGTTTGCCGTATAGTTACCACCTGCTACATCGCTTAATACGA